>CAZKHF010000254.1:0-4446 GCA_964552445.1 uncultured Bradyrhizobium sp. | reverse complement strand
GGCCGGCGATCTTGCCGGCGTCCTTGGTCGCCTGGCGCTGGGCGTCGTTGAAATAGGCGGGGACGGTGATGACGGCTTGCGTCACCGGGCCGCCGAGATGCGCCTCGGCGGTCTCCTTCATCTTCTGCAGGACGAAGGCGGAAATCTGCGAAGGCGAATACTGCTTGCCGTCGGCGGTCACCCAGGCGTCGCCGTTGCCGGCGCGGATGATCTTATAGGGAACGAGCCCGACGTCCTTCTTGGTCATCGGGTCCTCGAACGAGCGGCCGATCAGCCGCTTGATGGCGAAGAAGGTCCGCTCGGGATTGGTCACCCCCTGGCGCTTGGCCGGCTGCCCAACCAAACGCTCGCCGTCGTCGGTGAAAGCGACGATCGACGGCGTCGTGCGCGCGCCTTCCGAGTTCTCGATCACCTTCGGAGCCGAGCCCTCCATGACGGCGACGCAGGAATTGGTCGTCCCCAGGTCGATGCCGATGACTTTAGCCATGTCCTAATCCCCATCCTTTCGCGAGACCGCGAGGCCCCGAAGCGGCCTAGCCTCGGAATCGCGCGGCCCTCTCCACGAGCTGGCCGACCGCGCAAATTCCGGTCCCCGACTTATGAATCCAAATTCCGCAGGCGAGACTTCTTCGCCCCAACCCTGCATCAGCGTCGCGTATATAAGAAAGGCCCCTGAGCCGCGCAAGGCGCTGAGAACCCGCCCGGCGGGCGGAAATCATGGGCTCGGCCGCAGGCCGCGGCGCCGCTTCCCATTTCCGTCGGCGGAAAGTAAGCTGTCGGGCATGTTGCGATTCACGCTCGCCGCGGCGGGCTTCCTGGCGGCAAGTTGCGGCGTCGCCGGCGCGCAGCTCGTCCTGCCCGACGCCGCGCCGGCGCCCGCCGCCTCTCCCGCCGCGCCCCCCGCTCCAGCCGCGGAGGCGCAAAAGGCGGAGCGGGCGGCGCCTGGCTTCATCTCCGAGGTGGCCGCCGTGGTTGGCCGGCCGCTCAAGCTCGACGGCGCGCGCGGCCAGCTGCTGTTCTCCGGCCGCGGCAAAGTCCTGCGCATCGACAAGTTCAACCTTCCCGGCGAGGTGATCTCCGACCCCTCGCGCAAGTGCCTCATCGGCGTCGTCGCCGACGCCCCGATCGAGACCAAGAGCCTCGGTCGACCCGATGGCCTGGCGCGCTACGAGGCGGGCATCCCCGCCTGCCCGTTCGTCTTCGACCTGCTCGACGGCGCGGTGCTGGTCGCCCAGCAGAACGCCGCCTGCGTCTTCCAGGCGGCCGACTGCCGGGCGAGCCCGAGCGGCCTGTGGGGACCCGGCGCGACGGAGCTCGGCAACGACGCCAAGGCGATCGAGCGCGACCGGGCGCGCGCCGACGCGGCGGCGGAGCGCAGCGTGCGCGCGCTGGAAGCCAAGCTCAAAGGCAAGCCCGAGGCGACCGACGTCGCCCGCGAGCGGAACGAGGCCTCCCAGCGCCGCGAAGAAGTCTGCCGGGACTACGATCAGGAGACGGTCTACGGCTATTGCGCCTCCCGCCTGGCCGAGGCGCGCGCCGCCCTGTTCAAGGCGCGCCTCGACGCGCTCGGGCGGCGGCCAGCCGCCGAGGACTGAGCGCGGCGCGGCCGAGCCCGCGGGCGGCTTTATCTCCCTCCTCGGCGTCGGCGAGCCCTTGGCTTGCGCACTTGCGACGTCGCGCGCGGAATTCGCTTCGTCCCCCTTGCGAGGCGGCGGGCGCCGGTTCATGAGGCGGCGATGACGATTCCGACCGCGCCCGCCGCCCGGCCCTCGCCCCTCGACTGGCTCGCCGCGATTGAGCCCGACATGCGCGCGATGGCGGCGAGCGGCATCGTCGAGGTGTTCGATTACGGCCGCCATCGCCAGGGCCTCATCCCGTTGTGGGTCGGCGAGGGCGACCTCGCGACGCCTCCGTTCGTCGTCGCCGCCGCCAAGGCCTCGCTCGACCGCGGCGAGACCTTCTACGCCGCGCAAGCCGGCGTCCCTGAGCTGCGCGCGGCGATCGCCCGCTATCTGACGCGGGTCTATGGCCAGGCGCCGGGCGGCGGCGCCTTCCCGCCCGAACGCTTCTTCGTCACCATCGGCGGCATGCACGCGCTGCAGATCGCCGCGCGCCTGACGCTCGGGCCGGGCGAGGAGGCGCTCATCCCCTCGCCCGCCTGGCCGAATTTCGTCGGCGCAGTCGCGCTCGCCGGCGCGCGGTCGGCGTTCGTCCCGCTCGAGCGCGGAGAAAAGCGCTGGCGGCTCGATCCCGAGCGGCTCGCCGCCGCCGTCTCCCCCGCGACCCGGGCGATCTTCGTCAATTCGCCCGCCAACCCGACCGGCTTCGTCGCCAGCCGCGAGGAGATCGAGGCGATCTTGGCGATCGCCCGACGCCGGAGCCTGTGGATCGTCGCCGACGAGATCTACGGGCGGATGACCTTCCAGGGCGGCCGGGCGCCGTCGTTCCACGACGTGATGTCGCCCGACGACAAAATCCTCTTCGTCCAGACGCTGTCGAAGAACTGGGCGATGACTGGCTGGCGGATCGGTTGGCTGGAGGCGCCGCCGGCGCTCGGCGCGACGATCGAGAACATCGTTCAGCACACGACGTCCGGCGTGCCCGTGTTCGCCCAGCGCGCGGCGACCGCCGCGCTCGACCAGGGCGAGGCGTTCCTCGTCGAGCAGATCGCGCGGATGCGCGTTTCCCGCGATATCCTGGTCAGCGGCCTCGCGGCGACCGGACGGGCGCGCTTCGCCGTTCCCGAGGCGACCTTCTATCTCTTCAGCGCCATCGACGGCGAAAGCGATTCGCGCGCGCTGGCGCTGCGTCTGGTCGACGAGGCGGGCGTCGGCGCGGCGCCCGGCTCGGCGTTCGGCCTGGGCGGCGAGGGATACTTGCGCCTGTGCTTCGGCCGCGCGCCGGAAGAAATCGCCGAGGCGACGCGCCGGCTGGCGCGGTGGCTGGCGACGTAGCGGGTGGGAGCGCCGCCGAAGCGTTCACGCCGCCTTCTTGACAACGATGTCGAGCGTGCGGCCGAGCGCCACGAAGGCCTCGGTGAGCGAATCGAGCCGCGAGCGGCGACGCAGGTCGAGCAGACGGTCGACGTGCGGCAGGGCGACGTCGAGGCGGCGCGCCAGCTCCGCCTTGCCGACCGAGTCGGCGCGCATCGCGCGATAGAGCTCGATTTTCGCCGCCGACAGTGCGGGAAGGGCGACGAATTCGTCGCCCGGCGCCGATGGCCGAGGAACGTCCTCGCGCGCCGCGATGCGCCCGATGATCGCGGTTTCGATCGCATCGACCGCGCGCGTGAGCGCGTCGGCCCGGTTTTCGCCGAACGTCGTCGCCTCGGGGATGTCCGGCGCGGTCACGAGCAGCGTGCCGTTGTCGTCAGGAGTGAGAGTAACCGCGTAGCGCATCATTGGTCCTTGATGTCGAGCTGCTTCAAGATCGCTTGCCAAAGCCCCTTGCCCAGCTCCTTCGCCCCGCCATGCTGCGGCAGGACGGCGCGCTTGCCGTTAAGCGTGACGATCAAATGGCCGCCTTTGCCAGGAGCGAAGGTCGCGCCTCTCTTGGCGAGGAAACGCTTGGCTTGGCTGCTGTTCATGACGCAACATAAGTGTTGACCTTGAGACAATCAACGCCGCCGTCGACCTCGGCGCGCGCGGCGACGCACCGGCCCCCTGCGAACGGATTGCTTGGAACGCTCGGCGCGACCGACTATACCGACCGGCGACAGGAACGCCGCCTCATGGCCGGGCTCGCCCCGGCCATCCGCGCGAGCTCAGCCGCTGCGCCGCAAGACGGACGGCGTCCCGCCTTCGGCGGCTTGGCGAAGACGGGGTGAGGCTGCGCCTTCCGTGGATGGCCCGGACAGGCCCGGCGACGACGAGGAGCGGCGTCGTCTCGCAGCCGTCCGGAGCCGCTTCCCATGTCCTCCGCCTACCGTCCTCTCTTCCAGCTCGGCCCCGACGCGACGCCCTACCGCAAGCTCGCCGCCGACGGCGTCCGCATCGAGCGCGCGCTCGGGCGCGACATGCTTATCGTCGAGCGCGAAGCGCTGCGCCTTCTCGCCGAGCAGGCGATGATCGACATCAACCACCTCATGCGCCCCGGCCATCTCGCCCAGCTCGCCAAGATCCTCGACGACCCCGAAGCGTCCGCCAACGACAAGTTCGTCGCCTACGACCTGTTGAAGAACGCCAACATCGCCGCCGGCGGCGTGCTGCCGATGTGCCAGGACACCGGCACGGCGATCGTCGTCGCCAAGAAGGGCCGGCTGGTGTGGACCGACGGCGACGACGAGGCGGCGATCGCTCAAGGAATCGCCGACGCCTACGCCAAGAAGAGCCTGCGCTACAGCCAGCTCGCGCCGCTCTCGATGTTCGAAGAGAAGAACAGCGGCGACAACTTGCCGGCGCAGATCGAGATCGCCGCCGAAGGCGAGGACGCCTACAAGTTCCTGTT
>CAZKHF010000253.1:0-4471 GCA_964552445.1 uncultured Bradyrhizobium sp. | reverse complement strand
GCGCGCCCTGCGTCACGATGCAGATCTCCGGCGCTGTGGGTAATTCGGCGATCGAGCCCTGGAATATCGATTGGGAGGTGAAGGAAGGCTACCTGCAGGATCATATGGCGCTTGCCGACTTCGCCGGCGGGTTGACAACCGACGCCAAAGCGATGCGTACGACGATGCGGCCGCTGCTTGAGAAGTACATTCGCTATCGGTTCCCGAACCAGATCCAGGGCGGCTTCTGGCTCGGCGACATGCTGAAGATCATCCGTGCCGATCCGAAACACCCCCTGACGCCGCAGTACAAGGAGCTCGACGACATCAACGAATACACCGCGCCCTTTCACCACGACCCCAACACTGCCTTCAACATCGACGAGGTGTTAGCGCATGCCAAACGGACGCTGGCGATCGTCGGAGGGTGCTAGTCACGGCAGCTCAGGTCTGGGCCATCACCGCGCGCGTCGGCACCGCGCTGACGGCGGTTATCCAAGGGTAGCGACACATCCAATGCAGCGTAGAACATGGTCGTCTCCCTTCATCTCGAACATCCGAGACCGTAATGGGAGCTTGGCCCCTGGAGGGACCGCCAGATTACGCATACTTCCGGTGCATCTCCCTCCAAAAATTCCGTCGCTACTCATCGACGTCATCAAAAATTGTGGAAAGCTGCGTCGTGGAGGGACCCACCGGACTCGTGGGCGCGGCGTGGCGCTCAGCTGGCGGGTCTTCAGCCTCTTCGATTTGCTCTATCATTGTGCACAACTGATCCCTCGCTTGCCGAACCTTCGGCTCGTCGCCTGGGTAGTTCGTAAAGAGCGCGTAGTGGTCAAAGCTGGCCTTCAACTCCTCAAGATGGGCTCGGCGGTCATCAACCATCCAATCCTCATCCCAGGACGCGATCACATGGCCAAGGTTGCCGATGATCTGCGTCCTGAACCTGCGCGTTAGGCGCTTGAACTCCTTCGCGGTCAGAATCGATCGTAGGGCGTTGTCCCGGAACACTGAGCTATCCACCATCTCGATGGTAAGGCGCGTAATCTGCGCCACGGCAGCTGCGCGCTCAGTTTCAGTCAACAGCGCCGCCCCGTTGAGCCGGGCAAGGACGTCAGTGCTGGCGTCATAGGCCATGCTGGCATGGATAGACCCGACGAGCCAGTCGACGAAATCGGGCACTGCGTCGATGAAGCGTTTCAGGAAATTGACGTCGCAACGAGCGGAGATAAAGCGCCGAACGTAGTAGCTTTTGGGATCCCGCTGAAGTCTTGCGAGCATCAGATCATACATTTTCTCCGGTACGCGAACGCTAGCACCTTCGATTTCAACCGTGCCGCAGATTACCTCGCCGAGCAGGCGATCAAGCCGGGCACCGACGATGTAGAGCTCAATCAACTCGGTGGACCCAGCGACGAGCGCGGCGAATGCGTCCCGGATTGTGGGATGTTTGTAAACCCAACGCCCTCCGGTCGGCTCCGCAACCAACAGTGTGAGGCTGCCGTTTAGAGCTTCTAGTGCGCGACCGATTTCGGCGAGGCTTACCCCGAACAGGCGCTGGACCACCGCGGCAGCGTCCGATCCGTCAAGAGGCGAGGAGACCCCTCGTTGTCCGTGCAAAAAGATCAGCGCGATCGCAGCCTGGGACTGCAGATCCAAGTTCTCGAGCACCTCCATAAGGAACTCGACAGGTTTCTCAAAAAACTCTGTGACCCCTTCGTCCGACTGAACGAGCGATGAGGTGAAGAAGGACGATCCCAACCGCCGAGCCGTTTCCGGAAGGAAGGACGCACTGGTCGCCGCCGAAGGCAGCAGGGGCTTCAGCGTCTCACGCAGGCCCTTGGGCTGATCGCCCATCCGCAGGTGGTTGTAGAGGATTTGAGCGCGCTCATCCTCAGACAACCCCTGAACGTCGATTATCACCTGGCTCTTTCCGAGCAGCGGGAATTGACTGAGCTTCAGGTCGTGGCGCGCGGCCTCCCATATGTAGGTCCGGGAGGTGAACAGCACTCTTGCGCCTAACTTGATAGCAGCTCGCAGAGCCGGAAGTTCTTGGTTCCAGGCGTCGACGATGGCTCTCTGATATTGGGTTGGCCCAAAGGCGTCGTCGATCCAGAAGAACTGATTGGGATCATCCGGATTCCAATGGCGTTTGAAGTCGGCCGGTGAGGTGACCTTGATCGTCCCGATAGCGCCGTCGTCCAGCGCGCCGATAGCCAGGGTCGCGCCGATAGTTGATTTGCCGGAGGCGGGATCTCCCAAGAGCAGCACGAAGCCATGGCGCGTCAATGCCTCGACGCTACGGCGGTGAGCATCAGTGGTTACGAAGCACCGAAGATCATCCCCCATGGCGCTTAAAATGTAGCGCGCCTGTTTGTAGGCGCGCTGATCAATGATCTGCGATAGATCGCCCAGACCGTACACGCGCGGCACCATCATCCGTAGGCGGGGCCGTTCCCGAATCTGCGTCGAAATCCATTCCCGCCCAAAGACCTGGAAGGTCTTGACGCCAGCCTTCGTAAACGCCGCCTGGAGTTCCGCGGCGGCCACGCCGGAAACGCCTAGGTTGGTCATGAGAATGTAATCGTCGGCCAAGCCTCGGCTCGCTAGGGACGCGACTTTTGATAGTTCACTAGCAACGTCGGTCAGGGCGATAGTTGCGCTGGGCCGGCTCGTCGATTTGCACTGAATCGTGGATTTTCTACCCGAAGCCGCGCCGACGAAGGCACCGTCGCGACCGCCATCGCGAGACGAAAGGAAGGTCTCTATCGGTTTGCCCAGGACTTCCGTGGCAACGGCAATGCACAGATCCTGGAACGCTTTCCAACCCAGGGTGTGCAGGGCATAAAAGACCTCGGGACCGTGAACTGTCGCTTTGGACGTCATCGCCAGAGAATGTTGCCTTTTGGCGACCTAACGCAACTCCTTCGATCGAATGTCCGGTGATGGGGCCTCCTCATCATCGGTCTCTTTCGTCCGAAGAGCAGGAATCCGGCCATAGCTCAAATTCCAATAATTCCGTCGCCCGAGACGTCGTCGCCCTGAACGGCAATCCTGCCTATCGCATGTCTTTCTACGCCACGGCCCTACGCCCCCATCACCCTTGTTGCGCTTCCCCATTTCCGGCTCTTTCTAATCAACCCCGGTGATCCATCCGCCTCGACGAGGCGAGTTTTCGGGGTTCGCAGTGACGACCACCTCTTTCCGCTCAGAAGCCTTCGCCCGCGGCGCGCGCATGCTGCGCACGGCGCTTGGCCCCGCGATCGCCGGCTATCTCGAAGACCCCAGCATCGTCGAGGTGATGCTCAATCCCGATGGCCGGCTCTGGATCGACCGGCTGTCGGGCGGGCTTGAGGACACCGGTTGCCGGGTCACCCCAGCCGATGCCGAGCGCATCGTCCGGCTCGTCGCCCATCATGTCGGCGTCGAGGTCCATGCCGGCAGTCCGCGCGTCTCGGCCGAGTTGCCGGAAAGCGGGGAGCGGTTCGAGGGCCTGGTGCCGCCTGTCGTGGCGGCGCCGTGCTTCGCCATTCGCCGCCCGGCCGTCGCGGTCTTCACCCTCGGCGACTATGTCGAGGCCGGCATCATGTCCGGCGCGCAAGCCGAGTTGCTTCGCGTGGCGGTCCGGGAACGGAAGAATATCCTCGTCGCCGGCGGCACCTCGACCGGCAAGACGACGCTGGTCAACGCGCTGCTTGCCGAGGTCGCCAAGACCGGCGACCGCGTGGTGCTGATCGAGGATACGCGCGAGCTGCAATGCGCCGCGCCCAACCTCGTGGCGCTGCGCACCAAGGACGGCGCGGCCTCGCTGTCCGATCTCGTCCGCTCGTCCCTGCGGTTGCGGCCCGACCGCATTCCGATCGGCGAGGTGCGCGGCGCCGAGGCGCTCGATCTGCTGAAGGCCTGGGGCACCGGCCACCCCGGCGGGGTCGGCACCTTGCACGCCGGCTCCGCCATCGGCGCGCTGCGCCGCCTCGAACAGCTCATCCAGGAAGCCGTCGTCACCGTCCCGCGCGCGCTGATCGCCGAGACCATCGACCTCATCGCGGTTCTCGCCGGTCGCGGCTCCGCGAGAAGGCTCGCCGAACTCGCCGCGGTGAAGGAACTCGGCCCGACCGGCGACTACGTCCTCACCCCAGCAGGAGAACCGTGATGCTGTTCAACCGTGTCCGCCATCGCTTCGCATTGGCCTACGCATTCGCCTTTGTCGCGCTCGTCTCGTCACCCGCGTACGCGGCCGGCTCCAACATGCCGTGGGAGCAGCCGCTGACACAGATCCTGGCGTCGATCCAGGGTCCGGTCGCCAAGGTCGTCTCGGTGATCGTGATCATCATGACCGGCCTGACGCTGGCCTTCGGCGAAAGCTCCGGCGGTTTCCGGCGGCTGATCCAGATCGTCTTCGGCCTGTCGATCGCCTTCGCCGCGTCGAGCTTCTTTCTGTCGTTCTTCTCCTTCGGCGGCGGAGCGCTGATCTGATGGACCAGGACGAGCC
>CAZKHF010000252.1:0-4471 GCA_964552445.1 uncultured Bradyrhizobium sp. | reverse complement strand
AGCGGCAGGCGATCGTCGTCGACCATGATCAGCGTCCCGCCGCGCTCGACCACCGGCCGTTCCTTGGCGAAATAGAGCGGCACGACCGGAATGCCCTCGGCGCGGACGTATTCCCACACGTCGAGCTCGGTCCAGTTCGACAGCGGGAAGACGCGCATCGACTCGCCGTCGCGGATGCGGGTGTTGTAGAGCCGCCACAGTTCGGGCCGCTGATTGCGCGGGTCCCAGGCGTGGGCGGCGGAGCGGTGCGAGAAGACGCGCTCCTTGGCGCGGCTCTTCTCCTCGTCGCGCCGCGCGCCGCCGAAGGCGGCGTCGAAGCGGCCGGCGTCGAGGGCTTGCAGCAGCGCCTCGGTCTTCATCACCTGGGTGTGAACCTGGCTGCCCGAGGCGATCGGCGAGATCCCGCGCGCGAGCCCCTCGCGGTTGACGTGGACGCGCAGCTCGAGGCCGAGCCGGCGCGCGGCGGCGTCGCGGAAGGCGATCATCTCGCGGAACTTCCAGGTGGTGTCGATGTGCAGCAGCGGGAACGGCGGCTTCGCCGGATAGAACGCCTTCAGCGCGACGTGGAGCATCACGCTGGAGTCTTTGCCGATCGAATATAGCATCACTGGATTGCTAAATTCAGCCACAACCTCGCGCATTATGTAAATTGCTTCCGCCTCAAGACGCCGAAGATGAAGGGGCGACGGGTTGGACATCGGGAAAAGGTCTCGGAACGGCCGGCCGGGCTGTCGCCATATCGACATTGCGACGGCGGAGCAAGCAAAAGCGGCGAAAGGGCCGGCGGCGCCTCCGTCCCCTCTCCCGCTTGCGGGAGAGGGTTGGGGTGAGGGCGCGATTCAACGTTAAAGCAGCTCGCGCTAGCGCGCCTCTTACCGGCCCGTTCCCCTCGGCTGGGCGTGCGGCGGCAGGGGAGCCGCGCCGGGCGGCGGCGCGGCGACGCGGTCGGCGCTCTGCAGGCTGAGGCTGCCCCCCGGCTGCATTTCCAGGCAGGTCCAAAGCTCGACATAGCTCTGCGCCACGCCGCCGTCGGCGATGCAGGTGCCGCGGGCCGCAGCGGAGTAATGCGTCCACCGGGTCTTGAGCTTGTCGCGCGCGTCCTGTTCGTCGCGCACGCAACTGTCATAGGCGGCTTGCCGGTCCTCCGACATCGCCGCCGCCCGCGCGCTGTTGCAAACCGCCGCCGTATCGACCGCCGGCGGCGCGCCGGAAAGCGCGATCAACGCAAGAACCGCGATCATTGTCCTGCCTCGCCCTGTTCGCGCCGCCGTCGCGATAGGCGCGACGGCGGCGTCCATTATGCCGCGCGCCGACGCCGCGCGCTACAGCGCGCGCGCCGCTTCGCACAACCTTGGGCGGCGGGCGGCGCGGCGCGGCCGCTTTAGAGCCGCTTGGCGAACCAGCAATGCGCGTAGGGGTTGGCGTTGAAGCGGGCGACCTCCTGGTAGCCGAGCTTGCGGTAGAGCGCCTGGGCTTCGAGGAGCGCGCGGTTGGTGTCGAGGCGCAGCCTCGTCATGCCTTCGGCGCGCGCCGCCGCCTCGATCGCCGCCATCACCCGGCGCGCGACGCCAAGGCCGCGCGCCTCGGGCGCGGTCCACAGGCGCTTGACCTCGCCCTCGCCCTCGCCTGCCCGCTTCAATCCGCCGCAGCCGACCGGGCGGCCGTCGAGCCAGGCGAGGAAGAATAAGCCGTCCGGCGGCGCCATCTCGACGTCGCCCGCCGTCCCGCCGGCCGCCGGATCGAAGCCCGCGTCAAAGCGCCGCGCCAGCTCGGCGTAGTAAGCGCCGAGGCAATGGCGCGCTTCCGCGCAATCGGGCGCGGCGCGGCGGATCTCGACGGCGCCGGCGCGGAGCAGGCGCTCGACCTCGCCCATCGCCGCCAGCAGCCGCTCGCGCTCGGCGGGCGACAGCGGCGCCAGCGTCGCGCGCGCGAGATCGTCGGACAGGCGCTCGTAGGCGGCGAGCTCGTCCCGCCCCTTCGCGGTCAGCCGCGCCCGCCGCCGCCGCGCGTCCCCGTCCGCCGGGCCGACCTCAACGAGGCCCTGCGCCGCCAACGAGCGCAACAGGCGGCTGAGATAGCCCGAATCGAGCCCGAGCGCGGCGCGCAGTTCGCGCGCGCCGGCGCCGTCGAGGCCGATCTCGAAGATCAGCCGCGCCTCGCCGAGCGGCCGGCCGCGCTTGAGATAGCTGTCGTCGAGCGCGCCGACGCGGCGCGTGACGAGGCGGTTGAAACGGCGGATTTGCTGGATCTGGCTCGAGTCCATTCTCTGACTTTAGTCAGAGAAGGTGGATTGGCAAGGGCGGCCGGGAAATTGGGTAGCGGCGCGAGGCCGACGTTTTACGCGGCAAGCGATCGATGGCCGGACGAGCGAGTTCGACCCGAAGGAGACCTCCGTCCTGCCGACCTGACCGCCTCTTCACGAGAGCGAAGCGGCCATACCAGCGACGCGGCGAGCGGTTTAATACAACCCGGCGTCGGTCTTCATCACGCCAAACGCCACCCATCGTGGTAGTGTGTGCTCAAGAGGGACAAGCATGACGACCTATGCGCACAAAAAGATTGTCGAAGCCATCGCGGCCCTCGACCAAGTGCCCGAAGACCCCACCGCTTTTGACAAATGGATTCGCGCGAAACGACATCTCGATTACCTGCAAGCGAACGCGAAAAGTGATGAGCTCATCATTTACGCCTCAGGCCCCTACAGCTTTATCCACACCATCGCGGTTCCACTCAGCGCCCTCGCCTCGGAAGGCCCAGACGCATTGCTGAATTGGAGCGTCAGCCCGTTCACGAGCATCGCTAGCTACGTATTGGGAGGCGGGCGCGATACCATGTGGATCGAGCGCGGGAAGGATCAACGCGGATCACCGGCCTTGGACGTCGGCGTTGACCTCATCTTCGGCAGGACATTCGAAGGGTGGTCCGGCCCAGATCGAACGTACTTCGAGGTCAATCAAGAATACACGCACCTCTCCGGCATTCACTGGCGACCAGAGCGGAGTGCCTATTGCCGCTTTGACGGGAATGGCGATCTTGTCGACGTAGTTTCGATAACGACCCACGAGAAGCACGACGACGTCAACCTCGTTACGTTTACCTGGCCGGAGCTTGAGGAGTATCTTGGCATTGCCGGATACGCCCTTGTGCGGATGTTCGACTTCACGCTTCTCCGTTACGGTGAGTTCGGCGGATGGAGTGATGGCCCAGAAGATCTTGTGCGGATTTCAGACGATTTCGCGTATCGGCAGAAGGTCTCGGGCAAAGCTGCGTACTCACGTGGTGTCCAAGTCATCCGGGCGAGCGATGCTCGCGTTATCAGCGATAACGTCTCTGCTAAATGGAGCGGTAGTTCGAAACGTCAGCACGCCACCTTCATCGCCCAGGATTGGCGACACGATAAGGTCGTTGAAATCTCAGCCGACCCCGCCGACACGACGAACTATTTTGAAGCTAGTAAAAACGATCTGCCCTTTGAGCTGTCTCCGGCCTTTTTCCGCCCGGAGGTCCTCTCCAAGTACAAGACGGACCGCGAGAAATATACGGTTGACGAGCGGGATGTTCGTTGCCGCGCGTCTTGGACATTGAGGGGCTATGATGTCAATGACGCCGGGCAAGTATTCGCTTACATCTGCTATCTCCGCAACCTGCCATACGGCGAGCAGCTTCACTGGAAATCGTTCAATGAGGCTCCGAAGGCGCCCATTTCCGAAAGAGCCTTCGTCAACGACTTCAAGGGAGAGTTTGTCGCTTTCCAGCACCCCCGCGCCGAGGTGCTCTCCATCCTTCAGCGCTGGCATGATCGCGGGATCGAATGGTGGACGCTGCGAGACGAAGACCTGGTGCATCGAGCGAATCCGCCAATTTCGTCGAGCAAGGACGAGTGGGCGGAGGCAATTATGGATCTCTCAAAGCTCGTAGTCGAAGGCTTTGAGGTGAAAGCCCTCCGAAGGAAGCTCGACGAGCTAGGCGAGACCTACAACGATGCCGAGAAAACCATCTCTTTGCTCGAAAAGATTGTCGCGGCGAGAGACCGTGCTGGCGGTCCTGTGACCCTGGAAGGGTTCCGTACAGTTCAACACATCCGCTCAAAGGTGAAAGGCCACTCGGGCAGCTCAGAAGGAAAAGCCATCGCCCAAGACGCTCTTGCGAAACACGGGACTTATGCCGAGCACTTCAAATACCTTTGCACGCTGATTGTCGATGACCTCCAAAGAATTACGTCGGCGCTACGCGCGTAGCGCTGAGCCGTCCATCGACTATCGCCGGGCCGACGGTTGTTACCTGCAATCCAAGCCGACGCGGTGGCGAGAGGACGGAGCCCGATGTTCCGCCTTAAAGCGTCCGACAATTGCACCGCGCCGCCTCTCGGAGCCGACGCCTCGAACGACCGGAATCCTCCCTCCCGCTCCCTTCCCCCTCGGGCCGCCCAGCGTCGCCTTTTGACGCCCGCCCGGCGCCGGCCACAAAATGG
>CAZKHF010000251.1:0-4481 GCA_964552445.1 uncultured Bradyrhizobium sp. | reverse complement strand
AGCGGCTCGGCGTCGGCGCGCAGTTCGGCGGCAAGTATTTCTGCCACGACGTGCGGGTGATCCGCCTGCCGCGCCACAGCGCCTCGCTGCCGATCGGCCTCGGCGTCTCCTGTTCGGCCGACCGCCAGGCGCTGGGCAAGATCACCCGCGACGGCGTGTTCCTGGAAGAGCTCGAGCGCGACCCGGCGCGGTTCCTCCCCGCCGTCGACGAGGCGAGCCTCGGCGGGCCGGTGGTGAAGATCGATCTCGACCGGCCGATGCCGGCGATCCTCGCCGAGCTGACGAAGCATCCGATCCGCACCCGTCTGGCGCTGAGCGGAACGATGATCGTCGCCCGCGACCTCGCGCACGCCAAGATCCGCGAGCGGCTCGAGCGCGGCGAGCCGATGCCCGACTATTTCAAGAACCATCCCGTTTATTACGCCGGCCCGGCCAAGACGCCGCCGGGCTACGCGTCCGGGTCGTTCGGTCCGACCACGGCGGGGCGGATGGATTCCTACGTCGACCAGTTCCAGGCAGCGGGCGGCGCGCTGGTCACGCTCGCCAAGGGCAACCGCTCGGCGGCGGTGCGCCGCGCCTGCGCCGAGCACGGCGGCTTCTACCTCGGCTCGATCGGCGGGCCGGCGGCGCGCCTCGCCCAGGACTGCATCAAGAAGGTCGAGGTCGTCGCATATCCCGAGCTCGGCATGGAGGCGATCTGGCGAATCGAGGTCGTCGACTTCCCCGCCTTCATCGTCATCGACGACAAGGGCAACGACTTCTTCAAGGAGCTGAATCTGGGGTGAGCGCGGCGACAGGCGCGATTGACGATCGCGCCTACAGGCGGCGCCCTTGCAGACGCGATCGTCGACCGCGTCCCGCCGGAACACGGCGGCGCGCCGCCGCTGGCGGCGGCCATGGCGGCGTCCTATCCTCGGCCCGCAAATCTGCGACGGAGGGGGAAATGGCGATCACCGGCGGTTGTTTGTGTGGCAAGGTGCGTTTCACGATCGACGCCGACATGCCGCTGCGCGTGCGGCAATGCTGGTGCCGCCTCTGCCAGTATTTGAGCGCCGGCGGCGGCACGATCAACGCGACCTTCCCCAAGCAGGCAATCACGGTGACCGGCGAGACGGCGGGCTTCACTTCCATCGCCGACAGCGGCGCGACGCTGCATCGCACGTTTTGCCCCGCCTGCGGCACAGCGCTGTTCAGCGAGGCCGAGCCGCGCCCGCACCTGATCACGGTGCGCGCCGGCGCGCTCGACGACCCCGAGCTCGCCAAGCCCAGCGCGATCATCTGGGCGAAGACGGCCCCGACCTGGGCCTGCTTCGACCCGACGCTGCCGCGCTTCGAAACCCAGCCGCCGGGGTGAAGCGCCGGGGCGCCGTCCGCGCGCCGTCTCGCTCGGCTTGTCGCATCGTTGAAATCGCCGTCGGTTAAGCGCACAACTCGCGCCGTTTCGGGCGGCCGGCCGCGCCCGTCGCAGCGCCGCGCCCAATCGGGAAAAGAGAAATCGCCATGCCGCTTTCGCTCTATCAAGCCAGCGTTCCCGTGTTCGAACGCTCGCTCAACGCCTTTTCGGCGATCCTCGACAAGGCCGAGGCGCACGCCGCTGCGTCCAAGTTCGACCCGGCGATCTATCTGACGATGCGGCTGAGGCCCGACATGTTGGCCTTTCCCCGCCAGATCCAGATCTTCTGCGACCAAGCGAAGAACGGGTCGTGCCGCCTCGCCGGCGTCGAGCCGCCGCGCTTCGAGGACAACGAGGCTTCGCTCGCCGAGCTGAAGAGCCGCATCGGCAAGACGCTCGCCGTCCTCGCCGGGCTCGACGCCAAGGCGGTCGACGCGGGCGCCGAGCGCGAGATCGTCTTCGTAAGGGCGGGGAAAAAGGCGAAAATGATCGGCGCCAACCACCTCCTGCATTTCGTGACGCCGAATTTCTACTTCCACCTGACCACCGCCTACGACATCCTGCGCTACGCTGGCGTCGCCGTCGGCAAGGCCGATTTCCTCGGCGACGTGCCGGGCTTCGCGCTGGTCTGATCGACTATTCGCTTTCTCGGAGGTCATTCATGAGCATTCAGCGCATCGGCGCGGGGCCGCGCATGTCGCAGGCGGTCGTCCACGGCGGCCTGATCTTTCTCGCCGGCCAGGTGGCCGAGAAGCCCGAGGGAGCGGGCGTCGGCGAGCAGACGCGGCAGGTTCTCGCCGCCGTCGATCGGCTGCTCGCCGAAGCGGGCTCGGACAAGACGCGCGTCCTCTCCGCCACCGTCTATCTCGCCGACATCGCCACGTTCGCCGAGATGAACGCTGTGTGGGACGCCTGGGTCGCGCCCCGCGCCGCGCCAGCGCGCGCGACGGTGGAGGCCAAGCTCGCCGCGCCGATCTATAAGGTCGAGATCGCCTGCGTCGCGGCCCAGGCGGCGAAATAGAAAGGCGGCCACGTGAACCGACCGGCCATAAGCGGCCTGACCGCCGCGTTCGAACGGGCCGCCACGCCGACCGAAGCGGTCGATCGGCTCGCCGCGCTCTACGCGCAGGCGGTGGCGGCGTTGCGCGCCGCGGTCGAGCGCTTCCTGGTCGACGGAACGCCGCCGAGCGAGACCGAGCGCGCCTGCTTTCGCTACCCCGAGCTGCGCCTGACCTATCAGCCCGACGGCGTGCCGCCGTCGAACTCGCGCGCCTTCGCCAAGTTCGCCGAGCCGGGCGTCTACGCGACGACAGTGACCCAGCCGGAGGAGTTCCGCGCCTATCTGCTCGAGCAGCTCGAGCCGCTGGTCGAGGAATTCGGCGCGACGATCGAGGTCGGCGTGGGGCCGCAGGAAATCCCCTACCCCTATGTGTTCGAGGACGGCGACGAGCTCGGTCGCGGCGGCGCCACCGCAGCCGAGCTGGCGCGCTTCTTCCCCACCGCCTCGCTCACCGAAGTCGGCGACGAAATCGCCGACGGCGCCTTCGAGGTGCGGCCGGGCCTGGTGCGGCCGATCGCGCTGTTCGACGCCGCGCGCGTCGACTATTCGCTGCGCCGGCTGGTGCACTACACCGGCTCCGACTGGCGCGCGATGCAGCCGTGGGTGCTGCTGACCAACTACCACCGCTACGTCGACCAGTTCGTCCGTTGGGCCCTCGATCAGCTCGCCGCCGGCGCGGCGGAGCGGATCGTGCTGCCGGGCAACGTCGTCCTCGACGCGTCGGTGACGCCGCATGAAGCGGAGGCGCGCGCCGCGGCCGTGCTGTGGCACCGCTTCCAGATGCCCGCCTATCATGTGCTGCGCGCGGGCGGCCGCGGCGTCACCCTGGTCAACATCGGCGTCGGCCCCGCCAACGCCAAGACCATCACCGACCATATCGCGGTGCTGAGGCCGCATTGCTGGCTGATGGTCGGCCATTGCGCCGGCCTTAGGCAGTCGCAGCTGATCGGCGACTACGTGCTCGCCCACGCTTATGTGCGCCAGGACAAGATCCTCGACGACGCGGTGCCGCTCGACATTCCGATCCCGGCGCTCGCCGAAGTGCAGGTGGCGTTGCAGGAGGCGGTGGCGCAAGTCACCGGCGACCACGGCGAGGCGTTGAAACGCCGCCTGCGCACCGGCACGGTGGTCACCAACGACGACCGCAACTGGGAGCTGCGCTGGACCAGAGAGCGCCGGCGCATCAACCTGTCGCGCGCCATCGCCGTCGACATGGAGTCGGCGACCATCGCCACCCAGGGCTTCCGCATGCGCGTGCCCTACGGCACGCTGCTGTGCGTCTCCGACAAGCCGCTGCACGGCGAGATCAAGCTGCCCGGCGCCGCCAACGCCTTCTACGAGCGCGCGATCGGCGAGCACCTGCAGATCGGCATCGCCGCGCTGGAGCGGTTGCAGACCCAGAACGCCGCGCTGCACTCGCGGAAATTGCGCAGCTTCGACGAGCCGCCGTTCCGCTGAGAGGCCGCGCCGAAGCCGCGCCGACGCGAAATCCCGCGAAGGCGCCGGCCTCGACCCAGCGCGCCGTCGCCGAAAAGCGCCGCGTCACTCCACCAGCACCGGCGCGATCGACAGCGCGAGCAGCGCCGCCATGGTCCAGTTGAACCGCCTCGCGACGCGCGGGTCGGCGAGGGCGTGGCGCATCGCCGCGCCGAGCAGCGCCCACACGCCGCTGCCGGGCACGGCGACGACGAGATAGGCGAACGCGATCAGCGCGACGTTGCGCGCGTAGTCGTCGAACACTGCGTAGGCGGTCAGCGCGCCGACCGCCATCACCCAGCCCTTGGGGTTGACCCATTGGAACGCCGCCGCCGCCCAGAAGCCGAGCGGCGCGCCGC
Source organism: uncultured Bradyrhizobium sp. (assembly GCA_964552445.1). Taxonomy (GTDB): domain Bacteria; phylum Pseudomonadota; class Alphaproteobacteria; order Rhizobiales; family Beijerinckiaceae; genus Roseiarcus. The sequence continues at coordinate 193 of CAZKHF010000251.1, read as the reverse complement.
GGCTTTCGCCCTCGCGCACGGGGCCGCTGCGGGCGATCCGCCAGGCGAGCCACAGCATGTAGGCGGCGCCGAGATAGCGCATCGCCGGCAGGATGGCGGGAAAGCGGGTGAAGACGGCGTCGAGGCCGACGCCGATCAGCGTCACCATCGCGCAGTAGCCGAGCACGACGCCGGCGAGATGGGGCAGCGTGCG
>CAZKHF010000250.1:0-4490 GCA_964552445.1 uncultured Bradyrhizobium sp. | reverse complement strand
GCCGTCGACCTCTTGGAGAGCCTCTTTTTCCGATCGTCAGGGCCTGTCAAGGACGCGCCGTTCCGGCGCGCCGCCGAAGGCGGGTGGCCGAAGGCCATCCTTGACAGGCCCTGACGATCGGAAATCTTGCTTCCAAGAGGTCGACGGCGAGGTCCGCGAGGCGCTGACGCGAAACCCGGGCGGCTGACGCGCCTTGCGGCGCGCTGCAAGGCTTCCCTCCCCTCAGATCTCCTCGATCTCGCGGCGCGCGCGCTCGAGCGTCGCGCGCAGCTTCGCCGCCTGCTGCGGGCTGAGCGCGCCCTTGCGCATGCGCTCGAACAGCGCCGCGCGCAAATCGCGGATCGCCTCGCCGATCGCCAATTGGCCGATCGGACGGGCGGCCTCCTCCATTTGGGCGTTGATCGCGTCGAGCTCGGCGCGTTGCTCGGCGAGATAGGCGCGGCCCTCCTCGGTGACGGCGAACAGGCGCTGGCGCCCGTGCGCTTCCGACGCCACCAGGCCCGCCTCGGCGAGCGTCTGCAAGATGGGATAGATCGAGCCGGGGCTCGGCCGATAGGCGCCCTGGAAGCGGTCGTGCAGGTCGCGGATGATGTCGTAGCCGTGCCGCGGCGCCTCGGCGATGAGGCCCAGCACCAAGAGCCGCAGCGCGCCGGAATCGAACATGCGCGACCCGCGCCAGCGCGCGAACGGCCCGCCGTGACGGCGTCCGAACAGCTCGCGCCAATGCGCGCGGGGGTCGAAGCCCGCAGCGTCGTCGGCGGCTCCGCTCGGGCCGGAGGGAGGTCGCCTCGTCATTGCTCGCTCAGGGCGAATCGCGCGCGCTTCACGTCCGCCAGCATAGCGCTGCGCGCCCCGTCGACGAAAGCGTCGGCGAGGCGCGCAAGGGCGAACGCTCAGACAGCGTCGGGCGCCTTGGGCTCGTCGCGCCTGCCTGCCTCGGCCGCCTTGCGCTCGGCCATGAAGCGCTCGAACTCGTCGCGGTCGCGCGACTCGCGGCTGCGGCGCTCGAACTCGGCGAAGGCCTCGGCCTCCTCCTGGATCGCGCGTAGCGTCTCGCGCCGGCGCTCGTCGAAGGCGGCGTTGCCGCTCGATCGGCCGCGCCCGCCGCCGCGCCACGGCGCGCGCTCGGTCCACTTGCGCCATTCCTCGGCGGGCTCGAAGCGGCCGCCGCCGCCATTGCGTTGGCAGGCGCGCCACGCCCAATAGCCGAGCGCCGCGAAGCCGAGCGGCGGGGCGAGCCAGAACGCGCCGGCGACGCCAAGCAGCTTGATCGGCAGCGGCGGCCCGAAGCCGTCATGGCAATGATGATGGTGATGACGACGGCGGGCGTCGGCCTCGACGTCGTCGGGGGCGAACGCATCGCCCCGGCCCTGACAGGTGGAAGCGGAGGACATCGGAACCCTCGTTGACCTCGCGACATATCTTGTGTCCGATATATCGCCACCCCAAATATTGACCAAACGATATATCGTTGTCAAGCGGGGCGCAGCGAAAATTTCCTCCGCCGGGCGCGAGCGCCAAGCGACCGCGCCGCGGCGCGCAGGATCAAACCGCGGCGCTGGGGATAGGCGGGATCGGCCGGGCGAACGCTTGGGCCGCGCGATCCGCAGGTGAAATCGGCGCGAATTTGATCTTAACTGGCGGTTCGCGCAGGGCGGGGCGCGGCGGGAGATTTGAGATGAGCGATTCGCAGAAGACGGCGGGCGCGCCGGCGCGCGTCCTGGTGGTCGGCCTCGGCACCATGGGCACGAGCCACGCGCGCGCCTATCGCGCCATCGACGGCTTCGAGCTGGTCGGCCTGTGCACGCGCAACGCCGCCAGGCGCGCCGATCTCGACGCCGAGTTCTCCGACCTGCCGCGCTTCGACCGGCTCGGCGAGGCGCTGCGGGCGCTCAAGCCCGACGCGGTGGCGATCTGCGCCTACACCGAGCACCACGCGCCGATGGCGCTCGAAGCGCTCGCCGCGGGCGCGCATGTGTTCTGCGAGAAGCCGCTCGCCGACACGCTGGCGGCGGCCGAGCGCGTCGTCAACGCGGCGCGCGCCGCCGGCAAGGCGCTGCTGGTCGGCTACATCCTGCGCGTCCATCCCTCCTGGACCCGCTTCATCGAGATCGGCCGCACGCTCGGCAAGCCGCTGGTGATGCGCATGAACCTCAACCAGCAATCGTCCGGCTCGTTCTGGGAGGTGCACAAGAACCTGATGCGCTCGACCTCGCCGATCGTCGACTGCGGCGTCCACTACGTCGACGTCATGTGCCAGATGACGCGCGCGCGGCCGGTCGCCGTGCATGCGGTCGGCGCGCGCCTCACCGAGGAGATCGCGCCCGGCATGTACAACTACGGTCATCTCCACATCGTCTTCGACGACGGCTCGGTCGGCTGGTACGAGGCCGGCTGGGGGCCGATGATGAGCGAGACCGCCTTCTTCGTGAAGGACGTGATCGGACCGAAGGGCTGCGTGTCGATCGTCGCGCGCGAGGCGGCGGACAAAGAGACGGGCGGCTCGGCCGACCACAACGCCCACACGCGCACCAACGCGCTGCGCGTCCACTACGCCATGCTTGACTCGAGCGGCCGCTTCGCCAAGCCCGACGCGATCGTCTCGACCGAGGACGAGCCCGGCCACCAGGACCTGTGCGAGCGCGAGCAGCGGCTGTTCCTCAAGGCGATCCGCGGCGAGGTCGACCTCGCCGAGCATCTCGAGGACGCGCTGAACTCGCTGCGCATCGTCTTCGCCGCCGACGAAAGCGCGCGCACCGGCGAGGTGGTGCGCCTGGCGGGGGCGACGAAGGGGTGAACGGCCGGCGCCTGACGCTTGGCGCTTGGGCGGAGGGGCGGACGGAGGACGGAGGTCGACCCGAGGCGGACGTTGGAATTGCCGGCTGCAAAGTCGTGAAGGGTTTCGGACGCCGGCCCTCCGACCTATGTCCTCGCTCCCCTGTGGGCCGGCGTCCGAAACCCTTCACAAATGTGGGCGTTCGGCAGTTCACTGCGCTCAGGAGGCCGCTTGGCGCGACGAGCGTCGCCAGGCGCGCAATCGCAAGCAAATTCCATTCGGTCGGTTCGCGGATCGCCGAGAGTGGGCCGAACGTCGAATTCTGCGCCTGTCGGCGGCATACGGGTTGACGAATTCCGCCTGCGATTGTATCGTTTCATTAAATCCATTCAACGAAGCGACAGATGGTCAAGATCGTTGATGTCGCGAGGCGCGCCGGGGTTTCGGTCGGCAGTGTTTCGCGCGTCATCAACGATCATCCAACGGTGACGCCGGCGACCCGCGCGCGGGTCGAGCTCGCGGTTCGTGAACTTGGCTATGTCCCCAACGCTATCGCCGGCAGCCTGCGCAGCCGTCGCAGCAAGATGGTGGGGCTGATCATTCCGGATGTGACGAATCCGTTCTTCAGCGAGCTCGCCCTGCATGTCGAGCGATCGGCGGCCGCGGCAGGCTACAACCTCGTCCTAGGAAATTCGGATAATTCTGTCGACCAGGAGACCTATTATCTTCACGCGCTCGCGGTGCGTCGCGTCGACGGCATCATCTTTGTGCCGGCGAACGAGACCAGTCGTTCCGCTGAAATCGCAATTCCGGTTGTCGGCGTCGATCGAGAGATTGACGGCTGCCCGTTCGTAGCGAGCGACAACCGCGCGGGCGCCAAGAGCGCGACCGAGTACCTTCACTCGCTCGGCCATCGCCTGATCGGCTGCGTCGCCGGACCGGGAGACCTGCCGAACGCGCGGGAACGGCGCAGAGGTTACGAGGAAGTCGCCCTGCCCATTCTTCGCATGGCGGGCGTCGATCCTTCTGATTACATCGTTTCCGCTGACTTCAGCTACGACGCTGGTTATGCGGCGACCCGGAGCCTTTTGAAAGTCTCGCCGCGGCCGACCGCGATTTTCGCCAGTTCCGACCAGCAGGCCATTGGCGGGTTGCGAGCCGCCGCGGATCTCGGTCTTGCCGTGCCGCTTGATCTCTCCGTCGTCGGCTTCGACGACGTTCCCCTCGCCAAACTGGTCATGCCGCGCTTGACGACGGTGGCGCAGCCAGTCGCGGAAATCGGCGTCCTCGCCATGCAGCTTCTGCTCGACCTTCTCTCTGGCGCCGAAGCCCCGCGTCGGCGCCGTCACCTTTTGGCGACTTCGTTGCGGTTGCGACAGTCTTGTGCGCCTCCCGACGCTGCGCGCGCCGTGTTGGTCAGGCAAGATCAAGAGAATCCGTTTCAATCCATCCTAGAGGAGGAGAAACAAGAGCCTTAGTCCACGCGTACAAGATCAAATCGATAATCTAATGGGGAGTTAGAAAATGGCCAAGGTAGAACACATGTTGACCGGCGCCCGGGCGACTCGTCGCCAGTTCGTCCTGACCGGCGCGGCCGGTTCGATCGCGCTTCTGACCGGCGGCGTCTTGCCGGCGTTCGCTGCGGGCAAGCCGAAAATTGGCCTGGTGATGAAGTCGCTGGCCAATGAGTTCTTCAAACAGATGGAAGCCGGCG
>CAZKHF010000249.1:0-4506 GCA_964552445.1 uncultured Bradyrhizobium sp. | reverse complement strand
CTTGCGGTCGGCCTCATTGCAGGATGGTTGGCGGGCCAGATCGTCCGAGGCACCGGATACGGGCTGATCAACGACCTCATCATCGGCGTCATCGGCGCCTTCATTGGCGGGTGGCTGCTGCCCCGACTGGGCGTCCAGCTCGGCGCGGGCATTATCGGCGCGATCGTCAACGCCACTGTCGGCGCGCTGGTGCTGCTCTTGGTTCTCCGACTCGTTCGCGGTAGGGGCCGCTGGGGAAGCCGCTGGAGCTGGCGTCGGTAAGCGCGGGTCTCGAGGCGGGCGCCGACGCGACTTGGCGGCGCATGGCGGGCTTGACCATGCGCGGCGCCGACGTGGCTGACTTAAATCGGCGACCGCCTAAGGCGCCTGTCCCGGCTCGGCTCCGCCGTCCCCGGCGACGAGCGCTAGTCGGGCCAGCGCCGGAAGCGACTTCGAGCCGGTCCGCTTCATGATCGACGCGCGATGGTTCTCGACCGTGCGTTGGCTGATGCCGAGATCGGCCGCAATGTTCTTGCTGGGCTGACCGGCGAGCACCCGCTCCATCACCTCGCGCTGTCGCGGCGTCAGACCCGCGAGGTGGGTCGCCGCCGTTTCCCGCCGTTCCTCCAGCTTGCTCGAATCTTGCGACAGCTCGAGAGCCCGCTCGATGCTGGCGATAAGTTCCTCGCGGCCGATCGGCTTTTCGATGAAATCGAGCGCGCCCGCCTTCATCGCCGCGACCGCCATCGGCACGTCGCTGGCGCCGGTGATCATGATCGAGGGCAGGCGATGGCCGTCGTCATGGAGCTTGCGCAGCAACTCGAGTCCGCTCATTCCCGGCAGATAGGCGTCGATCAACAGGCAAGCGGAAACTCCGGGACGAAAGGCGGCGAGGAACGCCTCGCAGCTCGCATAGGTTTCGACGACGCGGCCGTCGTCCTCCAGCACCGTGCGCAACGCGTCGCGAATCTGGGGGTCGTCATCGACGATGAAGATCTTGGCGCGGCCGGAGAAAGCGTTCGCTTCTTCGAGCGGGCGCAGGGGCCGCGTCGCGGGCGCGGCGGGCGGCTTGGCCAGGAGCTTCTCGATCGCTTGCGTCAACTCTCTCAGCGTGACGGGCTTGTTGAACTGAACGCAGTCGTGACGGGCGACGTCGCGCAGGGCCTCGGTCGAAATGTCGCCGGTGAGAATGATGAAGGGAATTTGACGACCGAGCTCCCGCCGCAATTTCTGACAAACCTGGATTCCGTTCATCCCTCTAGGCAGATTGTAATCAGCGAGGACGAGATCCGGTCGGAACGTCCCGCGAGCCGCCAATTCCAAAGCGGCGGGGCCGTCAACGGCGGTCGCGGCGCTATAGCCCTCTTCCCTCAGGAAGAGTTCGAGGTGCTCGCGCACTTCCGGGTCGTCTTCGATGATCAGGATCGATCCCGAGCGCGGCGCCATGGGCGTCGAGGCATCGGCGCCGTCGCCCGGACGATGGGCCGGCGCCGACGCGGCGTCGCTCGGCGACAGCGGGACCTCGATCGAGAACACCGAGCCCTTTCCTTGCAGGGAGCGCACCCGGATGCGATGGCCAAGAAGCTCGCCCAGGCTTTTGACGATCGACAGTCCTAGCCCCAGGCCCTGGCTTCGCTGGCGGGCGGCGTTGTCCAGTTGATGGTATTCCTCGAAGATCGTCTGCAGCTCCGACGCGGGGATGCCGATTCCGGTGTCCCAGATCTCGACGCGCAGCTTTCCCCTGCGGCGGCGGCACCCGACCAGCACTTTGCCGCGCTGGGTGTATTTCAGCGCGTTGGAGAGCAGGTTGCGCACCATCTGCTCGAGCAGACGCGGATCGCTGCGAATGGATAGAGCGCAAGGCATCACCCGCAAGGCGAGGCCTGCCGCCTGCGCGTGGTAGGTCAATTCTTCCCTGAGGCGGTCGAACAGCTCGTTCACGGGGAAGTCGGTTATCTCGGCCTTAACCGCCCCCACTTCGATCTGATTGATGTCGAGCAGCGTATTCAGCATGCCCGTCATCGCGCCCAACGCTTCGTCGATGCGTCCGACCAGGCTCTGGGCTTTGTCGCCCTCCACCTTCTTGGCCAGCAAGCCCTGAAGCAGGGCGAGCGTCTGCAAGGGCTGGCGCAGATCGTGGCTCGCCGCCGCGAGAAAGCGCGACTTGGCGACGGTCGCCAATTCCGCTTGTCGCTTGGCGGCGGTCAGCGCATCCGCGGTGCGCCGTCGTTCCGTCACGTCCTCATAAGTGATGACGACGCCCTCGGTCTTCGCGTCGCTGGCGCGATAGGGCAGGATCCGCCGTATGAACCAGTAGCCGCTCTGACCCTCGATTTCCAGCTCGAACGGCGTTTGGCTCTTCAGGACCTTTCGCGCGTCGTCGAGCAGGGCGTCATCGGCGGCGAGCGATTTGAGATCGGTCAGCGGACGGCCCACGTCGCTCGGAATGACATTGAAAAGCGCCTTGGTCGCTGGCGTGAAAAAGCGGATCTTGAAGCGGTTGTCGAGGAAGATCGTCGCGACGTCGGTGCTGTAAAGCACGTTCTGCAGATCGTCCGCGGTCGTGCGCTGCCGATCGAGCGTTTCCTGCAACTGGCTGTTGAGAGCGTTCAGTTCCTCGTTGAGCGATTGAAGCTCCTCTTTGGAGGCGAGCAGCTCCTCGTTCGTCGATTGATATTCCTCGTTGACGGACAGCGCCTCGTCGTTGATCGCCGTCTGCTCTTCGCTGGAGGTCTCCAGGTTGCGGATGGCGCTCTGGAGTTCGGCCTTGGCCGACTCGAGTTCCCGTTCGAGTTCAACGACGCGCGGGACGTCGGCCGGCGGAACGCCGCCGCTGACGACGGCTTCCGCGGCCGGCGCCTCGACGAAGCACACCAGCAACAGGTCTTCGCGCTTGCCCGGCGCCGGTTCGACGACGATCTGGAACGACGATGCGCCGGCTTCGCCCTTGATCTGCCCGCCGGGCGTGACGACGCGCACATTGTCCCGCAGAGCGCGCTGAACCGCCGACTTCAATTTGGCGCGCACGCCCTCACGCGCCATCGCGATCAAATCGTGCGCAGGACGGCCCGACGCGACTTTGAGATAGCGATCGACAGTTCCTTGGAAGTGGAGACATTCGAGCTTACGGTTGACCAGCACGGCGGCCGGACCGTAGGTCTCCAGCACCATTCTTCGGCAAAGCTCCGCGAGCTCCGCCTGACGCGACGGCGTCTGAGTCGGTCCGGAAAGCACACGCATCCGCGCTCCTTCGCCGGCGCTGAGAGACAATCCAAGGTAGCCCGGCCGGCTGCCGCCGACGCGTCGATAGAGGCGCTCGGACTTGGAGACGACGGCGAACCGGCCGTCGGCGCCGCCAATCGCCTCGGCATTTCCGAGAAGCAAGAGGCCGCCTTCGCGCAAGGCGAAATGGAAGACCGAGGCGACTTTGGCCTGCGCTTCGGGGCGCAGGTAGATCAGAAGGTTCCGGCACGAAACGAAGTCGAGACGCGCGAACGGCGGGTCGGCGAGCACGTCCTGCACCGTGAACACCACGCTGGAGCGCAGCTCGGGCGAAACCCGGTAGGAATGATCCTCCCGGGTGAAAAAGGCGTCCAACCGGCTCGGCGAGACGTCGGCCTCGATCGATTGGGGATAAAGGCCGTCACGAGCGATCGCCACCGCGTCCGGGTCGACGTCGCTGGCGAACACCTGCAGTTTGACGTCGCGCTTCGAGACGCCGATCTGCTCGCGAAACAGCATGGCGAGGGAATAGGTCTCTTCGCCGGAACTGCAACCGGCGACCCAGATCCGCAGCGGCCGATCCAGAGCGTGATCGCGCACCAGGTCGGGAATGACTTTCTTCTCCAGGAAATCAAACACCGGCGCATCGCGAAAGAAACCGGTGACGTTGATCAGCAGGTCGCGGGCGAGCTGATCGCGTTCGTTGGCGTCGCGAAGCAGGAGGTCGAGATATTCGCGCGCGGTCTTTGTCGCCGCCATCGCCATGCGCCGACCGACGCGGCGTTCGAGCGTGCCATGCTTGTAGTGGGTGAAGTCGTGAACCGTCTTGGCGCGCAGGAGTTCGATGATCTTCGGCAGCGCGGCCTGCACCGACTCTTGCGCGCGCAGCGTTTTCGGGGTTGACGCAAGAGTCGCGCCCTGTTCGTGCTCGACGAGCGCCTTGGCGATCTTCGCCGCAGGGAGCACGAGATCGACGTCGCCCGTGGCGATGGCGCTTTGCGGCATGCCGTCGTATTCGGCTTCGCCGATGTCCTGCGCGATCACGAGGCCGCCTTTCGCCTTGACCGCCTTGAGCCCAACGCTGCCGTCGGCGCCGGTTCCCGAGAGAACCACGCAGACCGTGCGCGCGCCGCATTCGCGCGCCAGCGAATTCAACAGGAAATCGAACGGCAGGCGCATGCCATGACGCGCCTGCGGTCGCGAAAGCCGCAGCGCGCCTTTGTCGTCCACCGAGAGATAGACGCCGGGCGGAATGACATAGACGCGCTCGCGTTCGATCGCCATTCCGTCGGTCGCTTGCAGCAC
>CAZKHF010000248.1:0-4510 GCA_964552445.1 uncultured Bradyrhizobium sp. | reverse complement strand
GTGGGAATCGAAGCCGACATCGTCGGCTTCGTCGATCACGTCGAGCCGATCCGCTTCGACAATGGCAGACTCCGCGAGCACTATGTGATCGCCGTCTTCGCCGCCCGCTGGCGGGCGGGCGAAGCGCGGCCCGGCCCCGAGGCCGACGCGGTTCTCTGGGTCGAGCCTGAAAAGGTCGCGCAATTGCCGACGACGCCCGGGCTGCCGGCGATCGTCGCCGCGGCGGCGCGCCTGGAAAGAACCCGGCCGTGAGGCGGCCGGGCGCGCTTCTCGCCGCGGCGCTCGCCGCCGCCCTCGGCGCGACGCCGGTCGCCGCGCAGTTTCCGCCGTTCTTCTTTTGGCTGACGCCGCAGACCAATCCGCCCGCGCCGACGCCTTCGCCGACGCGCGCGGCCAAGCCTCCCGCGCCCGCGCCGACCCAGGCCGCCAAGCCGGCGGCGCCCGCCAAGCCGACGCCCGGCGAGAGCCCGGGGCCCGCCGAAGCGCCGCCGCCCTACGAGCCGCAACTGTTGCGCCTCGCCGAAGTGATCGGCGCGCTCTCCTATCTGCGCGACCTCTGCGGCGCGAATGACGGCGCGGCGTTCCGCGCCAAGTTCGCCGCGCTGCTCGACGCCGAAGCGACCACGCCGGCGCGCAAGGAGACGCTCGCCGGCGCCTTCAACCGGGGCTTCCGCGACTACGAGATGACCTACCGCGCCTGCACCCCGGCGGCGCGCGAGATCGTCGCGCGCTTCCTCGACGAAGCCGCGCGTATCGCCCGGGACGTCGCCAATCGTTACGCGGGATGAGGACGGGGGCGAGAGAGGGCGCGCGCCGACCGAGACGCCTTACGCCTGTGAGCGCGAGCGCCTCGCGCTCACGTCCCCGTCCTCCGCCCGAACCACCTCCCCACGCGGCGCGCGTAGGCGTCGTAGGCTTCGGGATGGAGGCGGCGCAGCGTCGCCTCCTCGGTCGGCATGACGATGCGATCGTTGACGAGGAAGAAGACGACCGGCAGCGCGATCGCCGCCGCCAGCAGGATCGGCCGCCAAGGCGCGAACAGCTGCAGATAAAAGGCCAGCGCCGACCACAGCGCGAACTGCGCCATCGCCAACAGGTAGGTCGGATTGCGCGACCAGGCGTAGGGGCCGTCGGTGACCAGCGCCGACGATTTCACGTAGGTGCGCGCGTCGCCGCCCGCGCGGTCGAGATGGGCGACGACGAACACCTTGGCGACGTAACAGGCCAGAATCGCTGCGCCGAGCAGAAAGGTCGGCGCCATGACGAGGCCGCGGTCCATCTCGGCGAGCCAGGCCGGAACCACCGCCGCGACATAGAGAAGCGAGATCGTCAGGTCGATGACGAAAGTGGCCGCGAACTTGAATTGCTTCGGCGCCGCCGCCTCGGCGGCGGCCGGCTCGTCGAACAGGGCGCTCTTCAGTTCCGCGCGCATGGGAGTCGGCCTCGATCATGGTTGAGCCGCCGGCGCGCCGCTTCGTCGCCGCGCGCCATCTCGCGCCAGGATGCGGCGCGACGGTAAATTTTTTCGTTTCGCGCGCAGCGCGCCTGCGCGGAAGGGTCGCGGCCAGCCCCCAAATTGGCCCGCCTCAAGCCGCAAAAACGGCGCAGTGTCCCTCAAACCATTGGCGGGCTGTCGCGATTCGCGCGCCGAGCAGGCTGGCCGCGGCCGCGGCCGCAGTTAAGGGGGCGTAAACGCATTCGCGACAATCTTCGCTGAAGTGGAGGCGTAAGCGTAGGCGCGTGATGCAGGCGATCGGTTCGACCTTCGAGGAAACCCCGTTCGCGCGCGCCCGCCCGCCTGGCCAGGGTCTTCGCGCGCTCCTCCTGTGGAGCGCCGCCTTCGTCCTCGCCGCCGGGCTCGAGGCGCGACTCGCCGTCTCGCCCCCCGCCGCGCCAAGCCTGCTCCTCTCCCGCGCCGCGCCGGCCAATCCTTACGGCGCGCTGGTTGATCGCGCCCTTTTCGCCGACCTGGCGCCCGCCTCGCCCAGCAAGCGGTCTTTCGCGCTGGCGCTGGCGGCGCGCCCCTACGGCGCGCTGGTCGATCCGGGCTTTAGCGACGCCGACCTGGCGGCGCGCCAGTCGTCGGATCAGACGCGGTTCGCGGCCGCCCTCGCCATCGCCGCCGCCAGGCCGGCGCGAGCGCCCGCCCGCCCCTACGGATCGCTTGCCGAATTCCTCGCCGACGCCACGACGGTTCCGCCGCTCCTCGCGCCGCCTTTGCGCACCAGCCTCGACCTCGCCGAGCCGGCGGCCGAGCCGGGCGAGGCCCGGACGCCGCCGCGGCGCGAGGTCGCGAGCCTCGAAGACGCGCCGCTGCCGCCGACCCGCCCCGCCGATCTCGCCCTGCTCGCTCCGCCCGAGCGCCGCGCGCCGCCGCGCGCCGCGAGCGCCCCGCCCGCGCCCGAGACGGCCGTCGCCGACAATCGCAACTTGTTCGAAAAGCTGTTCGGCGTCGGCGGCGCGCCCGAGACGGCGACCGCTTACGCCGCGCCCGAAAGCCCCGGCCCGGTCGGCCGAGGCGCGCCGGCCGCCAACGACAACGTCTCGGGCTGGTCGATTTTCGGCCGCTCGGAGCCGCCGGCGGGCTACGACCGCTTCACCGCCGTCTACGACATCTCGGCGCGCACGGTCTACATGCCCGACGGCACGCGGCTGGAGGCGCATTCCGGCCTCGGCGACCGGCTCGACGATCCACGCTTCGTCAGCGAGCGCATGCGCGGCGCGACGCCGCCGCACCTCTATGCGCTCGAGCCGCGCGAGGAAATGTTCCACGGCGTCCCGGCGCTGCGGCTGACGCCGATCGGCGAAGGCGAGATGTTCGGCCGCGCCGGGCTGCTCGCCCATACCTACATGCTCGGCCCCAACGGCGACTCGAACGGCTGCGTGTCGTTCAAGGACTACGAGGCCTTCCTGCGCGCGTTCCGCGAGGGGCAGGTCAGGCGGCTGGCGGTGGTGGCGAAGCTCTAAGTGCATGCGGGCGATCCGGTCGGGGCGGCCGCGCCTCGGCCTCGAGGCGGAACGCCTCAATACGCCGTCAGGTTTTCTCCGCGCCGCTCCGGGCTGAAGCGGATGACGACGATCAGCGCCACGGCGACCACGCCGGCCACCAGCGCCAGCGCGTAAGCGTAGTTCCCGCCGTTCGCCTCGGCGAGCTTGGCCTGGAACGGGCCGTTGTAGGAGGCGAGGAAATTGCCCGCCTGGTAGACGAAGGCGGGCAGCGTCGCGCGCACCGCGCCGGGCGACAGCTCGTTGAGATGGGCGGGCACGACGCCCCAGGCGCCCTGCACCGCGACCTGCATGACGAAGGCGCCGAGCGCCAGCGTCAGCGGCGTGGTCGAATAGGCCCACAACGGCAGCGCCGGAAAGGCGATCAGCGCGGCGAGGGTGATCGTCTTGACCCGGCCGATCTTCTCGGAGAGCCAGCCGCAGGTCAGGCCGCCGGCGATCGCGCCCAAGTTGGCGACGATGGTGATCCAGCTCACCGTCGCCGGGTCGAGCTTGAGCTGCTTCTGCAGGAAGGTCGGGTAGAGGTCCTGCGTGCCGTGGCTGAACAGGTTGAAGCACATCATCAGCACGACCGCGTAAAGCGCCAGCTTCCAGTTGGCGGCGACGGTCCTCCACAGGCCGGGCCGCGCGACTTCGCGCGCCGCGGCGAAGGCCGGAGATTCGGGCACCGACGAGCGGATGAACAGCGTCACGAAGGCGGGCAGGATCGAGAGCAGGAACAACGCCCGCCAGCCGATCGTGTAGTCGCCGACCGCGCGGCCGTAGAGCAGCCCGTAGGCGATTCCCGCCAACAGGAAGCCGCTGGGATAGCCGCATTGCAGGACGCCGGAGACGACGCCGCGCGCCTGCGGCGGGATCGATTCCATCGCCAGCGAGCTGCCGAGCCCCCATTCGCCGCCCATCGCCACGCCGAACAGCGCGCGCAGGACGAGGAAAACGGCGAGGTTGGGAGCGAAGGCGGCCGCCGCGCCAATCGCCGAATAGCTGACGATGTCGAGCATCAGCGCCGGCTTGCGCCCCCACTTGTCGCCGATCACGCCGAACAGGAAGGCGCCGACGAAGCGCATCGCCAGCGTCAGGAACAGCGCGTAGGCGACCGCCGGCACGCCGACCGCGAATTCGGCGGCGATGTCCTTGATGACGAAGGTGAGCAGGAAGAAGTCGAAGGCGTCGAGGGTCCAGCCGAGATAGGCGGCGAGCACCGTCTTTTTCTGGGAAGCCGTCAGGTCCATGCGCGTTCCCTCCCCCCGTGCGAGCGGCTCGAGGCGGCCGCTTCGCCGCCGGGCATAGCAGGCTCCGACTGAGCGGCCGTCAATTGGCCCTTAGGGTGACAGCGCGGGAGCGAAGCCTTAAGAGCGCGCTTCGGCAGGAGGGGCGAAGGCCATGATCATCGCCATCGACGGGCCCGCGGCGTCGGGCAAGGGCACGCTGGCGCGGCGGCTGGCCGCGCATTACGGCCTGCCGCATCTCGACACCGGCCTGCTCTACCGCGCCGTCGCGGCGA
>CAZKHF010000247.1:0-4534 GCA_964552445.1 uncultured Bradyrhizobium sp. | reverse complement strand
CGGAAGCGCTGGCGGAACAGCGCGGCGACGGTCTGCGGCGCTTCGGTGATCGATTGCGCCAGCGGCGCGTAGGTGATGCGGGCGCCCGCGCCGAGCAGGGTCAGCGTGAGGTCGGCGTCCTCGGTCAGCGTGTCGGCGGAATAGCCGCCGACCGAAAGCAGCGTCCTGCGGCGCCATGCGCCGGTCGCCCCCGGCACCACCGAGATGCAGTTGAGGCTGTCGAAGGCGCGTCGGTCGTAGTTCTGCGAGGTGACGTATTCGACCGACTGGAAGGCGGTGAGCAGATTGCAGACGTTGCCGACCTGCACGTTGCCGCACACGGCGTCGACCGCGGGATCGACGAACGGCTTGATCAGGTTGGCGATGGTGTGGCGCAGCACCAGCGTGTCGGCGTCAATGGTGACGAGGATCTCCTCCTCGGCCACGCGGGCGCCGCGGTTGAGCGCCGCGGCCTTGCCGGCGTTGCGCTGCCGCAGCAGCGCGACGCGCGGGTCTCGCGCCATCCAGCTTTCGACCACGCTCGCCGTGTCGTCCGTGCTGCCGTCGTCGATCACCAGGAGTCTCAGGCGCTTATAGTCGCTGGCGAGCGCCGCCTCGATGGTTCGGCCGATGACCTGCCCCTCGTTGTAGGCGGGAATGAGCACGCACGCCGGCGGCTCGAAGGCCGACGCCTCGTCGTCGTCGGCCCGGCGGGGGCGCCGCGCCACCAGCGCGCCGAGGAAGAGGATGCGGGCAATCGCGATCGCCGTGGTGATGGCGAACAGATAGACCAGAATCACGGCGCCGGAGGTGTGCGCCCAAGCGGGAATGCGCGCGCCGAACGACAACACCTGCTCGCGCAGCGAAAGCTCGGGGTTTAGCGCCGCGGGCGCGACCCCGGCGAGCGCGGTGAGCGGCACGATCTCGTAGCCGGCGGCGCGCAACATCGGGATCAGCCGATCCAGCGCCGCGATGGTTTGGCTGCGGTCGCCGCCGCCGTCGTGGAACACCACGACGTGGCCGCCGGTGGAGACCAGATCGTTCATCACGTTGGCGACGATCGCGTCGACGCCCGGCCGATCATAGTCCTGCGAATCGACATCCGCGCCGACGAACAGGTAGCCCATCCGATCGACGTCCTCGAGCGGCGCCAGCTGCGCCGCGGTCTTCGGCTCGGAGTCGGTGTCGTAAGGCGCGCGGAACAGCAGCGTCGATCGTCCCGACGCCACCTCGATCTGCCGCTGGGCGGCGGACAGCTCCGTCCACAGCCGGGTCTTCGAAATCGCCCGCAGGTCGGGATGCGAGAAAGTGTGGTTGCCGACGAGATGGCCGGCTTCGACTTCCTCGCGGACCAGCTGCGGCGCGTTCATCACGTTCTCGCCGATGAGGAAGAACGTCGCCTGCACGCCGTATTTCGCCAGCACGCGAAGGACCTGAGGAGTCCAGGTCGGGTGGGGGCCGTCGTCGAAGGTGAGCGCGATCCGCTTCGGGGCGGCGTCGCCAAACCGCTCCACCGTGAACGAGCGCGGCAGCGCCTCGTAGCGCGCCCAGTCGATATAGCCGTTCCCGACGTCGAGGTTGCGAACGCCGTCGCGACGCCCCTCGGTGACGCGCAACAGCTCGCCCCTGCCGTCGAGCCGGACCGTCTCGAGGGGCGGCGTGCGCGCGAGCGCGCGCGGATCGAAATCCGCCGCGTTCGGCGCGCCGAAGAATGACCAGAATTGCGGCTCCTCGAGGCCGGTGCGCCACAGCGCCGCGCCGCGCACGCCGGCGCGCCGCGCGAAAAGATACTGGTTCCACGCCGAAAGCCCGTCGAGCATCCACACCTCGTGGCTGTGGCGCTCCTCGTCGACATAGCGGAAGTGGCTGTTGACGTCGTCGCCGTCGGCCTCGATGCGCGCGTCGTGACGGTCGGCGAGCGCCAACGCCTCGTCGAAGCCGAGCGCCTCGGCTTCGCCGCCGCCCTCCGTCCAGTCGTAGGCGTAGGCGCCGACGCCGACGATCAGCTTGTTCGCCGGGATGCGCTGCGCCGCCTGCTCGAGGCCGTCCTCGAACCACGGGCGCGCGGCGACCGGGCCCGGCGCGCTGGTCGCCCAGTGCTGGTCGTAGGCCATCAGCACCACCGCGTCGGCGATGCGGCCGATCGCCTCGTAGTCGTAGGCCTCGTCGTTCATCGGCACGTCGACGGTGACCAGGAGCCCGCGCGCGTGCAGCGCCGCGGTCACTCGGTCGAGCCAGTCGACGAAGGCGCCGGCGTCGGCGGGATCGACGTTTTCGACGTCGATGTTGACCCCGTCCGCCTGGTTTTCGGAAAGCGTCGCCAGCAGCCGGGCGACGAAACGGTCGCCGATGACAGCGTCGTCGCGCAGGAAGTCGCCGAGCCCGTTCTCGAACCAGGCGCCGCGCGCGGTGGTGTTCGACAAGCGCGGCAGCACCTTCACGCCGCTGGCGCGCAGGTCAGCGGCGAGCTGGGCGTCGACCTTGACCTTGAGGTCGCCGCCCGAGTCGGCGAAGCTCAGCCAATCGGGGAACGCCACTTGCAGATTGCCGAGATGGGCGCGTAGCGAAGCGACGCTCAGCGGCTCGCCCTGCACGACGAAGGCCGCATTGAGGAAGCCGGGCGCGCCGAGCGCGCCCTCAGGGGCGGTCGCCGCTTTCGCCGCCATGCCGAGCGCGCCGGCGGAGGTCGCGGCGGCGGGCCGAGCCGGCGGCGTGGAGGGGCCGGCCGCGTCGTCGAGCGTCTCGACCGTGACTTCGCCGCCGAGGCTCGCGGCTTGCAGGGCGGAAGGCAGCATGGGGAGCCGCGGCGGCGCGAACACGCTCAGCGCGACCAGCGCGAGCGAGACGACGACGATCGTCGCCAACGCCAAGCCCGCGCCGCGGACAAGACGCCCGCGCCGCGCGGTAGGGTCTTCGAAGATCATCGTTGTCCTGCGCCCCCAGTCGCCCCGGCGCCGCACGCCGTTGACGCGTGTCCTTCGCCGAAGCCGGCGCCCATTGTGCAAACCCTGCGTGAACCGTAGCTGAACGGCTCGTCTCGGCGGCGTTCATATGGCGCGGCGGGGCGGCGCCCGGACGCGCTTTTCCCGCCTCGGAACCGATGTTCGGCGGCGAAATTTGACTTCCGCCCCCGCCGCGCTTAAGCGTCCGCGTCTTTTCGTCAGGTTTTGGTCTCGTCGATCAAGCCGACTGTCCCTATGTGGCCAGCGGTCCTCGTCCGGTAGCGCGTCGCGCCCCCGGGCGCCATCGGCGTTTGCGGCGGGACCGGCCAGCGAGTTGGAGCGCGAGCGATGTTCGAGAGCCTTTCGGAGAAGCTCTCCGGCATATTGGACCGGCTGACCGGGCGCGGCGCCCTCTCCGAGGACGACGTCAACGTCGCGATGCGCGAAGTGCGCCGGGCGCTGCTCGAGGCGGACGTCGCGCTCGAGGTCGCGCGCTCGTTCATCGACCGCACGCGCGCGAAGGCGGTCGGCGCGGCGGTGATCAAGTCGGTCACCCCCGGCCAGATGGTGGTCAAGATCGTCCACGATTCGCTGGTGGAGATCCTCGGCGGCGAATCGCAGACCATCGACCTCGACGCGCCGGCGCCGGTGGCGATCATGCTGGTCGGCCTCCAGGGCGCCGGCAAGACCACCACCGCCGCCAAGATCGCCAAGCGCCTCGCCGAACGCGACAAGCTCAAGGCGCTGATGGCCTCGCTGGACGTCAAGCGTCCCGCCGCGCAGGAGCAGCTCGCCGCGCTCGGCCGCCAGGTCGGCGTCGACACGCTGCCGATCGTCGCCGGCGAGGACCCGGTGGCGATCGCCCGGCGCGCCGAAAGCGTCGCGCGCCTGCAGGGCTACGACGTGGTGCTGCTCGACACCGCCGGCCGCACCCATATCGACGAGCCGCTGATGGCGGAGATGGCGGAGATCCGCGACGCCGCCAGGCCCCACGAGATCCTTCTGGTCGCCGACGCGCTCACCGGCCAGGACGCCGTCCGCCTCGCCAAGAACTTCAACGACCGCGTCGGGCTGACCGGCATCGTGCTGACCCGCATGGACGGCGACGGGCGCGGCGGCGCGGCGCTGTCGATGCGCGCCGTCACCGGCCGGCCGATCAAGCTGATCGGCGTCGGCGAGAAGATGGACGCGCTGGAGGACTTCCATCCCCGGCGCCTCGCCGACCGCATCCTCGGCATGGGCGACATCGTCACCCTGGTCGAGAAAGCGTCGCAGGCGATCGACGCCGAAAAAGCGGCGAAGATGGCCGAGCGGCTGCGCAAGGGGGTGTTCGACCTCGACGACCTCGCCGGACAACTGGCGCAGATCGAGAAGCTCGGCGGCATGGGCGGCCTGATGGGCATGCTGCCGGGCGTCGCCAAGCTCAAGGACCAGCTCGCCTCGGCCCATCTCGACGAGCGGATCCTCAAGCGTCAGCGCGCCCTCATCTCCTCGATGACGCCGAAGGAGCGGCGCAACCCCGACATCCTCAAAGCCTCGCGCAAGAAGCGGATCGCCGCCGGCGCCGGCGTCAGCGTCGAGCTGGTCAACCGGCTGCTCAAGCAGCACCGCCA
>CAZKHF010000246.1:0-4555 GCA_964552445.1 uncultured Bradyrhizobium sp. | reverse complement strand
CATTCGGATTTCTGCCGGCCGACATCATCAGCCAGATCCTCAATTTCGGCGCCCCGGCGCCGATCGACGTGCAGATCTCCGGCGCCAACCTCGCCGCCGATTTCGATTACGCCGATCTGCTGCTGAAGCGCATTCGCCATGTTCCCGGCGTCGCCGACGCGCGCATCCAGCAATCTCCCAATTTGCCAACGCTGGACGTCGATGTCGATCGCACCCGCGCGCAGTATGTCGGACTGACCGAGCGCGACGTCACCAACAGCCTGGTCGTCAATCTCGCCGGCAGCGGCCAGGTGTCGCCGACCTATTGGCTCGACCCCAACAGCGGCGTCTCCTATTCGATCGTCATGCAGACGCCGCAATACCGGCTCGATTCTCTGAGCGCGCTGCAAAGCGTCCCGGTGACCGCCGCGGGGGCGGCGAACCTGCCGATTCTCGGCGGCGTCGCCAATATTTCCCGCGCGGCCGGCGACGCGGTGGTCTCGCAGCACAACATCGTGCCGATCGTGCAGATCTACGCGGCGACGCAGGGGCGCGATCTCGGCGCGACGGCGGCGGACGTCGCGAAGGTCATCGCGCAGACCCATGGCGAGATTCCCAAGGGCAGCACGGTTCAAATGCTTGGACAGGCGCAGACCATGAACAGCGCCTTCTCCGGGCTGCTGCTTGGCCTGGTCGCCGCGATCGTCTTTATCTATCTGCTCATTGTCGTGAATTTCCAGTCCTGGGCCGACCCGATGGTGATCATCTCGGCGCTTCCCGCCGGCCTCGCCGGCATCGTCTGCATGCTGTTCGTCAGCAAGACGACGCTTTCCGTCCCGGCGCTGACCGGCGCGATCATGTGCATGGGGGTGGCGACGGCGAACAGCGTGCTGGTCATCAGCTTCGCGCGCGAGCGCTACGCCGCGCTCGGCGATCCAGTCGCGGCGGCGATCGAGGCCGGCTTCATGCGCTTTCGGCCGGTGGTCATGACCGCCCTGGCGATGATGATCGGGATGGCGCCGATGGCGCTCGGGCTCGGCGAGGGCGGCGAGCAAAACGCGCCCCTGGGCCGCGCGGTGATCGGCGGGCTGATGTTCGCCACCGTCGCGACGCTGGTTTTCGTGCCCGTCGTCTTCTCGCTTGCCCACAGGCGAAGGCTACGCGAAGATGCGACTCCTTCGGAGATGGGCTGACATGGCCGCCGATCCTGGCCGCAAAGGTCTCGTGCGCAAGCTCCGCGTGGCCGCCGCGGCCGCGACGGCGCTGGTCGCGGCTCTCGTCGTCACCGGCATCGGCGAGCGCGAGAGCGGCAGCGCCAGACTGCGCGACTGGACCGAAGCGCAGGCGGTTCCGACGGTGGCGCTCGTCGACGTCGACCCTCAGCCGGGCGTCGCCAGCCTCGATCTGCCCGGGCGGCTGGAGGCGGAGACGCAAGCGCCGATCTTCGCGCGCGTCAGCGGCTATGTGAAGACCCGCAAGGCCGACATCGGCGACGTCGTCAAGGCGGGGCAGACGCTCGCCGAGATCGAGGCGCCCGATCTCGACCAGCAGTTGCTGCAGGCGAAAGCCGACCTCGCCAGCGCCGAGGCGGCCGCCAAGCTCTCGCAAGTCACGCTTGATCGGGGGCGCAGCCTGCTGAGCTCCGCCTTCCTCTCGCGGCAGGACCTCGATCAGCGCGCCGCCGACGTCGGCGTCAAGCAGGCGGCGGTGAACGCGGCCGAAGCCAACGTCGAGCGCCTGCGGGCGCTCACTGCTTACGAGCGCGTCGCCGCGCCGTTCGACGGCGTCGTCACCGCGCGCTCGACCGACGTCGGCGCGCTGATCAACGCCGGCTCGAGCGCCGCCGCGCCGATGTTCGTCGTCTCCGACCTCAAGCGGCTGCGCGTCTATATCAACGTGCCGCAAAACTACGCGCCCTCGATCCGCATCGGCGCAAAGGCTGCGGTCAGCGCGCCCGAGTATCCGGGCCGCGCCTTCGCGGCGACGGTCGAGGCGTCCGCCCGCGCCGTCGATCCGGCGGCAGGAACGACGTTGATGCAACTCGGCGTCGACAACGCCGACGGCGCGTTGATGCCGGGCGCCTACGCGAGCGTGCGCCTCGACCTCGCCGGCGCGCCCGGCGTCTTGCGCATTCCGGTCGCCGCGCTGATCTTCGATCGCCGCGGGCTGCGCGTCGCCACCGTCGACGCCGACAACCGCGTCGCCTTCAAGACCGTGACGATCGCGCGCGACCTCGGCGCCGAGATCGAGATCGGCTCGGGCCTCGCCGCCGGCGACCGGGTCATCGCCTCGCCCGCCGACGGACTCGCGGCCGGCGACCGGGTGCGCATCGAGGAGCCGCAGCACAAGTCCTGACGCGGGCCGCCTGAAGCCGCGCGACCCCGGGCGTATCAGCGGCCTGGCGGCCTGGGCTCCGTCGACGCCGGCGGGGCGGAGGCGACCGTCCGCCGCGAGCGG
This sequence comes from uncultured Bradyrhizobium sp., assembly GCA_964552445.1. GTDB lineage: Bacteria > Pseudomonadota > Alphaproteobacteria > Rhizobiales > Beijerinckiaceae > Roseiarcus. The sequence goes on along the minus strand of CAZKHF010000246.1, from coordinate 2,119 downwards.
CCAGCCGTTTCCTCCCCCGATTTGGCCAAATCGGCGATTCGGCTTATGTCGGGGCGCGAAAAAACGTGCGGGACGCCTTTCCCCGCCGCCCCGGAGAACCCCCTTGATGAAGCTGCCGAGCGAGCTTGGCCCCATCCATTTCATCGGCGTCGGCGGCATCGGCATGTCGGGCATAGCCGAGGTGCTGGTCAACCTCGGCTACAAGGTCCAGGGCTCGGACGCCGCCGACAACGCCAACGTCAAGCGGCTGCGCGACAAGGGGGCGACGGTGTTCGTCGGCCACGACGCGCGCCAGCTTGGCGACGCGGAGGTGGTGGTCGTCTCGACTGCGATCAAGCGCGACAATCCTGAGCTCGCGGCGGCCCGCGCGAGGCGCATCCCGGTGGTGCGGCGCGCCGAGATGCTCGCTGAGCTGATGCGGCTCAAGCAATGCGTCGCCGTCGCCGGCACCCACGGCAAGACCACCACCACCTCGCTGGTGGCGACGCTGGTCGACGCCGCCGGCTTCGACCCGACGGTGATCAACGGCGGCATCATCAACGCCTACGGCACCAACGCGCGGCTCGGCGGCGGCGACTGGATGGTGGTCGAGGCCGACGAAAGCGACGGCACCTTCCTAAAACTGCCCGCCGACGTCGCCATCGTCACCAACATCGATCCCGAGCACCTCGACCACTTCAAGACCTACGACGCGATCAAGGACGCCTTCCTCGCCTTCGTCGAGAACCTGCCGTTCTATGGCTTCGCGGTGATGTGCCTCGACCACCCGACGGTGCAGGAGCTGGTCGGCCGCATCGAGGACCGGCGGGTCATCACCTACGGCGAGAACCCGCAGGCCGACGCGCGGCTGCTCGACGTGGAGTTCAACGGCGGCTCGACGCGCTTCTCCGTGCTGATCCGCGACCGCAAGTCGAGCGAGGCGACCTTCATCGACGATCTCGTCCTGCCGATGCCCGGTCGCCACAACGCGCTCAACGCGACGGCGGCGATCGCGGTGGCCCACGAGCTGAAGGCGCCGGCGGCGGTCATCCGCAAGGCGCTGGCGAGCTTCGGCGGCGTCAAGCGCCGCTTCACCCGCACCGGCGAATGGAACGGCGCGACCATCATCGACGACTATGGCCACCACCCGGTCGAGATCGCCGCGGTGCTGCGCGCCGCGCGCGCGGCGGCCAAGGGCAAGGTGATCGCGGTGGTGCAGCCGCACCGCTTCACCCGTCTGCAGTCGCTGTTCGATTCGTTCGCGCTGTGCTTCAACGACGCCGACGCCGTCATCGTCGGCGACGTCTATGCCGCCGGCGAGACGCCGATCCCGGGCGTCGACAAACAGGCGCTCGCCGCGGCGATCAACGCTCACGGGCATCGCTGCGCCATCGTCCTACCCTCGCCCGACAAGCTCGCGGGCATCGTCAGCGGCCTCGCCAAGCCGGGCGACTACGTCGTCTGCCTCGGCGCCGGCAGCGTCACCCAATGGGCCTACGCGCTGCCCGGCGAGCTCGCGGCGCTGGAGAAGAAGGCATGACGCGCAAGCAGGCGCTGGCGCTCAGGCACGTCGCGTTCGAAGACGTCGGCGTCTGGGCCGAGACGCTCGACGCGGCGGGCTACGACCTCGCCTATGTCGAGGTCGGCCCGCGCCCGCTGCCGCTCGATCGCCTGCAGGCGTGCGACCTGCTCATCGTCCTCGGGGCGCCGATCGGCGTCTACGAGACGGAGGCCTATCCGTTGCTGATCGAGGAGATCGCGGCGATCAAGCGTCGGCTCGCCGCGCGCCGGCCGACGCTCGGCGTCTGCCTCGGCGCGCAACTGATGGCGGCGGCGCTCGGCGCGCGGGTCGCGCCGGGGCCGGGCAAGGAGATCGGCTACGCGCCGGTCGAGCTTCTTCCCGCCGCCAAGGCTTCGCCGCTCGCTGCGATCGAGGGCTTGAGCGTGTTGCACTGGCACGGCGACGCTTTCGACCTGCCGAGCGGCGCCGAGCGGCTCGCCGGCACCGCGCTCTGCCCTAACCAGGCGTTCCGCCTCGGCGGCTGGGCGCTGGCGCTGCAGTTCCACGTCGAAGCCGACCCGGAGGCGATCGAATCCTGGCTGATCGGCCACACGGTCGAGCTCGGCAAGGCGGGGATCG
>CAZKHF010000245.1:0-4620 GCA_964552445.1 uncultured Bradyrhizobium sp. | reverse complement strand
CGCGGCGCGGAACCCGGCCGCGCCAACCCGCCGATCAGCGCTATGAGAACGCCTACCTGTTCGGCGCCATCTGCCCCATGCGCGGAACCGGCGCGGCGCTGGCGCTGCCTTTCGTCGATACGGAAGCGATGCAACTCCACCTCGACGAGATCGCCGCCAACGTCGCCGTCGGCGCCCATGCCGTGCTGATCTTCGACCGGGCCGGCTGGCGCACCACGCCCAATCTCGTCTTCCCGCCCGCCCTCACGCCGATCTGGCTGCCGTCGCGCGCCCCCGAGCTCAACCCGGTCGAAAACGTCTGGCAGTATCTGCGCGCCAACTGGCTGTCGAACACCGTCTTCGAGACCTTCGACGACGTCATCGAAGCCGCCTGCGACGCCTGGCGCAACCTCACAGCCAGGCCCGAGGTCATCACATCAATCGGCATGCGCCGTTGGGCCCACGTCGCCGTCGGTCAGTCCCTATGACCTTTGGTATGAGCCATCGCGGCCGCCGGCGAAGCCGCCGCCGCCGCGCGACCGGCGCGGCTTGCCAAGCCAGCGCGAAAGATCGTAGGTCTCCGCGCGCAGTAGGGCGGAACGCATGAGCGAGGCGTTTATCGGCGTGGACGTCGGCACCGGCAGCGCGCGGGCCGGCGTGTTCGACGGCGAGGGGCGGCTCCTCGCCTGCGCCCGGCGTCCGATCGCCATCTGGCGCGAGGCGGGCGACATCGTCGAGCAATCCTCGGAAGACATCTGGCGGGCGGCGACCGCGGCGGCGCGCGAGGCGGTCGGCCTCTCGGCGTTGCCGGCCGAAGCCTTCGCCGGCGTCGGGTTCGACGCGACCTCGTCGCTGGTCGTCGTCGACCCGGCGGGACGCCCGTTGTCGGTGAGCCCGACCGACTCGCCTGAGCGCAACGTCGTCGTGTGGATGGATCACCGCGCCGTCGCCGACGCCGAGCGCGTCAACGCGACCGGGCACGAGGTCCTGCGCTATGTCGGCGGCCGCATCTCGCCGGAGATGCAGGTGCCCAAGCTCGCCTGGTTGGCGCGCGAGAAGCCCGCGACCTTCGCGGCGGCGGGGCATTTCTTCGACCTCTCCGACTACCTGTCGTGGCGCGCGACCGGCGTCGCGCGCCGTTCGCTGTGCGCAGCCGTCTGCAAGTTCGCCTATCTCGCGCATGAGCGGCGCTGGGCGGCCGACTTCTTCGAGGCCGTGGGTCTCGGCGCGCTGAAGGCGGACGCCTTCGCCCGCATCAGCGGCGAGATGGTCGCGCCGGGGACCCCGATCGGCGACGGGCTGACGCCGGAGGCCGCCGCGGCGATGGGGCTGCGGGCGGGCGTTCCGGTCGGCGCGGGCCTGGTCGACGCGCACGCCGGCGCGCTGGGGACGCTCGGCGCGAGCGCCGGCGGCGGGAAGGCCGATCCGCGCCGCCGTCTCGCCTTGATCCTCGGCACCTCGTCGTGCTGCATGGCGATCGCCGACGAGCCGCGCTTCATCGACGGCGTCTGGGGGCCGAGCTATTCGGCGCTGACGCCTGGCCAGTGGCTGGTCGAGGGCGGGCAATCGGCCTTCGGCGCGGCGATCGACCACGTGCTGCGCGCCCATCCCGCCTTTCCGGCGCTGGCGGCGCGCGCCGACGACGTCCACGCCGCGCTCGCTCGCGAGATCGTGGCGCGCGTCGGCGGCCTGTCGCAGGCGGCGCGTCTGGCGGAAAGCCTGCACGTGCTGCCCGACTTTCTCGGCCACCGTTCGCCCGACGCCGATCCGGCGGCGCGCGGCGCGATCGCCGGGCTCGACCTCGGCGAAAGCCTGAACGACTTGCAGGCGCTTTACGTCGCGACGCTCGCCGGCCTCGCCTACGGCCTGGCGCGGGTCGTCGCCGAACTGGAGCGCGGCGGCTTCGCCTTCGAGACGACGGTCGCCAGCGGCGGCGCCTCGCGCAGCGCGCTGGTGCGCCAGATCGTCGCCGACGCGACCGGCCAGACGGTCGCGTCTCCGGAGACGCCGGAGCCGGTGCTGCTCGGCTCGGCGATGATCGGGGCCGCGGCGAGCGGACGGCTGACGATAGCCGAGGCGATGGCGTCGATGTCGCGCCTCGGGACGACCGCGACGCCGGCGGGCGGCGAGATCGCCGCGCTGCACGCGCGCAAGCGCCGCGCCTACGAAATCCTTCGTCGCGCCGAGCGCGAAACGCGCAAGGCGATGAGCGCGCCGCCGATGTGGCCCGAAGTGGCGATCTTCGATTGCGACGGCGTGCTGGTGGACAGCGAGGTGCTGGCGCTAGCGTCGATCCGCCGCAAGCTCGAACAGGCGGGCGTGCGCCTCAGCAAGGAGGAGACGCGCGAGCGTTTCCTCGGCGTTCGCCTCGATTCGGCGCTGCGCCGGATCGAGGCGGAGCGCGGCGCGCGGTTGCCCGAAGGCTTCGCCGAGGAGGTGACGCGCGCCGTGATCGCCGATTTCGAGCGCGACCTGAAAGGCATGGAGGGCGTGCGGCGCGCGGTCGGGGGTTTGCGGGCGCGCGTCTGCGTCGCCTCGTCGAGCGCGCCGACCCGGCTGCATTTCGCGCTGCGCGTCGCCGGCTACGAGGCGCTGTTCGCGCCCAACATCTTTTCTGGGGCGCAGGTCGCGCGGGGCAAGCCGCACCCCGACCTCTTCCTCTACGCGGCGCGGGCGATGGGGGCGTCGCCCGCCGACTGCCTGGTGATCGAGGACAGCGCCGTCGGCGTGGAGGCGGCGCGGCGGGCGGGCATGAGCGTTTACGGCTTCGTCGGCGGCTCCCACTACTGGACCCCCGACCAGGCCGCGGACTTGACGGCCGCGGGCGCCGAACTGATCTTCGACGACATGCGGCTGCTGCCCGACATCGTCGCCGAGAAGGCGGCTCGCCGGGCAGCGCAGAAGGCTCGCTGACATGACGCGCAGGGGGGATCACGAGGGTTTGAGGCTCGACGAGGCGGCCCGCGCCGGCTGGCTCTATTACGTCGCCGGCAACACGCAGGACGAGATCGCGCGCAAGCTCGGCATTTCCCGCCAGGCGGCGCAAAGGCTGGTGTCGCTGGCGATCAGCGAGCGGCTGATCAAGGTGCGCCTCGACCATCCGATCGCGCGTTGCATGGAGCTCGCGGCGGCGCTTAAGCTGCGCTACGACCTGCGCTATTGCGAGGTCGCGCCGACCGACCCCGACTCGACCTCGACGACGCTCGGCATCGCGCAGGTGGCGGCGGCCGAGCTCGAGCGCTGGCTGCGCCATCCCAAGCCGCAGATCATCGGCATCGGCACGGGCCAGACGATGCGCGCCGTGGTCGGCCAGTTGCCGTCGATGGAATGCCCGCAGCACAAGCTGGTCGCCCTGGTCGGCACGACCAAGACCGACGGCTCCGCCTCGTTCTACGACGTCATCATCCGCGTCTCCGACACGGTGCGCGCGCCGCACTATCCGATGCCGCTGCCGGTCGTCGCGCGGAGCGTCGAGGAGCGCAAGGCGCTGACCAGCCTCGCCTCGGTGCGCAGCCTGTTCGAGCTGGTCGAGCGCACCGACGTCTGCTTCGTCGGCGTCGGCTCGGTCGGCGACTCGGCGCCGCTGATTCGCGACGGCATGATCACCCGCGAGGACGCCGAGGCGCTGCGGCAGGCCGGGGCGGTGGGCGAAATCATCGGCTGGGCGTTCGACGCGGCTGGCGAGGTGCTGAAAGGGGGCGTCAGCGACCGCGTCGCTTCGCCGCCGCTGAAGAAGGCGACTAACAAGCTCGTCATCGGCGCGGCGATGGGGCCGTCGCGGCGCGCCCCGCTGCGCGGCGCGCTCGCCGGACAGCTCATCTCGGGCTTGGTCACCGACGAGGAGACAGCCGAGCATTTATTGCGACGCTGAGCGCTTGCCCAAAATAAATATATTATATTTCAATACGATAGCTAGATACTTGCATAAATTTGTGCGTCGCAGCGACGATTCCGGATTGACTTTTCGCCGCCGCCAGGGCGAGTATTCGCCCGTGTTAATAGCAATTGCCCGAAGTTGGCATTGCCCCCTCGGAGGATACGCTATGAACCTTCTTGTGAAAGGCCTGCTCGGCGCCGTCGCGCTGGCGGCCTTGTCGCTTCCCGCCTACGCCGACGTGACGCTGACGATCGCCACCGTCAACAACGGCGACATGATCCGGATGCAGAAGCTGACCGACGATTTCACCGCCGCCAATCCCGACATCAAGCTCAACTGGGTCACGCTCGAGGAGAACGTGCTGCGCCAGAAGGTGACCACCGACATCGCCACCAAAGGCGGCCAGTTCGACGTGATCACCATCGGCGCCTACGAGACGCAGATCTGGGCGAAGAAGGGCTGGCTGGTGCCGCTCGACAACCTCGGCGCTGACTACGACGTCGACGATCTCCTGCCGGCGATTCGCGCCGGCCTGTCGCTCGACGGCAAGCTCTACACCGCGCCGTTCTACGGCGAGAGCTCCTTCGTCATGTACCGCACCGATCTGATGCAGAAGGCCGGCCTGACCATGCCGGAGAAGCCGACCTGGGCGTTCGTCAAGGAGGCCGCCGACAAGATGACCGACAAGGCCGCCGGCGTCTACGGCATTTGCCTGCGCGGCAAGCCGGGCTGGGGCGAGAACATGGCGTTCCTCACCGCCACCG
>CAZKHF010000244.1:0-4644 GCA_964552445.1 uncultured Bradyrhizobium sp. | reverse complement strand
CTCGCCGACCGCCTCGGCGCCCTAACGCGTTAACCCGGATTCGGAGCCCTGCGGACTCGGCCGGCCTGATTGACAAAGAGGTCGAAAGTCCCGATTGTTCCCGCCAGGCGATGGAGTTCGCCTTTAAGCGCCCGACGGCTGATGACTCCTCCGAACGTCATTTGACGAAAAGGAGGTAAGCCGTTGCTTTCCCTTCCTGAGAGCGAAGCGGCGAGCGGCGGGGCCCAAGCGGGCGCGGCGCGCGAGCCGGCGCTCCCGACGCAGACCTTTCGCAGCGTCTTGGATCTTTCGCCGGAAGATGAAGCGGCGGTCGAGACTCCGGAAACGCCCCCCTGCTTCGTCGACCTCAATCTCGACCAGATCGTCGCCTCGATCATCGCCGGCAAGAATGAGTACGGCCTGGCGCCGTTCTTTTATCGACCGTTGAAGACGCGCGCGGCCCTCGCATACCGCCAAGACGTGATGCGGGACCTGGAGAACGACGCCCGCCTCGACGCGATCAACGAGTTCGCGGCCTCGCTACGGTCGGCGCGGGGACGCGTCGCCCAAGCCGGCAAGCTTTACTACCAAGAGCAGAAGGAAGCTTGGCTGCTCGACGCGGCCGCGCTCTACCGGCAAGCCGTCGTGCGCCTGCTCTCGCGACTGCAAGCGTCGAAACCGACGTCGGCCGGCCTCGCAGGCTTCCTCGCCTATCTCGACGAATACGTCGGCTCGCCAGCCTTCCGGCGGCTGTCCGAGGACGTCGCGACGGTGGCGGAGAAGCTCGCCGCCGTTCGTTATAACCTGCTGATCGGCGCCGGCTTCGTCACCGTCTCCGCCTGCGCCGACGAGCCCGACTATGGCGCGGAGATCCAAGCCGACTTCGAGAAGTTCAAGCAGGGCGCCGCCGCCGACCACGATTTCAAGTTCAGCGACACCGTGCAGATGAACCATATCGAGGCGGGCGTCCTCGCGCGCGTCGCGCTGCTCCATCCCGACGCGTTCGCCGAGCTCCACGCCTTCGTCGCGCGACACGCCGATTTCGTCGATCCAACGGTCGATCGCTTCGACCGCGAGATCCAGTTCTATGTCGCCTATGTCGCGCATATGCGCCGCATCGCCGCCGCCGGCGTGCGGTTTTGTTATCCGAGCGTTTCCGCGACGAGCAAGACGATAGGCGCGACGGAATGTTACGATGTGGCGTTGGCGGGACGGTCGCTCGACCATCGCCTGCCGATCGTCACCAACGATTTCCACCTCGACGGTCGAGAACGCATCCTCGTCGTTTCCGGACCGAACCAGGGCGGCAAGACCACATTTGCGCGCACCTTCGGGCAATTGCACTACCTCGCGGCGCTCGGCTGCCCGGTCCCGGCGGCGAGCGCCGATCTCTACCTGTTCGACCGCCTGTTCACCCATTTCGAGCGCGAGGAGGACATTCGCAACCTGCGCGGCAAATTGCACGACGACCTCAGTCGGTTGCGCGACAGCCTGTCCCAGGCGACGCCGAACAGCATCATCATCCTCAACGAAGTCTTCAATTCGACCAGCCTGAGGGACGCCGTCTTTCTTTGCAACAGGGTTCTGACCAGGATCGTCGAGCTCGACGCGATTTGCGTCTGCGTCACCTTCATCGACGAGCTGGCGACGCTCAGCGCGACGACGGTCAGCATGGCGAGCAACGTCAGGCCGGACAACCTCGCCGAGCGCACCTTCAAGATCACGCGAAGGCCGCCCGACGGATTGGCCTACGCGCTCTCGATCGCCGAGAAATATCGGCTCGCCTACGCGCAATTGCGGGAGCGGCTCGGGTCATGAAAGCCTTTCTCATGCACCGCGACCGCGATTTCGACCTTAAGGCCGCGGCGCCGGCCAACGAAGCGGCGCTGCGCAAGGACCTCGAGCTCGACACGCTGTTCGTCGCCATGGCCAACGGCGACCCGCTCATCCTCGACGTCGTCTCGAAGGCGGTGCTGACCGGCGCCGCCAACGATCTCGCGACGATCGCCTATCGCCAGGACGCCTTGAGAGATTGCCTCAACGATCCTCAGACCGTCCGGCGACTCTATGGCCTCGCAGAAGAGGCTTTCCAGCGGCAGAAGAAGGTGTGGCGCTGGCTCCGCGATTATCCATCGAGCACGCTCGACAGCGCCGTCTCGATGATGGCGATCTTCGTCGACGTGTTGAAGCGCGTGCGGGCCCTGACCGATCAGAACGCCGCGCGCTTCAAGTCCGACGCGTTTTCGACGCTGTTCGCGACGTTGGCGCGCGAGCTTTCCGATGACTACTTCGCCGTCGTCGACGCGCACTTGAAGCGGCTGAGGTTTCGCGACGGCGTGCTGATCAGCGCGGCGCTGGGAACCGGGCTCAAAGGGACGCGTTACATCCTGCGTCGCCCCGTCAAGCGCCGGGGAGATTGGTTCGCCCGATTGTTCAAACGCCGTTCGCGCTACACCCTTTATTTGGCGCCGCGCGACGACGCCGGCGCGCGAGCGATGGCGGAGTTGCGCGACCGTGGGTTGGCGCTCGCCGCCGACGCCCTATCCAAGAGCGCCGATCACGTTCTGAACTTCTTGCATATGTTGCAAACCGAGCTGGCCTTCTACATCGGCTGTCTCAATCTGCACGATCGGTTGCTCGCGCTCGGCGCGCCGGTCGCCTTTCCCACGGCGACCGCGAGCGGCCTTCCCCGCTTCTCGTGCGAGGAGCTCTACGACGTCTGCCTCGCGCTGAGCATGAACAGGCGGCCGGTCGGCAACGATGTCGTCGCCGACGGCAAGATCCTGATCGTGGCGACCGGCGCCAATCAGGGCGGCAAGACCACTTTCTTGAGAAGCGTCGGGCTGGCGCAGTTGGCGATGCAGTGCGGCATGTTCGTCGCGGCCGAGCGCTTCCAGGCCAACCTCGTCGGCGGCGTCTTCACCCACTTCAGGCGCGAAGAGGACGCGACGATGAGGAGCGGCAAGTTCGACGAGGAGCTCAGCCGCATGAACGACATCGTCGAGGTCCTCGCCCCTCGGTCGCTGGTGCTGTTCAATGAGTCGTTCGCCGCCACCAACGAGCGGGAGGGATCGGAAATCGCGCGGCAGATCGTCTCCGCCTTGCTGGAGCGCGCGCACAAGATCGTGTTCGTCAGCCATCAGTTCGCCTTCGCCCACGGTTTTTTCGAACGAGGCTCCGCCTTGGCGCTTTTCCTGCGGGCCGATCGCCTCGAAGATGGCCGTCGGACGTTCAAGCTGATCGAGGGGGAGCCGCTCGAGACGAGCTTCGGCGAAGATGTTTACCGCGAGGTGTTTGCACGGACGGAGGATGCTAAGACGCCGCCGACCTTGGCGCGAAGCGCCTCGGCGTGAGGGCGGTTCGCCGCGCCAGGGGCGGCGCCGGCGGGCCGACCGCTTCCGTTGATCTCGCTCATAACCGCTTCGATAGTCTATGATAGCAAACGAACCGGAAAACCCCAGGAGAGACACGTATGACTAAAATCGCCTGCATTCATGCGCTTGAAATCCTCGATTCGCGCGGCAACCCGACGGTGAGGGTGCGCGTCGGCCTCGACGACGGAACGGTGGGCGTCGCCTCGGTGCCGTCGGGCGCTTCGACTGGCGAGAACGAGGCGGTCGAGCTGCGCGACGGCGACAAATCGCGCTACGGCGGCAAGGGCGTCAAGAAGGCGGTCGCTAACGTGGTCGACAAGATCGCGCCGGCGCTGATCGGCTGCGACCCGCGCCGCCAGGGCGCGATCGACGCCAAGATGATCGAGCTCGACGGCACGCCCAACAAGGCCGCGCTCGGCGCCAACGCCATCCTCGGCGTGTCGATGGCGGTCGCGCGCGCGGCGGCCGAATCGGCCAAGCTGCCGCTCTACGCCTACCTCGGCGGCCCCGGCGCGACGCGCCTGCCGACCCCGATGATGAACATCATCAACGGCGGCAAGCACGCCGAGAACTCGGTCGACTTCCAGGAATTCATGGCGATGCCGATCGGCGCGCCGACTTTCGCCGAGGCGCTGCGCTACGGCGCCGAGACCTTCCACGCGCTCGCCAAGATCCTCAAGAGCAAGGGCTACGCGACCTCGGTGGGCGACGAGGGCGGCTTCGCCCCCAACCTCAAGAGCAACGAGGAAGCCTGCGAGGTGATCGTGCAGGCGATCGAGGCGGCCGGCTACAAGCCGGGCAAGGACGTCGCCATCGCCCTCGACCCCGCGGCGAGCTCGTTCTACGCCAAGGGCGGCTATGACCTCGCCAAGTCGAAGAGCGGCCGCAAGACCAGCGACGAGATGGTCGCGCTCTATGGCAAATGGATCGACGCCTATCCGATCGTGTCGATCGAGGACGGCCTCGACGAGAACGACTGGGCGGGCTTCGCGCACCAGACCAAGGCGCAGGGCGGACGCATCCAGATCGTCGGCGACGACGTCTTCGTCACCAACCCGAAGTTCATCGCCCGCGGCATCAAGGAGAAGGCCGCCAACGCGGTGCTGATCAAGCTCAACCAGATCGGCACGGTGACCGAGACGATGCAGGCGATCGCGCTGTGCCGCAAGGCGGGCTGGGGCTATGTCGTCTCCCACCGCTCGGGCGAGACGGAAGACGCCTTCCTCGCCGACTTCACGGTGGCGATGGGCGGCGGCCAGATCAAGACCGGCTCGGCGAGCCGCAGCGAGCG
>CAZKHF010000243.1:0-4706 GCA_964552445.1 uncultured Bradyrhizobium sp. | reverse complement strand
CAAAGCTGCGGGAGCTTCTGCATTGCGGCCAGATCACGCAGTCGCATGCGCTGAGTTTCTTCCATCTCTCCTCGCCCGACATGCTGCTCGGTTTCGACTCCGATCCGGCGCGGCGCAACGTCATCGGCGTGATCGAGGACCATCCGGCGCTCGCCAAGGATGGCATCGCCCTGCGCAAGTTCGGCCAGCAGGTGATCGAGAGCCTGGCCAAGGAGCGCATTCATCCGTCCTGGACGGTTCCCGGCGGCGTCAACGCGCCGCTCGATCGCGTCGCGCGCGACCGCATCCTCGCCGGCCTGCCGGAGGCGAAAGAGATCGCCCTTCGCACCCTGAGTTTCTACAAGGGCGTGGTCGACCAGTTCAGCGACGAGATCGCCTATTTCGGCAACGCGCCGACGATGTACGCCGGGCTGGTCGACGAGAGCGGCGGTCTGCAGCTTTACGACGGCGGCCTGCGCTTCGTCGACGCCGAGGGCAAGGTGGTCGTCGATCATGTCGCGGCGGAGAACTATCAGCAGTTCATCGGCGAAGCGTCGGTGCCGTATTCGTACTTGAAGGCGCCCTACTTCAAGCCGCTCGGCTTCCCCGACGGCGTCTACCGCGTCGGTCCGCTCGCCCGGCTGAACGTCGCCGAGCGCTGCGGCACGCCGCAAGCCGACGTCGAGTTCGCCGAGTTCCACCAGCGGTTCGGCAAGGTCGCGCAGAGCTCGTTCCATTTCCATTACGCGCGCCTGGTCGAGATCGTCTACGCGCTCGAGCGGATGGAGGCGTTGCTGAACGATCCGTCGATCCTCGATCGGCACGTGCGCGCCACGGCGGGGGTCAATTCGCTCGAGGGCGTCGGCATGGCCGAAGCGCCGCGCGGCGTGCTGATCCATCACTACAAGGTCGACGAGAACGGCGCGATCGTCTGGGCCAATCTCATCGTCGCCACCGGACACAACAATCTCGCCATCAGCCGCAGCGTCGATCAGGTCGCGCGCCGTTACGTCGACGGCGGAAAATTCAAGGAGGGGATGCTCAACCGCGTGTCGGCGGTGGTGCGCGCCTACGATCCGTGCTTGAGCTGCTCGACGCACGCGATAGGCCAGTATCCGCTGGACATCCAGCTCGTGGACGCCGCTGGCGAAGTGGTCGATCGGCGCCGCAGCTGAAGGCGCCGAAGGGCGGCGGGGCGTTTTCCGATCCGACCAGATCGGGCGGTCGACTTAAAGCGGAACCGGCTTCGGCGCGCGCGCGTCCGCCGAAAGCGGGTCAGGCGCTCGACGCGCCCTGCAGCGCCAAGCGGCGCGCCGTCGCAATGACTTCGGGCAGCGCCGCCGCGACCGGGGCCGACAATTCCTCGCCCAGCGCCAACGACGCCGCGCCGACGGTGACGAGATAGGCCTCGGGCGATCGGCCGTAGAGGCTCTGCGTCAGGCGCAGCAACTCCGACGGATCGAGATGGTGGCCGAGGCCCGACGACCGCGCCGGCCCGGCTTGCAACGAGACGACGGAGACGGCGCCCGCCTGCTGGCCGGCCGCGACGTCGACCAGGACGACGCGCGCCGCCGTGGCGAATAGCTCGGCGAGCTCGGGGGTCAGCAGGCGACAGGCGATCGCCTCGACGCCGTCGATGGCGGCCTCGCCGGCGAACGCGCGCGCGACCGTCGGACCGACGCCGTCGTCGCCGCGCAGCGGATTGCCATACCCGACGATGAGCGCGCGTCCGGTCATTTTCGGCCGCGCGGCCGGCGATCGGGAAGGCGGGCGACAAGAAGCGCGCCTCCGGCGGAAAACCGGCCGGCCGCGATCGACGGCGCGGACCAACGCTCGCCGCCCGAACCCGATCGACGCCGGCGGAGCCGGGCTCGCGCGTCGACGGCGAGGCGCGGGGCGACGCTCACTCGCAATACTGGTTGCCGTTGAAGACGAAGCAGCGGCCGCGCGGCGCCGCGGCGGCGGGCGCCTGCGCGGCGCTGACGCGCTTGACGGCGTAGGGCCGTTGGGTCGCAACCGCGGGTGTCTGCACGACGAAGTTGAACGGCGTCTGGGCGGCCGGCGCGCCGCCCGGCGCGCCGGGCGTGAAGGCGACCCGGCAGCCGCCGCCGCGAACCAGGGTGATCGTCATCTGGCTCGCGCAGCCCTCGCACAGCAGCGCCCGAGGAACGTTGCAAACGTAGCTCCCGCTCAGGGCGGGGGACGCCGCAGCGGTCACGCCCAGCGCGGCGAGAAGGGCCGCGACGATCGAGATCGCCGCTTCGCGTCGATAGGTCATGAGCATCGTTCGCTCCTCGCCAGGCGAAACGGCCGCCGTCGGTCTGCGCCGACGGGACGCGGCTCTCATCGCGGCAAACCCGGTTCAACCGGCAGATTGCGCCAAATCGCGGCGAGGCGCAATCGCGGCGCCCGCGGCGCCCGCGGGCGCGCTCCGCCGGCCGCGGCGGCCTGGAGCCGACCGAATCGGGGCGGCGCGGCCGCTGTTCACCGCGTTCGTCTCACAGTAGAGTACCCGCGTAAGCTGCATCGTCGCGCCGTTAGCTGGGTGGCCTCCGACCGTGGGCGAGAGCGTCTTCATCAATTACCGGCGCGGCGAGGATCAGGCCGCCGCGGGACGCCTCTACGACCAGCTTGAGGCCGCGTTCACGCGCGATCGCATCTTCATCGACGTCGACAATATCCCGCCTGGGCGGGATTTCACCGAGGAGCTGTCGAGTCGCGTCGCCCAGTGCGACATCTTCCTCGCCGTCGTCGGGCGCAATTGGGCCGACGTCGTCGACGTCGACGGCGGTCGACGGCTCGACAACCCGAACGATTGGGTGCGCGTCGAAATCGAATCCGCCCAGCGCCTGGGCAAGCACATCATCCCGGTGCTGGTGAACGGCGCGGAAATGCCGCGTCCGGAGCGACTGCCGGAGTCGCTGCAACCCTTCACGCGCCGCAATGCGGCGCGCCTCACCCACGAGCGCTTCCGCGCCGACGTGCAAGCGCTGATCGCGGCGATCGCCAAGCTGCGCGAAGCCGCGCGCGCCGAGGCGAAGGCGCAGGAGGCCGGCGCGCCGGCGCCGCGGCCGGCCGCCGCCGTCGCCGTCGCAGGTCGGCGCTTGAGGCCGCTCGCGTTCTCGGCGCTGGCGGCGTTCGCGCTTTTCGCCGCCGCAACCGGCTTTGTCGCCTGGCGATCGGCGTCCGTCCCGCCGACCGCCGCGGAATCGCCCGGCGCGCGCGCCGTCGCCAGCGCGCCCGCGTCCGCGAGCGCCTCTCCGACCGCCGCCGCAGCCGCCGCGCCTGAGGCGTCGACCCCGCTTCCTGCGCGCTCGCCGGCGAGCGAGACGACGGTGCCTGAGCCGAGCCCGACCCCGGCGGCGAGCCTGGAGACGCCCGCGGCGCGCGCCATCAAGGCCAAGGTCGTCGACGCGCCGTCGACCCCGTCGGCCGCGCCGTCGCTGGCGAGCGAGGCGACGACGCCTGAGCCGAGCCCGACGCCGTCGGCGGCGCCGTCGCCGACGCCAACCGCCGCAGCCTCGGCGACGAGCGAGGCGGCGATACCGTCGTCGAGCCCGACCGCGGAAGCGAGCCCGGAAACGCCCGCTGCGCGCGTCGCCGAGGCGAAGGCCGTTGAGCCGCCGTCGACCCCGCTTGCTTCCCCGGCGCCAGCCGGCGCCGCTGCGGCGGCCTCGCCGACCCCGTCCGCCGCGCCGACGTCAACGCCAACCGCCTTGCCCGTGATCGCCAGCGAGCCGGCGACGCCCGCGCCCAGCCCGGTCGCGACCGCGAACCCGCCGGCGCCCGCGGCCGGCGCCGGCAAGATCAAGCTCGCCGAGGCGCCGTCGACCCCGCCGGCCGCGTCGAGCAGCCCCGCCGTCGTCGCCCCGAGCGCGACGCCGTCGCCGCAGGCCGCCGCGGCGACGCCGGAGGTCCAGGCGGCGCTCGCCTCGCCGCCCGCCGAATCCGCGGTCAAGCCGTCGAAGGCTGACGCCGTGGCGACGCCGCTGATCGTCGCCGAGCTTCGCCGGCTGGGCTGCTACGGCGGCGCCGCGATCGAGTGGGGCGACGTCGACGTGCGCATCGCGGTCTTCAAGTTCGCGCAGATGGTCAAGCTGGCGGCCGTCCCCACCGAGCCGGACGTGGGACTGCTGGCCGCGTTGAAGAGCGAGCCCGACCATTTCTGCGCGCCGCAATGCTCGCCGCGCGAGGTCGCAAGCGACGGGCGTTGCGTGCCGAAGACTTGCGGCGCCAACGAAATCCTGACCAACGCGGGCGCCTGCGTCGCGCGTCCGGCGGCGCCGAAGCCCCGCGCCACGGCGGCCGCGCGCGCCGCCCCGGCCGCCGGGAAGCATTGCTTCACCTTCAATGGCAGCTCGTATTGCGAATGAGAGGTCGCAAAAGCGCCGCGCCGAGTCCGCACGGATCGGCGAGCGCGCGATCGCGGCCGGGCGGAGGACGCCGCCGGGCGGCCGGCAAAGTCAATAGACCGTCACATTCACTTTCAACAACGTTTGCAACGGGCCTTCGCCGTTGTCGAGGTCATATTGAATGCTGATCTCAAATTCGTCGTTTCCGACGAAATTCGGGTTCGGCATGTAAACATAGATGCGCACGGTGTTCCTTCCCAGCAGACCGTTCTTGGGCCGAACCGTCGTCGTCGAGGAAAGGATTCCCGCAAGACCTTTGGTGGACTTCATGACCTCGAAATGGAACTGACAGCCGGCGCCGCTCCGCACCGACAT
>CAZKHF010000242.1:0-4713 GCA_964552445.1 uncultured Bradyrhizobium sp. | reverse complement strand
TGCTCACCACCGGCTGCGACAAGACCACCCCCGCCTGCCTGATGGCGGCGGCGACGGTCAACATTCCCGCCATCGTGCTGTCCGGCGGGCCGATGATCAACGGTTGGCGCGACGGCGAGCGCACCGGCGCCGGCACGGCGCTGTGGCGCGCGCGCGCCGACATCGCCAAGGGCAAGATCGACAATGAGGAGTTCATGGCGATCGCCGCCGCCTCGGCGCCCTCGATCGGCCATTGCAACACCATGGGCACCGCCTCGACCATGAACGCGCTCGCCGAGGCGCTCGGCATGAGCCTCCCCGGGTGCGCGGCGATCCCGGCGCCGCACCGCGAACGCGGGCAGATCGCTTACGAGACGGGGCGGCGCATCGTCGAGATGGTGTGGGAGGACCTGAAGCCCTCCGACATCCTCACCCGCGCCGCGTTCGAGAACGCGATCGTCGTCAACAGCGCGATCGGCGGCTCGACCAACGCGCCGATCCACATCAACGCGATCGCCCGCCACATCGGCGTCGCGCTGTCCATCGACGACTGGGAGACGATCGGCCGCGAGGCGCCGCTGATCGTCAACATGCAGCCGGCGGGCAAGTATCTCAGCGAAGAGTTTCACCGCGCCGGCGGCGTGCCGGCCGTGGTCAACGAGCTGATGAAGCGGCGCCTGGTCCACGAGGACGCCGTCACCGTCAACGGCAAGACGATCGGCGCCAACTGCGCCGACCGCGCCGTGACCGACCGCGACGTCATCTACGCCATCGAAACGCCGCTGAAGCCGGACGCCGGCTTCATCGTCCTGCGCGGCAATCTGTTCGACAGCGCGATCATGAAGACGAGCGTGATCGACGCGGAGTTTCGCCGGCGCTACCTCTCCAATCCCGACGATCCTGACGCGTTCGAGGCGCGCGCGATCGTGTTCGACGGGCCCGAGGACTACCACCGCCGCATCGACGATCCCGCTCTCGCGATCGACGAGCAGTGCATGTTGTTCATGCGCGGCGCCGGACCGATCGGCTATCCCGGCGGCGCGGAGGTGGTGAACATGCTGCCGCCCGGCACGCTCCTCAAGCGGGGTGTCGCCGCGCTGCCTTGCGGCGGCGACGGCCGGCAGTCGGGCACCTCGGGGTCGCCCTCGATCCTCAACGCCGCGCCCGAGGCGGCGGCGAACGGCGGCCTGGCGCTTTTGCGCACCGGCGACCGCGTCCGCATCGACCTTAGGCGCCGTTCCGCCGATATCCTCATCTCCGACGAGGAGCTGGCGGCGCGCCGCGCCGCGCTCATGCGCGACGGCTACCCCTATCCGGCGAGCCAGACGCCCTGGCAGCAGATCCAGCGCGAGATGGTCGCCCAGTTCGACGAGGGGATGGTGCTGAAGCCGGCGGTGAAGTACCAGCGGCTGGCGCAGACGATGCCCCCGCCGCGCCACAATCATTAACCCGCGGCAGTCGGAGCCGCCGGTGAGCGCAGACTTGGACGATCCGCCAGTCGGCCCGCCGGTCGACGCGCGGCCCGCCCCGCGCCCCAAACGCGTCGTCTTGCGCGGACGCTTCGTCACGCTCGCTCCGCTCGACGCGGAGCGGCACGCCGACGCGCTGTTCGAGGGCGCGGGCGGCGGCGGGAAGGATCGGCTGTGGGCCTATCTCGCCGATGGCCCTTTCGCGGATCCCGCCGTCTTCAAGGCGAACCTCGCGGCCAAGGCGACGTCGGAGGCCCCGCTGTTCTTCGCCGTCGTCGACAACGCGCTTCAGCGCGCGGTCGGCTATCAGGCGCTGATGCGCGTCGAACCGAACCATCGCGTGGCCGAGGTCGGCGCCGTGCTCTACACGCCGGCGCTGCAGCGCACGCCGGGCGCCACCGAGGCGCAATATCTGTTCGCGCGCTACATTTTCGACGATCTCGGCTATCGCCGCTACGAATGGAAGTGTGACGCGCTCAACGCGCCGTCCCGGCGCGCCGCGCTGCGGCTCGGCTTCGCCTTCGAAGGCGTGTTCCGCCAGCACATGATCGTCAAGGGCCGCAACCGCGACACCGCCTGGCACGCGGTCATCGATTCGCAATGGCCGCTCCGCCGCGCCGCTTTCGAAGCCTGGCTCGCTCCGGACAATTTCGACGCCGCGGGGCGCCAGCGCGCCTCGCTGGCGAGCTTGCGCGACGCGCTGTCGGCGTAAAGCGGCGCCGACGCGAGCCCCGCTAGACTTTCCTTTGCCCTGGTGAGCGCGCGCCTGAAAAATCATTTTAGCGTCTGCAAAAATATAACTTGATAACAAGCGGCGAGGGGCGGCGAGATATTGTTTCGATCGGGCAGGGAGGCGGTGGGAGGCCGATGGTAACCTTTCGTTAAGGTGAATTTTTAGGGTTAAGCTGGCATTAACATCTCCATGGCAACTTCATCTTCGCTTTAGCTGCGCCCCGACCTCCTCGGAGCGCGTCGAACGAAGAGGTTTCGTCATGGCCAAGTTGAAGGTCCTCATGCTCGCCGGCGGCGCGCTCATCGCCCTGGGCCATGCCGCGGTCGCCGCCGATCTCTTGCCGCCCGCGCCGGCGCTCGAACCGCTCCCGTCCCCTGCGGCCGAATTCAGCGGCTGGTATCTGCGCGGCGACGTCGGGATCGGCGCCAACGCCAGCTCGCCAAATCTCAAGCAGTCGCCCGACCTGGTCACCGATGAACTGGGGACCGACTTCGACGCCGCGGGGACCAACAAGTTTTACAACTCGAAGGTCTCCGACTTCGGCATTTTCGATATTGGCTTGGGCTACCAGTTCAACAATTGGTTCCGCGCCGACGTCACCGAGGAATACCGTGGCGGCGCCCCGTTCCAGGCCCTCGAAGTCATCAACGAGCCGAACGCCGTCGGCACTCATCTGGGCCCCCAGCAATACGACGACTCCTATCGCGCCAACCTCTGGTCGGCCATCACCATGTTCAACGGCTACGTCGACATGGGCACTTGGTGGGGAATCACGCCTTACGTCGGCGCCGGCGTCGGCTTCTCCTACAACAGGCTGTCGGGTTTCAGCGACACGAGCGCCAACTATCCAGGCAACACCACCGGCGGTACGGGATATCCGGGCGGCGGCTATGCGGACGACCATGGCAAGTGGAACTTCGCCTGGGACCTGACGGGCGGACTGAGCTTCAATGTCACGCCGAACCTCAAGCTCGATCTCAGCTACCGCTACCTCGACTACGGCAAGTTCTCCACCGGGACGTTGCACTGCCTGGCGGTTGGCGCGACGACCGGGTTTGACATCGCTAATTGCGGAGGCGGCTACGCCATCAGCTCCAAGAACGATCTCGCCTCCAACGACTTCCGCATCGGCTTGCGCTGGATGATCGGCGAGGAGCCGAGCTATGCGCCGGCGCCGTTGGTGCGCAAGTACTGAAGCCGCGGCCGCTCGCGGCCGACGCGAATTGGCGACGGCGCCGATCGGTTCGGCGCCGTTTTCTTTCAACAAATCGTGCGCGCCGCCCCGATCGGCGACGGCCGCCTTGCCCTGCTCGCCGCTCGCCGCCTACCATCGCGCGCGCCGGCGGGTTCGCGCCGCGCTTGGCTTCAATCGGGGAGTTCGGCCATGGGCGAGTGGATCCGGCTGAAGGCGGTCGACGGTTTCGAGCTCGGCGCTTGGCGCGCCGCGCCGGAGGGCCGGCCGCGCGGCGGCGTCGTCGTCGTGCAGGAGATTTTCGGCGTCACCGCCCATATCCGCGCGGTCGCCGACGGCTACGCCGCGGAGGGCTACCTCGCGGTCGCGCCGGCGATCTTCGATCGCAGCGAGCGCGACGCCGAGCTCGCTTACGACGCCGACGGCCTCGCGCGCGGCCGGGCGTTGTTGGAGAAGATCCCGCGCGAAGCGACGCTGGTCGACCTCGCCGCCGCGGTCGAAGCGGCGAAAAGCGCCGGCAAGGTCGGAATCGTCGGCTTTTGCCTCGGCGGCACGCTGGCCTGGGTCGCGGCCGCGCAGGTCGACGGCCTCTCCGCCGCCGTCGGCTATTACGGCGGGGGCGTCATCGGCCTCAACCACCTAAAGCCGCGCGTTCCGGTGATGCTGCATTTTGGCGAGGCCGACGAGCACATCCCCGCCGCCGGCGTGCGCGCGGTCGCCGCCGCGCATCCCGACGCGCAAGTCTTCCTCTATCCGGGCGCGGGGCACGCGTTCAATCGCGAAGGCTGGCCGCCCTACCATGCGCCGAGCGCCGCCCTCGCCAAGGCGCGGACGCTGGAATTATTCGCCAAACGGCTCGGGTAGCGGCGGCGCGGGGCCGCCGCGGGCCCCCCTATTGCACCAGTCGCGGCCCGGCGACGCGCGGCGCCTCGTCGCTCTCCTGGACCACGCCGAGGCGGCGCGCGACCTCGGTGTAGGCCTCGATCATGCCGCCGAGGTCCCTCCGGAAGCGGTCCTTGTCGAGCTTCTCGTTGGACTTGACGTCCCACAGGCGGCATGAATCGGGGCTGATCTCGTCGGCGACGACGATGCGCATGTTGTCGCCTTCCCACAGCCGGCCGCACTCGATCTTGAAATCGACGAGGCGGATGCCGACGCCGAGGAACAGGCCGGTGAGGAAGTCGTTGACGCGGATGGCGAGCGCCATGATGTCGTCGATTTCCTGCGGGCTCGCCCAGCCGAAGGCGGTGACATGCTCTTCCGACACCATCGGGTCGTCGAGCGCGTCGTTCTTGTAATAGAACTCGATGATCGAGCGCGGCAGCTGCGTGCCTTCCTCG
>CAZKHF010000241.1:0-4716 GCA_964552445.1 uncultured Bradyrhizobium sp. | reverse complement strand
TGTTCGAGGCGCTGTTCATCCTCACCACCGTCGACGCCGGCACGCGCGTCTGCCGCTTCATGATCCAGGATCTGTTCGGCGGCGTGGTCCCCGCCTTCAAGGCGACCGAGTCGTGGACGAACAACCTCATCGGCTCGGCGCTTTCCTGCGCGGCGTGGGGCTACTTCCTCTATCAGGGCGTGATCGATCCGTTCGGCGGCATCTGGACGCTGTGGCCGCTGTTCGGCGCCTCCAATCAGATGCTGGCGGCGATGGCGCTGATCCTCTGCACCGTCATCCTGTTCAAGATGAAGCGCGAGAAGTTCGCCTGGGTCACGCTCGCGCCGGCGGCGTGGCTGGTCGTCTGCACGGTGACGGCGGGGCTGGAGAAGGTGATCGACCCCAACCCGGCGGTCGGCTTCGTCGCCCATGCGCTGAAGTTCAGCGGCGCCGCGGCGGGCGGCAAAGTGCTCGCGCCGGCCAAGACCGTCGAGGAGATGGGCCGCGTCGTGTTCAACGACTATGTCGACGCGACGCTCGCCGCGGCGTTCGCGGCGATCGTGCTGGTGATGGTGGTCTACGGCGCGATCGGCGTGCGCAAGGCGCTGCGCAGCCGCGAAGCGACGGCGGTCGAGATCGGCGGCGCGGCGGCGCCGGCCGAGTGAGCTGTAGACGCGCTCGTCGAGCGCGTCAGGCGCGGCCGGCGGCCGCGCGGCGAAAGCGCGAGGAGGGCGAAAATGGAGCGGCGGAGAGTTCTATTCCTGCTGGCGGCGTCGGCGGCGTTTCCCTTCGCGGCGCGCGCCGCCGAGCCGCAGGCGCCCAAGGACGTGGTCGCCGAAATCTACCGGCTCTACGCCGGGCCGAAGGGCGACTACCAGGCGGGCTCGATCGAGGACAAGCGCGTCGCGGCGCTGTTCTCCAAGTCGCTACGCGCGGCGCTGAAGGCGATGGACGCGCGCTCGAAGAAGCTCAACGAGCCGATCCTCGATTTCGACCCTGTCACCGATTCGCAGGACCCGCAAGTCGAGCGCCTGTCGATCGCGGCGGAGAGCGAGGCGGTCGCCGCCGCGACCTTCTACAGCGGCGACGTCAAGCACGTCGTGCGCTACACGTTCGTGCGCGAGGACGGCGCGTGGAGGATCGACGACATCGCCGGCGGCTCGGGCGACGACAAGTGGGACCTGCGCGAGATCATCAAGCCGGACGCGAAGTAGGGGCGTCGGAGTGGCCGACTGTCAGGCGTAGTCGAAAAGCCTCCCCTCATTCGGCGCTTCGCGCCACCTTCTCCCGCAAACGGGAGAAGGAAAGCGGCGATGTCTCCGCCCCCTCTCACGCTTCCTGGAGAGGGCGGGGGCGAGGGGTTGCTTGAATCTGAATCCGCCGCGCGCCGTCCTTCGCCGTCGCGCGCCGCGCGAGCAGTCCGGGGACCAGCGCCTCGGCGGCCTCCGCGCCGGAGATGACGACCGCCTCGACGCCCGGCCCGTGGGTCGCGCTTCCGGCGACGACCAGGCCGCGGATCGGGCTTTTCGCGCCGCGGAGGCGACCTGAGCGCGCGACGCCGTAGATCGCCCCGTCGCTTGAAAGATCATAGCGCGCGTAGGTGACCGGGCTCGCCTCTGAGCAAAGCACGATGTGGGCCGAAAGTCCCGGCAGCGCCGTCTCGGCGGCGGCGATCAGCGCGTCGCCTAATGCGCGCTTCCGCGCCTCGTATTCGGGCGAGAAGCGCAGCGTCTTCCAGTCGTCGCCGCCCTCGGCGGGAAACCACGCTCGCGTCTCCGCGGCGGTCATCAGCTTGATGATTCCGACCGTCGCGTGGCCGGCCGGCGCGGCGCTCGGATCGACGTGCGTGAGGACCTCGACGCCGATGCGCTGGTCGACGAGGTGCAGCGCCGGCCGGCAGTCGGGGACGGTGTCGACGCCGAGATGGACCATGAAGGCGGAAGGCCCCGGCGCCGCGGCGGCGACGCGGGCGCGGAAGTCGGTGGGCAGGTCGCCGGCCTCGACCAGCTCGAGGAACGTTCGCTTGAAGTCGGCGTTGGCGACCACGGCGCCCGCTGCGACGCGCGTTCCGTCGGCGAGCGCGACGCCGACGGCGCGGCCCTTTTCGACCAGGATGCGCGTTACGCGCGTCTTCAGCGCGACCCTGCCGCCGCGCGCCTCGATCGCTTCGGCGAGCGCCTCGGCGAGACGCCCCGAGCCGCCGGCCGGGTAATAGCCGCCGTCGAAGTAATAGCCGAACAAGGGGACCATCGCGGCGCAGGAGAGGCGCTCGCGGCCGTCGTCGACATAGCCGGAGAGCGCCTTCAGCGCCCGTTTCGCCTCGGGGTCGGCGACGTGGCGCGCGACGAGGTCGTCGAACGGGCGCTCCATCCAGCGCGCGGCGAGCGGATGGGCGCGAGCGAAGGCGAGCATCGCCTCGGCGTTGGGCGGCGCGCCGGGGATTCCGCCGCGCTCGCGCCCGGTCGTGCGCATGCCGTCGTAGATCGCCCTGACGTCGTCGAACAGCGCCGCGATTCCCCCCGCGTCGGCGGGGAACGCGCAGCCGAGCTCCGCCGCGTAGGCGCGCCAGTCGCGCGGGGGCTCGATCGTGCGGTCGGCGAAGCGATAGGAATGGTCGAGCCGGCGCCAATCGAGCCGGTCGGCGACGCCGAGCCGCGCCAGGACCGCGGCGACCGGCCCGCCCGGGCGCACGCCGGAGAAGTCGTGCGGCCCCGCGTCGAAGCGGTAGAGGCAGGGGCGGCCGTGGTGGCGCGCCTTGCGCAGGAACGTATGACAGAAGCCGCCGGCGACGACATGGGCCTCGTAGACGGCGACCTTGAGGCCGGCGTCGGCGAGGAGCGCCGCGGCGGTCAGGCCGCCGAGCCCGGCGCCGACCACCGCGACGTCGACGGCGTCTTCGCCCGTCGCGCCGCCGAGCCGCGGCGCCGGCCAGCGATACTCCTCCGCGGCGGCGAGGCGGCGCGCGAGGACGAAGCGGATGAACGGCTTGGGGCCGAAGATCGAGACGATCGCGCCGACGGCGAACACGGCTGTCAGCGCGACGCCGCCGGCGTGGAGGGCGAGGACGGCCGCCTCGAAGAGGAACAGCGCCGCCCACACGCCGGAGATCAGCAGATTGACGACGACGAACAGCGGGCTGCCGGATTCGGCCGCGAAGGCGGCGCGCGCATAGTCGGCGGTCCACGGCCGCCTTATCGCCACGCTGACCAGCGCCGTGAGGCCGAGCCCGGCGAACGACAGCGACAACGCCGCGCCGGCGAAGAAGCCGGGCGCGGCGAGCGCGATTCCCCCCATGATCACGAACGCGGCGAGCGCGCCGACCTCGAGCAGGAACAGCTCGCGCCGCGCGAGGCGCCAAACCGCCATCGCCGCCGCGGCGGCGAGGCCGGCGGCGAGCGCTTCGCCGGGCGAGGCGAGGCCGAGCAAGGTCCAGAAGACGATCAGCGGCGCGAGGCCGACATGGACGAGCAGGTAGGTCTTCACGGCGCTCTCCACAGGGCTATGTTTACGGCGTGAACTATGCGATAATGTTGTCGATGTCAACATCGAATCGCCCGACCTATCATCACGGCGCCCTGCGTCCCGCCCTCATCGCTGCGGCGCGGACGCTGCTCGACGAAGGCGGCCCCGAGGCGGTGGGCTTGCGCGAGTCGGCCCGCCGCGTCGGGGTGACGCCGACCGCGACCTATCGCCATTTCCGCGACAAGGAGGCGCTGCTCGCCGCCGTCGCCGCCGAGGGCTTCCGCGAGTTCGCCGCGGCGCTCGCCGAAGCGGCCCGCGCCGCCGCGCCGCTGCCGGCGATGGGCGCCGCCTATATCGACTTCGCCCTCGCCAAGCCCGGCATGTTCCGGCTGATGTTCTCCCCGCTGCTCGCCGGCCGCGCCGACAATCCCGACTTGCGCGCGGCGGCCGAGGCGGCCTTCGACGCGCTGCGCGGCGGCGTGCGCGCGCGCGGGGTGGCGGGCGAAGGCGGCGACGCGGCCGCGATCGCCGCCTGGTCGCTGGTCCACGGTCTGGCGCATCTCATCCTCGACGGCGTGCTGCCGAAGGCCGACGCGGAAACTTTCAAGCGCGCGATCCTGGCGCCGCCGACCGGCGCGCTGGACCTCAAGGCGCTGTGGCGGCGCTGACGGCGGGCGGCGCGGCCGCCCTCTTTTTTCTTCGCCGCAAACGGCTTAGATAGCGCGCTTCGCCCCGGGCGCCACGCGCCCGCAAGCCGGGGCGTGGGAGCGATCGATGAACAAGCCGCGCACGCTATACGACAAGATCTGGGACGACCACGTCATCGACGTCGGCGCAGACGGCTCCTCGCTCATCTACATCGATCGCCATCTCGTCCACGAGGTGACCAGCCCGCAGGCCTTCGAGGGCCTGCGCCTCGCCGGCCGCAAGCTGCGCGCGCCGGAGAAGACGCTCGCCGTCGTCGACCACAACATCCAGACCACCGACCGCAGCGGCGGCATCGCCGATCCCGAGAGCCGCTTGCAGGTCGCCCAGCTCGCCGAGAACGCGCGCGAGTTCGGCATCGAGTATTACGACGAGTTCGACGGCCGCCAGGGCGTGGTCCACATCATCGGGCCGGAGCAGGGCTTCACCCTGCCGGGCGCGACCATCATCTGCGGCGACAGCCACACCTCGACCCACGGCGCCTTCGGCGCGCTCGCCCTCGGCGTCGGCACATCCGAGGTCGAGCACGTGCTGGCGACGCAGACGCTGATCCAGGCCAAGGCGAAGAAC
>CAZKHF010000240.1:0-4726 GCA_964552445.1 uncultured Bradyrhizobium sp. | reverse complement strand
AGATCAGCGTGATGTTCCAGCCGATCGTGCGGCTCGAGGACCGCACCGTCGCCGGATTCGAAGCGCTGCCGCGCTGGCGCCATCCGCGCCTCGGCCTGCTCGGCCCGCAGGATTTTTTCTCGCTCGCCGATTCGAGCGAGGCGCTCGTCGCCATCGGCGTCTTCTCGATCGAGGCCGCCGCGCGCGAGCTCGCCGCCTGGCAGAAGGCGCTCGAAGTGGCGCCGCCGATCTTCGCCAGCATCAACATCTCGTCGCGGCAGATGCTCGGCCACGACCTGCTCGGCGACGTGCGCTCGGCGCTCAACCGCCATTTCGTGCTGCGCGGCACGCTGAAGCTCGAATTCACCGAGAAGCTGGTGATGGAGAACCCGGAATACGCCTTCCAGCTCCTGCGCCGGGTGCGCGAGCTGGGCGCCGGCCTCGCCCTCGACGATTTCGGCGCCGGCTATGTTTCGCTCGGCCAGCTGCAGCGCTATCGTTTCGACACCTTGAAGATCGCTTCGTCGCTGGTGAAGCCCAACGGCGCCGGCGGCCGGCCGGCGATCCTGCGCTCGGTGGTGGCGATGGCCCACGATCTCGGCATGGACGTGATCACCGAAGGCGCCGAAACCGAATCGGACGCGGTCGAGCTCGCTCAGCTCGGCTGCGAATTCGCCCAGGGGTTCGCCTTCGGCCAGCCGATGACCGCCGGCGCGGCGCGCAAGTTGATGGGCGCGGCGGCGAGCTGAAGCGAGCGCGGGCTGTGTATGACGGGGAGAATTCGCGCCTCGCCTTGCCAAGCCGGACGAAAGCGCCAATCTCGGAACCGAGATGAAATTCTCGACCGCCTTTCTCGATGAAATCCGCGCGCGCGTGCCGGTCTCCCAGGTGGTCGGCTCGCGGGTCAAGCTGCGCAAGCAGGGGCGCGAGTGGGCGGGGCTTTCGCCATTCAACGCGGAGAAGACCCCATCGTTTTTCGTCAACGATCAGAAGGGTTTCTACCACGACTTCTCCTCCGGCAAGCACGGCGACGTGTTCACCTTCCTAATCGAGACGGAAGGGCTGAGCTTTCCCGAGGCGGTCGAGCGGCTCGCCGCCGTCGCCGGTCTGCCGCTGCCCGCGCGCGACCGCGAAAGCGACGCCCGCGACGCCCAGCGCGACGGCGTTCGCGACGTCCTCGCGCTGGCGGCGAGCCTGTTTGAGGCGACGCTGCAATCGGCCGCCGGCGCCAAGGCGCGCGGCTATCTCGCCGATCGCCGCGTCGAGCCGGCGACGCAACGCCTGTTCGGTCTCGGCTACGCCGCGCCCGACCGCTTCGCCCTGCGCGACGCGCTGGCCGAGCGCGGAATCGGCGCGGAAGCGATGATCGAAGCGGGCCTGCTCGTCCACGGCGAGGACATCGCCGTGCCCTACGACCGCTTCCGCGATCGGGTGATGTTTCCCATCCACGACCGCTCGGGGCGCGTGGTCGCCTTCGGCGGCCGCGCCCTCGAGCCCGGCGCAAAGGCCAAGTACCTCAATTCTCCCGAGACCGAGCTTTTTCACAAGGGCGCCCTGCTGTTCAACCACCACCGGGCGCGAAAGAGCGCCCACGAGCGCGGCGAGATCGTCGCCGTCGAAGGCTACGTCGACGTCATCGCCATGACGCAAGCGGGCTTTCCCTACGTCGTCGCGCCGCTCGGCACCGCGCTCACCGCCGATCAGTGCGCGCTGTTGTGGACCATGGCGCGGGAGCCGATCCTGTGCTTCGACGGCGACAAGGCGGGCCGGAAAGCGGCCTACCGCGCGATCGACGTCGCGCTGCCGCTGATCGCGCCGGAAAGGAGCCTGCGCTTCGCCCTGCTGCCGGAAGGGCAGGACCCCGACGACCTTGCGCGCTCGGGCGGCGCGGAGGCGATCGCCGAGACGCTCGCGCGCGCCCGCCCGCTCTCCGAGATGCTGTTCAACCGCGAGACCGAGGACCGCGCTTTCGACACGCCGGAGCGGCGCGCAGGCCTCGAGACGCGCCTGAAGGAGCTCGTCGGCGCGATCGCCGACGAGACGCTGCGGCGCCACTACGCCGCCGCCATGGCCGAACGCCTCGCCGCCTTCTTCGGGCCGGCCGCGGCGCCGTCGAGCGCGCGCGCGCCGAGTCGGGAGGGGCGCGGCGGCCGCCGCCGCTTCGCCTTCGCCGACGCCGGGCCGCGCGTCGGCGTCGCCGGCGCCGCCCTGCCGGCGCCCGCCCGCCTCGCGCGTCGGCCGCGCGAGGCGCCGCGCGAAATCGCCATCCTCGCCGTGCTGCTCGGCCATCCCGACCTGCTGGAGCGCCACGTCGAGGAGGTGGCGGCGATCGAGATCGCCGGCCGGACGCTGGCCGCCCTGCGCGACAAGCTGCTGGCGTTGCCGCCGTCCGCCTACGCCTCGGCGGCGGCGTGGTCCGAAGCGCTGGAGGCGGCGGGCCTCGCCGACGAGCGCCGGCGCGTGCTCGGCCTCGCCGCGCAAATGCCCAACTGGTGGTGTCTGCGGGCGCAGGCGGAGACGGCCGACGCCGAGCACGTGCTTCGGCAATCCATGGCCTTGCAACGAAGTGCGGGGGCGCTACATAGGGAGCTGAAGCTGGCGGAGCAGGCGCTGGCCGCCGATCCGACCGAGCAGAATCTCGCGAGACTACTGGACATCAAGGCGAATTTGGCCGATCTGGCGAACGCCGAAGCGGCGATCGAAGGGTTCGGCGAACTTTCCGGGCGCGGGCCGACGCCGCTCTGAGCGGGTGCGCTGGTCGGGAGGGGGGCGAGACTTCCGGGTTTGAGGTCAGGGCGAACAAGTCGGCGGATTGGCCGGCGCGAGCGCGGCGCGGCGGCGAGGCTCGTCGCGTGTGGATTGGAACGGCCCCGTTCGGGCGGCCGATTGAGGTGACCAGTGAGCGGCGTTCCGCGACGCGCGAAGGCTGTGACGGAGACGGCGAAAATGGCGAGAACCGACGAGGCGAAAGCCGAAGGCGAAGCGGCGGTCGCGGAAGTCGCGGACAGCCCGCTGCTCGATCTGACTGACGCCGCCGTCAAGCGGATGATCAAGATCGCCAAGAAGCGCGGCTGGGTCACCCAGGAAGAGCTGAACGCGGTGCTGCCGTCGGAGGAGATTTCCTCCGATCAGATCGAGGACATGAACGCGATGCTCAGCGAGATGGGCATCAACGTCGTCGACAGCGAGGACGCCGAGGAGGCGGAGAAGGAAGCCGCCGTCGAGCCGCCCGAGGAAGAAGAGCCGGAACCCGGCGAGGTCGTCGAGACGTCGCGCTCGACCGCTGTGGCGACGCGCGGCTCCGAGCCGGTCGAGCGCACCGACGATCCGGTGCGCATGTACCTGCGCGAAATGGGCTCGGTCGAGCTTTTGTCGCGCGAGGGCGAGATCGCCATCGCCAAGCGCATCGAGGCGGGCCGCGAGGCGATGATCGCCGGCTTGTGTGAGAGCCCGCTCACCTTCCAGGCGATCATCATCTGGCGCGACGAGCTGAACGAAGGCAAGATTCTGCTGCGCGACATCATCGACCTCGAGGCGACCTACGCCGGCCCCGACGGCAAGAAACAGCCGAAGGTCGACATGACCGCGCCCGGCGCCGCCGAAGCCGCGGCGGCCGCGCTGGCGGCGGCGCCGCCGCGCGAACGCGTCGCGCCCGCCACCGCGCCGCAGATCCCGCCCGCCGGTTTCGACGGCGAAGCCGCGCCGCCGGTCGAAGGCTTCGACGACGACGACGACCTCGAGAATTCGGTGTCGCTGTCGGCGATGGAGGCCGAGCTCAAGCCGAAGGTGCTCGAGACGTTCGACCGCATCGCCGACGCCTACAAGAAGCTGCGCCGCCTGCAGGACCAGAACGTCGCCAACAAGCTGCAGAACGAGACGCTGTCGCCCGCCCAGGAGCGCAAGTACAAGGCGCTGAAGAAGGAGATCGTCGCCGACGTCAAGTCGCTCTCTCTCAACCAGAACCGCATCGACGCCCTGGTCGAGCAGCTCTACGACATCAACAAGCGGCTGATCGGCCTCGACGTCAAGCTGATGCGGCTCGCCGAATCGCACCGCGTCTCGCGCGAGGACTTCCTCAAGAACTACCAGAATTCCGAGCTCGACCCGAAGTGGCTGTTGCGTGTCTCCAAGCTCGGCACGCGCGGCTGGAAGGACTTCGTCGCCAGGGACAAGACGCAGATCAAGGAGCTCCGCGGCGAGATCCAGTCGCTCGCCACCGAGACCGGCCTGGAGATCCAGGAGTTCCGCAAGCTCGTCCAGATGGTGCAGAAGGGCGAGCGCGAGGCCCGCCAGGCGAAGAAAGAGATGGTGGAGGCCAACCTGCGCCTCGTCATCTCGATCGCCAAGAAATACACCAACCGCGGCCTGCAGTTCCTCGATCTGATCCAGGAAGGCAACATCGGCCTGATGAAGGCGGTCGACAAGTTCGAGTACCGCCGCGGCTACAAGTTCTCGACCTACGCCACCTGGTGGATTCGCCAGGCGATCACCCGCTCGATCGCCGACCAGGCGCGCACCATCCGCATTCCCGTCCACATGATCGAGACGATCAACAAGATCGTCCGCACCAGCCGGCAGATGCTGCACGAGATCGGCCGCGAGCCGACGCCCGAGGAGCTCAGCGAAAAGCTCGCCATGCCGCTCGAGAAGGTGCGCAAGGTGTTGAAGATCGCCAAGGAGCCGATCAGCCTGGAGACGCCGATCGGCGACGAGGAGGACAGCCACCTCGGCGACTTCATCGAGGACA
>CAZKHF010000239.1:0-4749 GCA_964552445.1 uncultured Bradyrhizobium sp. | reverse complement strand
AGCGAGCGAACCAGCTCGACGTTGGCGCTCGAAGTGGTCGCGACGACATGGGCGCCGCGCGATTTCGCGATCTGGACCGCGAGAGAACCGACGCCGCCGGAGGCCGCGTGGACCAGCGCCGTCTGACCGGCCGCGAGATTTCCAATCGTAACGATCGTTTCCCAGGCGGTGATGCCCGCCAGAGGAATCGACGCCGCTTCAACGTGCGAGATCGTCTTCGGCTTTCTCGCAATTTCAACGGCGCGGACCGCGATGTATTCGGCGTAGCTTCCATCCCGCCGAATGTCGGGACGCGAGAACACGGCGTCGCCGACGGCGAAGTTGGAAACTTCGGACCCCAACGCCTCGATAACGCCGGAGAAATCCCAGCCGAGCGTCAACGGAAAGACATAGGGAACCATGGTCCTCAAGCGCCCCTGCCGGATCTTCCAATCAACCGGGTTGACCGCTGCGGCGACGATGCGCACAAGCGCCTCGTCGGGCTTGATTTCCGGCTTGGGCGCGTCTTCGAACTGGAGAACCGAGCGGTCCCCGTAAGCATGAATCCTGACGGCCTTCATGAATTCTCCTTGGAACTGACGAGAGAAGTTTTGGCGGCGACGCGCCGCCCCGGAAATCATCCCTCGCGTCTAGCGCTGTCGCCGTTGCCGCCCGCAAGGTCAAGGGCGACGCGCGGGGGCCGGCTTTCGAGGGAAGCTGGGCCGCTCAACCGGGCGTAGCCTCAACGGCGAAAGAGCGGCGGGCGGCCGCCCGACGGCCCCGGCGTGGCGATGGGAGCCGTCGCCTTCGGGCGCGGCTTTCGTGGCTCGCCGGCCGCGAGATCGTTCTTCGAGGCGAGCGGGGCCACATTGAAGTCGCCGCCAAACGTTGCGATTAACTTGGCCTCTGGGTCGGGTTGCATGGGCGCCTTCATCATGTGATCGATGTCTGACATCGCGGTTCGATCCGTTGCGCGGCGGCCAAGTGAGAACGAGCGGCCAACAGCGGCGCCGCTGCGCCCTCTGATAGGAGCAAACGCCGCCGTAGGTCAGACTCGGAAACTACTCAGGCGTTGGCGCGCGACGCGCTATCGGAGGCTCGCCGCGACGCGGTGGGAAGACGCGCGCGCAGGGAGGCCGGGCCGTGCGTAGTTTCCGACGCTGGCGCAATTTCGGACTCGAGATAACAGAGGAGCCTCGGCGGGGCGCCGATCGTCCTGTTGGCGCGTGGCTCAATCGACATTGAGGAAAATCATTATGCCTCGCAATCTCCGTCTCGGCCCCATCGCAACGTGCCTCTATTTTGCGCTGACGGGTCCGCTTCTGGCTGCGCCAACGGCCAACGCGGACGCGACGCCTACTCCCACAGCCGGAAGCGACACAGCTCCGGCCAAGTCTGCAGAGGCGTGTCGGAACGACCTGAAGGATTTCAGTCAGCAGATGGAGAAGGACGGCTATTGGGTCGCTGGCGAGGGTTACAGTCTCGGCTACCCCGCGGGCGCGGCCGGCTTTGGAATGGACGTGGGGGCGACTGGCGAGATCGGCGTTCGCGCCCATGGGGCTTTCGTGGGGCTTGGCGACTACAACGGGCGGCCCGGCTACGAGGTGCGCGCACTCATGGCCTCTGCGAACATCCTCGCGCGGCACGGACACCAACAGCTCTGCGAGGACGCGCTCGCCGAGACGCGAGCAGTTTACAAGAGCTATTTGTCTGATTTGCAAGGCGAGGGCGTCACGCCGATCGACCAGCCCGTATGGCGCCGGCGACAGATCGCCGCCGCCGTTCCCGTCATGGGATCGAACGTCGCCTTCCGCTCCGACGAGCTGCTCGGCGTCGAAGTGCGAAGCCCCGACGACGTGGCGCTCGGCACCGTCGACGACCTCGCGCTGAACCCCGAGACGGAAAAGCTTGGCTATCTGGTGATCGCGCGAGGCGGGTTCGTCGGCTTCGATGAAACCCGCGTTGCGATCCCTTGGGACGATTTCAAGGCCCCGCCCAACGCGAGTCTGCTGGTGCTCGACACGACCAAGAGCGTGCTCGACGCGGCGCCGCACGTGAGCAAGAACGCGTTCACGGTTGGCGCAAGCGCCGATAGCGACAGCCAGAAGGCAGACGCCTACTGGAAGGCGAACCAGCCGGCCAAGACAAGCCCTTAGCAGGGAAGCGCGAGCGGGTTCGAGGAGAGACGCGAATCGGGAGCGGGTCATGGCGTACAAGGACATTCTGGTCTATCTCGATCCGACCGATGCGGCGCAGGACCGCCTGCGTCTCGCGGTCGCGATGGCGCAGGCTCACGGGGCGCGCCTGACCGGCGTCGACGCGAGTTCGGAAGCGGCGCTCGGCGGGGCCTGGGGCGACTTGGCGTCGCGCATCGGCCCGGAATTCGAAGCGGCGGTCAAGGAGGCGGAACTCGTCGGCCGGTTCGTCGAGGCGAGCGCCGCGTCCGCGATCGGCGGCGAATACGGTCATTGCGTCGATCTGATTATCGCGCCGCGGCCGGAGGGCGAGGCGCGCGTTCTGGTTCGTTCCGAGATCCCCGACGGGACGCTGCTCGCCTCGGGCGCGCCGATGTTGATCCTGCCCGACTATTGGAAATTGTCGCCGGTCGGCGAGAACATCGTCATCGCCTGGAACGCCAGCCGCGAGGCGATCCGCGCCGTCCATGACGCGATGCCGCTGCTCGCCAAGGCGAAGAAGGTCACGATCTTCACCTTCTCGGCGCGCGAGAGCGCGCTGCAAGCGACTTCGGAAATACTGTCCGATCATCTTCTCCGCCACGGCGTCGTCGCCCGGATTTCCGACTGGACCGACACCGGCGAAATATCGGCGCTGGCAGCGCTGTTCGCCAGCCTGGACACGCAGGACGCCGATCTCATCGTCGCCGGCGCCTTCGGTCATTCACGTTTGTTCGAGAGCCTGTTCGGCGGCGTCAGCCTCGATATGATGCGGCAGCCGACGACGCCCCTTTTCTTGGCGCACTAGCCGCGCCGCTGCGATGCGCGCGACGCCTTCGCGCTCGTTAGCCCCAACGCCCCGGTTCTCGATCGGTTTGGCGGGCCTGGTTGAGGCGGGCAAGTCGCGCCCCCTGGTTGGCGGCGAATTCGCGTTGCGGAATATCGCCGACGCACGTGCGCTGAGCGCGTCCGGTCGAAGCGTCGGCACGAACGTCCTCGATGTCGGGCAAGCCGAGGGCGGCTTCGCAATGTACTCGCGCGGCGTTTCTTATGCCCAAAGCCCGTTTCGCTTGGACGGCGCCGGAGCGCCGGCGCTGCGGTCCTCAGCGCATGACGATTACGGCCGCGCCGATCTTGGCGCGCTCATAGAGATCGACGACATCGTCGTTGGTCATACGGATGCAGCCGGATGAGACCGCTTGACCGATCGTGTCAGGCTCGTTCGAGCCATGGATGCGATAGAGCGTGCCGGAGAGATACATCGCGCGGGCGCCGAGCGGATTGTCGACGCCGCCCGCCATGTGACGCGGCAGGTCGGGGCGGCGCAGCAGCATCTGGCTCGGGGGCGTCCAGTCGGGCCATTCGCGCTTGTTGGCGATATGTTCGACGCCGACCCACTCAAATCCCGGCCGGCCGACGCCAACCTCGTACTTGATCGCTTGCTGCCCGGGCAGAACAAGATAAAGACGTCGTTCGGACGTGTTGATGATGATCGTTCCGGGCTTCTGTGGCCCATCGAAATTGACGATTTCTCGCGGCGTCGGAGCAGCGATCGGCTGTTCGTCGCTCTCGAGCGCTTGCGGGACTGGAAAACTCCTCACGCCTCCGGCGGCCTCAGCGGCCGAAGTTGCGACCAGCCCTGCGAATACGATGGTCGCGAGCCGAGAGATGTGGCGCATTTCAAACCTCGCTTGCGCGGGCGATCGCGCTTTGCATAAGTCGTCGCCGAGAAGAGGCGGAAACCCGCGGATGGGAACGGCGATCGTCGGGTTTGGCTAGAATTGTATAGTCGAAAGCGCAGTGGCGGCGGTAGTCTCGGATTATACTCACGTCGGCTCGAACGCCTCGCCGCTTGGTGGGGCGCGATCAACCTCGGAAGCACAGGCGCAAGCGCAAATTCGTTTAGCTGCACAGGACTCGATGGGAGAACAACGATATGGCGGCGCAATCGATAGGCGACCAACACATCGATAAGGGCGCGACGCTCGCTCTCCTGATTGACGGCGACAACGCTTCTCCCAAGGTCGTCGCCGGGCTTCTGGCCGAGGTGGCGAAATTTGGAGTGGCCGGCGTCCGCCGGATCTATGGCGACTGGACGAAGCCGAACCTCGGCGGCTGGAAGGACTGTCTGTTGGAGCACTCGATCCAACCAATCCAGCAATTCGCCTACACGACTGGAAAGAACGCCACGGATGGCGCGATGATCATCGACGCCATGGATCTACTCTACACTGCGCGCTTCGATGGCTTCTGCATCGTCTCGAGCGATAGCGATTTTGCCCGTCTTGCGGCGCGCATCCGCGAGCAGGGCGTGACGGTCTACGGCTTTGGCGAGCGCAAGACCCCGCGCCCATTCGTCACCGCTTGCGATAAGTTCGTTTATTTCGACGTGTTGAATTCGCCCGCGGGCGAAGCGTCCGCCACGCCTGCCGCAGAGGAAGAGGCCAAGGCCAAGGCGAAGAAGAACGCGAAGGATGCGACCTTGCTCGCCATGCTGAGAAACGCCATCGCGGACGTATCAGACGAAAGCGGCTGGGCGACTCTTGGTCGCGTCGGTTCTCACATTGCGAAACAATCGCCGGAATTCGACGCCCGA
>CAZKHF010000238.1:0-4768 GCA_964552445.1 uncultured Bradyrhizobium sp. | reverse complement strand
ACACGCGGTCGAGCGCCTCCGCGGGGATGCCGCGGCCGCGGTCGCTCACCTTGAAGACGATCTCGTCGCCCCGCCGCATCGCCGCGAGCGTGACGGTCTGGCCGGGCGCGGAGAAGCCGATGGCGTTGGACAGCAGGTTGAACAGCGCCTGGCGGATGCGCCGCCCGTCGGCGCGCATCGAGCCGACGTCGTCGGTGGCGACGATGCGCAGCTCGATCTTCGATTCGCTCAAGCGGTCCTGAACGCCTTCGGCGGCGGTCTTCATCGTCTCGACCACGTCGACGGCCTCAAGGCGCAGCTCCAGCGCGCCCGCGTCGATCGAGGCGAGATCGAGAATGTCGTTGATGATGGCGAGCAGCGCCGCCGACGAGGCGGTGATGAAGCCGGCGTATTCGAGCTGCTTGGGGTTGAGCGGGCCGACGCCGCCCTCGGCGAGCAGCTGGGTGAAGCCGATGATGTTGGTCAGCGGCGTGCGCAGCTCGTAGGAGACGTGGTTGACGAAGTCGTTGCGCAGCTTCTCGGCGCTGATCAGCGCCTCGTTGCGCTCGGTCAGCGCGCGCTCGACGTCGACGCCGGCGGTGACGTCGAGGAAGGTGAGCAGCGTCGCGCCGTCGGGCAGCGGCAGCGCGGCGCAATCGAGCGTCAAGCCGTCCTTGCGCTCGACGCGCAGGTCGAGGCCGGTGCGGTCTTCGGGCAGGCCGACGATGGTGGCGCGCAAGGCGTCCCACAGCCGCCCGTCCGACATCAACGGCGCGCAGTGCGCCGCCACTTCGTCGATGTGGGGACGGTCGGCGGCGCGCGCGAGGTCGAAGCGCCACAACGCGGCGAAGACGGGATTGATGAGCTTCATCCGCCCGTCGGCGCCGAACACCGCGATGCCTTCCTTCAGCGCGTCGAGCGTCTCGCCCTGCACCTGGGTCAACGCGTTGACCTGCGAAGCGAGCGCGTAGCTCTGCGTCGCGTCGTCGTAGAGATAGGTGACGCCGCCTTGCGGGTTGGGGCTCGCCACGACGCGCAGCGCCCGACCGTCGGGCAGGTGCCAGACCGTCTCGGTCGGCTCGATCGCCTGATAGACGGCGAGCGCCTGCGCCTTCCAGCTGCGAAAATCGGCCTGCTCGGGCAACTGGCGCATGGCGCGCAAGCGATCGAGCACTTCGCCGTCGGTCGGCTGCGAATCGAGGAAGCGTGCTTCGAGCGACCAGATCTGACGATAGGCGGCGTTGTGGAAGGTCAGCCGTTTGGCGCGGTCGAAGATGGCCACTGCGGTCGACAGCTGGTCGAGCGTGCGCGAATAGGCGTCGTTGTGGCGACCCATCTCGGCGCGCAACGCCTCGATCTCCGAGAGGTCGCTGGCGATGCCCGCGGCGCCCGATTCGGTCGCCACCTCGACCACCTCGAAGACCTTGCGCTCTCCCGCCACCACGGCCGGCGCCTTGCGCCGCCAGGCGCCCGAGCGGCCGCGCTCCGCCTGCGCCTCCGCACGCATGTCCTGATCGAACAGCTCGAGGCCGCGGCTCGCCGCGACGGCGCCGCTCTCGGCCTCGACCGCGCCCGCGTAAGCCGCGTTGGCCCAGGCGAGCCGGCCGCCGGCGTCGCGGGTCCAGGCGGGATGGGGGAAAGCGTCGAGCAGCGCGCGCAGCACGGCGAGCGCGCCGTTGGCTTCGGCGTGAGTGTCGCGCAGGCGCGCGAGCTGCAGCCGATCGCCGGAGATGTCGCGAATGCGCATGACGGCGCAGCCGGCGACGGCGCGGCCGTCGATCTCGAAATGGCGCCCCTTCAAGCTCGGGGCGGCGATCGAGAACGCCTCGCCGCGCCCGAGCAGGCGTTCGACAGCGCCCTGCGCGGTTTTCGCGAGCGCCGGCTCGAGCCAGGAGGAGAACGCCAGCACCCGCCGCGGCAACGGCGCGTCGGCGACGAGAGCGAAATCGCCCTCGATGCGCGGCTCGCCGTCCGGGCGATCCCAGGCGACGAGAATCTGCGGCTCGCTGGCGAGAAAGATGTTGGCGCGGTCGAGGCTGGCGCGGACGCGCGCGAGTTCGTCGGCGAGCTCGCTCTCGCGCCGCGTCCATCGCCGCCGTCCCACCAGATGCAGCGAGGCGGTCAGCACCGAGAACAACAGCAAGAGCACGATGACGAGGCCGGTGACGTTCGCGGCGAGCGGCGCCTCCTCTTTGGCCAGCGTCGCGCCGAAATCGGCGCGCGCCGCCGTCGCCGCCAGCGCGACCGCGCAGGCGGCGAAGGAAACGATCGCCGTCGCGCGCGTCGCTCGCAAGATGGTTCGCAAGCCTCGGCCCCCCTGAGACGCCCATCGCGCGCGGCCGACCGCGCGCGGCCCGCCGGCGGCGATTCTCCTTCCGCCGCGAAGGCGCGAATCAGCCTCTCTCAGACTTACGCAAACCGAGCCAGAAAGTCGTTAACCGATTATTCGCCATGTCGCGCGGGCCGGCGCGGGCCGAGGCGCCATCTAGTAGGCTCGGACTGCCGGTCCCCAACATTTTGTCGCCGCGCGCGTGGACGCCGCCGCGGCGCCTGCGCCGCGCGACAAAAAAATTCGCCGCCGGCTCAGCGCGCGAGCCCGACGATGTCCTTGACCGCGTTCATGTTGGGCTCGGCGATGGCGCGCGCCTTGGCGGCCCCTTCGGCGAGCACCTGGTCGACGTAGCCCGGGTCGGCGTTGAGCCGCACGATTTCGGCGCGGATCGGCGAGAGCTTCGTCACCGCGAGCTCGGCGAGCGCGTTCTTGAACTGCGAGAACGGTCCGCCGCCGAAGCGCTTGAGCACGTCGGCCTTCGTCTCCTCGGCGAGCGCGGCGAAGATGCCGACGAGATTTTCCGCCTCGGGGCGCCCCGCCAAGCCCTCGACCTCGCTCGGCAGCGCGCCGGCGTCGGTCTTGGCTTTGCGGATCTTCTGGGCGATCGCGTCGGCGTCGTCGGTCAGCGCGATGTGCGCGTATTCGGACGAATCCGACTTCGACATCTTCTTCGTGCCGTCGCGCAGGCTCATCACGCGCGTCGCCGGACCCTGGATCATCGGTTCTGGCAGCGGGAAGAACGCGTCGCCGAAGCCGCGCGCGGCGATCGAGGCGGAGAAGTCGTTGTTGAACTTCTGCGCGATGTCGCGCGTCAGCTCGAGGTGCTGCTTCTGGTCCTCGCCGACCGGCACATGGGTGGCGCGATAGAGCAGGATGTCGGCGGCCATCAGCACTGGATAGTTGTAGAGGCCGACGGAGGCGTTCTCGCGGTCCTTGCCCGCCTTCTCCTTGAACTGGGTCATGCGGTTGAGCCAGCCGAGGCGCGCCACGCAGTCGAGCACCCAGGCGAGCTCGGCGTGCTCGCAGACGCGGCTCTGGTTGAAGACGGCGCTCTTCTTCGCGTCTATGCCGCAGGCGAGGAACGTCGCCGTGACCTCGCGGGTGGCGAGGCGCAGATGCTCGGGGTCGTGCGGCATGGTCATCGCGTGAAGGTCGACGACGCAATAGACGCAAGGATGCGTCGCCTGCACCTCGACGAAGCGCTTCAGCGCGCCGAGGTAGTTGCCGAGATGCAGATTGCCGGTCGGCTGGACGCCGGAAAACACCAATTCAGGAAATGTGGCCATCTCGATCCGCTCGGCTCTTTCTCGCGCGCGGGCGGCGTTATGGCGACTTGGGCGCGCGCGCGCAAGGGGGCGGCGCGCGCGGCCGGCCTCAGAACGGATGATACTGGAACATCCAGGTCTCGGTCAGGATCTCGCCGTTGGCCTGCAAGATGCAGCGCAGCTCGACCGGGTCGGTCCCGTCGACCGTCAGGTCGAACTCGGCGCGCCAATGGCCGGGAACGTCGTCAGGCACCGCTTCGACCATGCGATAGCCCTGCAGCGAGCCGCGCGAGGCCGAGACGACCATGTCCGGCTTCACCCCATAAGGCAGCGAACTCAGCGGCCCGCCGAGGAACTCGACGACGAACTTGCGCACCCCCTTCGGGCGAGGCAGGCCGGGCTGGCCGCCGCGCCCGAGCCGCGTCGCCACGCAGCGGCCGAGGTTGGTCGGGAACGGCTCGTCGGCGAACCAGTGCAGGCGGTAACGCAGGTCGATCTCGGCGCCGGCGGGCGCCGGGGCCTCCGGCACCCACATCGCGACGACATTGTCGTGAATCTCGTCGTCGGTGGGAATCTCGCACAACTGGATCGACCCTTTGCCCCAGCCCTCGCCGTTGGCGCCGGGGAGCGGTTCGACCCACACGGTCGGCCGGCGATCGTAGAAGACGCCGTCCTGGTAATGGTCGAAGACGCGGTCGCGCTGGCACAGGCCGAAGCCGCGCGGATTGTTGTCGAGGAACGAGGACACCATGATGCGCGGCGGGTTGTTGAGCGGCCGCCACAGGCGCTCGCCGTTGCCCGACCACATCGACAGGCCGTCGGAATCGTGGATCTCCGGGCGCCAGTCGATCGCAGTGTCCTTCTTCGTCTCCGAAAACCAGTACATCGAGGTCAGCGGCGCGATGCCGAAGCGCGACACCTGCGCGCGCGTGAGCAGCGTCGCCTCGATGTCCATGACGACGCCCTTCGTCCGCAACAGGGTGAAGCGGTAGACGCCGACGATCGACGGCCCCTCCATCAGCGCGTAGACGATGAGCGAGTCCTTGCTCTCGTTCGAGTCGATATAGAATTGGGTGAAGTCGGGGAACTCCTCCGGCCGATCGGCGACCGCGACGTCGAGCGCGACGCCGCGCGCCGACATGCCGTACTGCCTCAGCTCGCCGATGGCGCGGAAATAGGCGGCGCCGAGAAA
>CAZKHF010000237.1:0-4775 GCA_964552445.1 uncultured Bradyrhizobium sp. | reverse complement strand
TCACTTCGGAGAAGCCGAGGATGGCGTTGAGCGGCGTGCGCAGCTCGTGGCTCATCGTCGCCAGGAAGCGCGACTTGGCGAGGTTGGCGCTCTCGGCGCGCCGACGCGCCTCGTCGGAGTTGAGCTTCGCCTGCTCGAGCTCGGCGATCAGCGCGTCCTTCTCCGCCTGGAACGACAGGCTGGCGAGCGAGGTGCGGCGCAGCCGGTTGGCGAGGATGACGAAATAGCCGAGCAGGCCGACGCACAGCACGGTCATCATCAGCGCCTCGGTCTGCGTCGCCGGCCCGAGGACGACGATGACGGCGATTGTCATCGGCAGCAGGCCGGCGGCGACCGCGAGAGGAATCGGCGAGGCGATCATCGCCGTCATGCCGGCGACGAGCAGCAACACGACGAGGACAAAGGTGCGCGCGTTGGGGTCGGGCGATTTCAACAGCAGCGCCACCAGCAGGGCCCAGACGCCGCCGGTGAAGGTCTCGGCGGCGATGAACTTGCGCCGCCACGACGCGGAGCTCTGGTCGGCGTCGCTCGATTCGAGGAACGAGACGCCGAGGACGTAGCGGGTGGCGAGCGCCGCCGACAGCAGGGCCGTCCAGGCGAGGATCCGGTGCGGGGGAACCCACAGGCAGGCGGTCAAGGCGGCGGCGAGGACGACCAGCGCCATCACCGGCGTCGCGCTCTTGACGCTGTCGGCGAAGAGCCGCGTCAGCGAGGCGTAGTGCTCGGACAGGTCAAGCGAGTCGCTGGTCAGCGTCTGCCGCGCCTGGCGCAGCTTGACGTTCATCGTGCGCCGCCGCGCCGCCGCCGCGGCGGCGGCTTCGCGACCGCTGTCGATCTTCTGCGCCGACGCTTCGTTCATGGCCGCCCGACAGACGCCCCCAAATTAGAGGCATCATCGTCGCTATTGATTAACGAGCGGCTGACGTGACCTAAGAATCGCGGGCGGAATTGGCCCTTGGCGCATTAACCTTCGTTTCTTCCGCGGGCGGTGAGCGGCGCCGCTCAGCGGCCGAGAAGCGCGATCAGGCTGGAAGTGTCCCAGCGGCCGCCGTCCATCGCCTGAACCTCGGCGTAGAACTGGTCGACCAGCGCCGCCACCGGCAGGCGCGCGCCGTTGCGCCGCGCCTCGTCGAGGCAGATTCCCAGATCCTTGCGCATCCAGTCGACGGCGAAGCCGAAGTCGAAGCGGCCGGCGATCATCGTCTTGTGGCGGTTGTCCATCTGCCAGGATTGCGCCGCGCCTTTGGAGATGACGTCGATCACCAGTTGGCGGTCGAGGCCGGCGCGCTCGGCGAAATGCAGACCCTCGGCCAGGCTCTGGACCAGGCCGGCGAGGCAGAGCTGGTTGACCATCTTGGTCAGCTGGCCGGCGCCGGCCGGCCCCATCCGCCGGCAGGAGCGCGCGTAGGCGGCGATGACCGGCTCGACCTTGGCGAAGGTCGCCTCGTCGCCGCCGCACATCACCGTGAGCGCGCCGTTTTCGGCGCCCGCCTGCCCGCCCGAGACCGGGGCGTCGACGAAGCCAAGACCGCGCCCAGCGGCCTCGGCGAACAATTCGCGCGCGACATTGGCCGAGGCGGTGGTGTGGTCGACGAACACGGCGCCGGGCTTCATACCGGCGAAAGCGCCGTCGGGGCCGAGCGTCACCGAACGAAGATCGTCGTCGTTGCCGACGCAAGCGAAGACGATGTCGCGGCCGGCCGCCGCCTCGCGCGGGGTCGGCGCGCTCGCGCCGCCGCGCTCGGCCAGCCATTTCTGCGCCTTGGCGGCGGTGCGGTTGTAGACGACGACGTCGTGGCCGCGCGCCTTCAAGTGCCCGGCCATCGGATAGCCCATCACGCCCAATCCGAGAAACGCGACTTCAGCCAATGTTCTCTCTCCTCGTCGTCGCGACCGCCCGCGCGGCGGCGCGCGCGCCGCCCTATAGCGCGTTTCGCGCGGCGGCGCTCGGGCGCCCCAGCGAGACGTGGCCGACGTCGTAGAGCGCGGCGCCGTCGCGCCGCTCGGGCGACTCGCGCCAGAGACGGAAACGCACGCGGGTCCACGTGGTCGGCTCGAAGCCGGCGACGGCGGCGAGCGCGCCCTCCGCCATCGCCGCGTCCACCGCCTCGTTCTCTTGCGCCTTCAGCGCGTCGAGCGGCGCAAACGGCGCGATCGGCGCGATCTCGCGCGTGGCGAACTTCGCCCGCCCCGCGTCCTCGGCGAGGCGCGCGCGCCAGACCGCCCAGACGCGGACCTGCGGCCAGCCGAACGCGTCGGCGACGCCGGCGAAGCCGGGGCCGGTCAAGAAATCGCTCATCGCCGCGGCGTCGTCCCAGACGTAGAACGGCGCATAGAGGTTCTCGCGGCGCGCTCCGTCGCGGCGGGCCGAAAGATAGGCCTTCACGCGAAGGCCCGGCCAGCCATCGAGCGCCGGCCCCTTGTCGGCGATGCGCCGCTCGACGATCGCCATGTCGTAGTCGGCGGGCAGGGCGAAGCTGTACTGCATCGCCAGGGCGGGCGCGATCCGGTCGTTCATCGTCAATCTCCTTGGTTTGGCGTCACGCGGTTGCGACCAGTTGCGCTTCGCCGTCGCCGACCGACCACTCGTCCCTCGCGGTTGTGGCGATGACCACCATGACGTCCTGCGGCCGCACGCCCGGCGATTCCGCCAGCAGCGCGACCAGCCGACGGTAGAAGGCGCGCTTGGCGGCGGTGTCGCGCGGCCTGCCGACGGTGACGGCGAATAGAATGAAATCGTCGGAGCGCGGCCCGACGAGATAGTTGCGGTCGAAAATCAGCTCGCCGGGCTCGTGCTGGTCGATGATCTGAAAGCGGTCGGCTGGCGGAACGTCGAAGGTCTCGACCAGGGCTTGGTGCAGGGCGTCGGAAACCGCGCGCAAGTAGTGCGGCGGCTTGCCCTTCAGCAACGAAATGCGGGTGTAAGGCATCGGCTCTTCTCCTCGCGCGCCCGCTCGGGCGCGCTTGACCCCGCCGCTCTAACTGGCCAGTATCGTCCCGACAATCGGATAGTTTTTGACTGATTGTTCAGGAAAAAAGGACGGTCGCGATGGCGCGGATCACCTTCGACCTCGACGCCCTGCGCAGCTTCGTGGTCGGGATCGAGCTTGGCGGTTTCGCCAAGGCGGCGGACCGGCTCGGCCGCTCGACCTCGGCGGTCAGCGCGCAGCTCAAGAAGCTCGATGCGCAGGCAGGCGCGCCGATTCTGCGCAAGGCCGGGCGCGGCCTCGCGCTGACGCCGACTGGCGAGACGCTGCTCGCCTTCGCTCGTCGGCTCATCGAGCTTAACGACGAGGCGGCGGCGGCCGTGCGCGGCGTCGAGCTTGAGGGCTGGGCGCGGATCGGCATGCAGGAGGATTTCGGCGAAACGCTGCTGCCCGAGGCGCTCGGCCGCTTCGCCCGCGCCCACCCCAAGGTGCGCGTCGAGGCGCGGGTCGAGCG
The DNA here is from genome assembly GCA_964552445.1 of uncultured Bradyrhizobium sp. Lineage (GTDB taxonomy): Bacteria > Pseudomonadota > Alphaproteobacteria > Rhizobiales > Beijerinckiaceae > Roseiarcus. The sequence continues at coordinate 1,334 of CAZKHF010000237.1, read as the reverse complement.
CAACGCGGCGCTGATCGATGGGGTGAGGTCGGGCAAGCTCGACCTCGCGCTCGCCTGGAGCGGCGGCGCGACGACGCCTTATGCGGAGACGGTCGCCGAGACCGCGATGCGCTGGATCGGCCCGGCCGGGCGCGACCACCCGTGGCGGCCGCCGAGCGGCGAGCCGCTGCCTCTGGCGGCGATGGAGGCGCCCTGCCTGTTCCGCGCCGCCGCGTGCGACGCCCTCGATCGCGCGCGCGTCTCCTGGCGGCTCGCTTTCGTCAGCGCCAGCCTCGCGGGCGTATGGGCGGCGACGGCGGCGGGGCTCGGGCTCACCGTCCGCACCGCCTTCGGACTGCCGGCCGGCGCGCGCGCGCTCGCCGACGGCGAAGGCGGGCTGCCGCGCCTGCCGTCGCTCGGCCTGACGCTGCATCGCGCCGAAGCCGAGCCGGGCCCGGCGACGCGCCGGTTGGCGGCGATCATCGCGGAGACAGTGCACGAGGCCGCGCGCGGCGCGGCGGCGTGGCCGTCGCGTCGGGTTCAGCCGAGCCGCGCCTGAGCGGCGGCGAGCTCCTCCGGGGTGTTGAGGTTGGCGAAAGCGTCGACGCCCGCTTCGGGCGGGAAAACGACGCGCGCCGCGCTGAGACGTTCGATCAGGCCGCGCGGGCCGCCTTCGCCCGCCGCCAGCGCCGCCGCGACCGCCGCTTCGAGATCGACGCGCCACAGCGCGAACAGCGGCTCGAGGCCGCGCGCGCTTTCGGCGACGGCGAGCGGCGCGCCGCTCCCATCCATCGCCGCGGCGAGCCGAGCGACGAGATCGCAGGACAAGAACGGCGCGTCGCAGGGCGCGACCGCGAGCCGCGCGGCGCCCTGCGAACGGGCATGGCCGAGCGCGGCGGCGATTCCCGCCAACGGGCCGCTCGCGCCGCCGCCGAACCCGTCGGCGACGACCGCGCAGCCGAGGTCGCCAAAGCGCGCCGGGTCGCCGTTGGCGCTGACGAACAATTCGGCGACCTGCGGACGCAGACGGTCGACCGCATGGGCGATCAGCGAGCGGCCGGCGAGCTTGAGCAGCGCCTTCTCCGCGCCCATGCGCGTCGAACGGCCGCCGGCGAGCACGACGCCGGCGATCAGAGGGCGCAAGATCTTGATCGTCTCCCCGCCATCGAAGCGCGAAAGCGGCGACGACCGCTTCGCCGCCGTAATTTCGCACGCATCTGTGCTATAGGCGAGAGCCGCGTCGGGCGATCGGAAGGACTTCACGGGATGGCGACGGGACGTCGACAATTCATCGCCGGCTTGGGCGCCGCGGCGGCGGGGGCGGGGCTGGCGAAGCCGGCGCTCGCCAATACGGC
>CAZKHF010000236.1:0-4838 GCA_964552445.1 uncultured Bradyrhizobium sp. | reverse complement strand
CAGATGGGCGTCGCGCGAGCGATCCTTGACGAAGCGCACGGCGACGACGTCGTCGGCTTCCGCCTCGACGCTCGCGACCTCGACGAGAAGCTGCGAATAGGTCGGGTGCGCCTTCTCTTTCAGCGTATTGAGAGAAAAGGCGACGTCGGCGGCGGTGAGCCGCGAGCCGTCGGCGAAGCGCGCCTCGGGCCTGAGGAGAAAGCGATAGGTCAGCTTGTCCGGCGAGACGCGCGCGGCGCGGGCGATGAGGCCGTAGACCGAGTCCGGCTCGTCGCCGTTGCCCGCCATCAGCGCGTCGAAGGCGGCGGACATGCCCGCCGCCCCGTCGCCCTTCTTGGAATAGACGTTGAGGGTGTCGAAGGTGTCGAAGTTCTGGTTGCCGCCGGTGGCGGTGATTTGCAGCGACAGCAGGCCGCCCTTCGGCGCGTCGGGATTGACGTAGGCGAAATGCTTGAAATCCGGGGGCAGGGCGAGATCGCCGAACGACGACAGGCCGTAGGTCTCGACCGAGTCGTCGGCGAAGGCGCGCCGCGGGCGCAATCCGCAGGCGGCGAGCCCCGCCGCGGTCCATTTCAGCGCCCCGCGCCTTGTCATGGTAAAGCCCATCAGGCTTTGTTCCCTTCGCTACGTGGCCGGGCCGATTCGCCGGCGATTTAAGCCGGGTTCGCGCCGCTTGGCCAGGGCGCGAATAATCGCCGGCGACCCGAGGAGAGACCGATGAATGACGCCTTTTTCAAGACTGCGCCCGGCGCTCTTTCTTTCGGCTTCTACGGCTCGACGCTCGACCGCGCCGCTGGGTTGCGCGACGACGCGGCGGCGGTCGCGGGCCTGCGCCGGCGGGGCGACGCGCGCGCGGTCCTGTTCGCGCGCGACACGCCGCTCCTGCCGAAGGGCGCGAGCCCGCGCGACCCGCTATTCCCGCTCGTCGAAGCGGCGGCGCTGGGCGGCCCGCGCGCCGAGGTCCTGCTCGGCCTCGGGCCGGGTGGCGCGCCGGTGTTCGCTTTTGCGCTCGGCGACGAGATGGTCGAGGAGATCGCCGACGCCAGCGACGGCTTCTACGATCGGCGCGCGCTTGTCGTCCCCGGCAGGAACGACCTCGAGCTGGTCGCGCTACGGACCGTCGCTATGCAAGGGCTGGTCTCGCGCGAGGCGCTCGCCGCGCTCGGCGAGGCGAAGGCGATGCTCGACTGGCATGCGCGCAACGGCTTCTGCGCGCGCTGCGGCGCGCCGACGCGCGCCGTCTCGGCGGGCTGGCGGCGCGAGTGCGACGCATGCAAGGCGCAGCATTTTCCCCGCACCGATCCGGTCGTCATCATGCTGGCGCTCGACGGCGAGCGCTGCCTGCTCGGCCGCCAGTCGCGCTGGCCCAAAGGCATGTATTCGTGCCTCGCCGGCTTCGTCGAACCCGGCGAAACGATCGAGGAGGCGGTCAGGCGCGAAATCCACGAGGAGTCGGGGATCGCCTGCGGCGAGGTCGCCTATCTCGCGTCGCAGCCGTGGCCCTTCCCGTCGTCGCTGATGATCGGCTGCTTCGTCCGCGCGACCAGCCGCGACATCGTCGTCGACGATGTCGAGCTCGAGGACGCGCGCTGGTTCACGCGCGACGACGTCACGGCGATGTTCGACAAGCGCCATCCTGAAGGCCTGACGCCGCCGGCGCCGATGGCGATCGCGCATCACATTCTGCGGGTGTGGGCGGAGGGGGGCTTGTAGCCCGCGCGAGGCGAGCGCGGCGGCGCAGCGGACGGCCGCGCCCGCCTCAGCCCATCGCCGCTTTCTGCAGCGCGACGATCTGAACGATCGCCCCGCGCGCGAGCGCCAGCAGCTTGGTCAGCTCCGCCTCGCTGAACGGCGCGCCTTCGGCCGAGGCCTGCACTTCGACCAGGCCGCCTGAGCCGGTCATGACGAAATTGGCGTCGGTCTCGGCGGTCGAATCCTCGGCGTAATCGAGATCGAGCACCGCTTCGCCCTTGACCACGCCGCAGGAGACGGCGGCGACATGGTCCTTCATCGGATTGTCGCGCACGATCGAACGCTGGGTCATCCATTTCAGGCAATCGGCGAGCGCGACCCAGGCGCCGGTGATCGCCGCGGTGCGGGTGCCGCCGTCGGCCTGCAGCACGTCGCAGTCGATGGTGATCTGCCGTTCGCCGAGCTTCGGCAGGTCGACCACCGCGCGCAGCGAGCGCCCGATCAGGCGCTGGATTTCGTGGGTGCGGCCGGAGACCTTGCCCATCGCCGATTCGCGCTTGGTGCGGGTCGAGGTCGCGCGCGGCAGCATCGCATATTCGGCGGTGACCCAGCCGCGGCCCTGGCCGCGCAGCCACGGCGGCGGCTTGTCCTCGAGCGAGGCCGCGCACAGCACATGGGTCTCGCCGTAGCGCACCAGGCACGAACCCTCGGCGTAACGCGCCACGCCGTGTTCGAAGCTCACTTTGCGCATTTCGTCGAAGGCGCGCTGCGAAGGTCGCATCGATTCGTTCCTTTTCCTCGCGCGGGCGCTGTAGCCCTCGGGCGGCGGCAAGGCAATCCGGCCGCGACGCCGCGAGCCCAGAAATCGCCACAAAGAAGGCGCGCCGACGACGCGTCGAAATTTGGCGACAGTTTTGCGTTACGCCAATCAAAATTGAGCCGCTTGCGGCTAGCCATTTACTCAGACACAAATAGACGCGCCGGGAGACGCCCCCATGCCTGACATAAAACCGGAAAAGGTCTGCTTCGTCATCGTCAAGGCGCGCGAGCTGAATGGCGACGAAGGCGGCGCTGGTCCGCTCGCCTGCAGCGCGGGCGGCGCTGAAGCCAATGCCGCAAAAAGCAAGACGGACGGTGTGGCCAACCGCGCCAAGCTCGCGGCGTACATCGACGCGATGGACGAGGACGAGCAATGCGAGCTCGTCGCCCTCTCCTGGATCGGATGCGGCGAGTTCGCGGCCGAAGAATGGCGGCTCGCCGTCGCCCGGGCGCGCGCGCGCCGCAAGTGCGCGACGTCCGAATATCTTTTGGAAAACCCGCTGGTCGCCTCGCATCTCGAATACGGCCTCGCCGAGTTTGGCGGCAGTTGCGAGGTGTTCATGCCGAACCTGCGCTGAGGGCGCTGCGGCGCTGGCGAATCGCGGCCGCCGCCAATTTTGCTAGCGCCGCCAAAAAAATCCTGTATAAGGCGCCGCTCCGGGTTATTCCGGACGCGACCGACCTGGACGACATCCCGGCTCGGCCAAAAGTCGAGGCGCTTGCGCCGCAATAGAAGGAAAACCGATGTCGATCACCGCCGAGCGCAAGGCCGCGCTCATTCGAGAATATGCGTTGAAGGTCGGCGACACGGGTTCGCCGGAAGTTCAGGTCGCCATCCTCACCGAACGGATCGCCAACCTGACCAGCCACTTCAAGACCCACGTCAAGGACAATCATTCGCGCCGCGGCCTGCTCAAGATGGTCTCGCAGCGACGCACGCTGCTCGACTACGTCAAGAAAAGCGACGAGGCGCGCTACAAGGCGCTGATCGAGCGACTCGGCATTCGCCGCTAGCGGCGGCGAGGAGACGCCGGGCGGCGGCATGGGGCCGCCGCCGGCAGATGGATGGCGAAGGCCGCGACTTAACGCCGTCGAACCGCGGGCGTTCACACGTGGACGCCCTCGCGCCCGTCGAAGGACGGGCGTTCTTGGCAGAACGCCCTGCGGCAGGATCGCCAGGGGCTGGAAAACCGCCAGCCTCTCGCCGTCTTGCCGATGACGGACAGGTTCGAACCGGCTTCAAGGCCGAGGGCTTTCGCATCCTTTCGATGAGAAAAGGATGACGAAATGTTCGACATACAACGCGAAGAATTGACGCTCGGCGGGCGTAAGCTCGTGCTCGAGACCGGACGCGTGGCGCGCCAGGCCGACGGCGCCGTGCTGGCGAGCTGGGGCGAGACGACCGTGCTCGCCACCGTGGTCGCCCTCAAGGCGCCGAAGCCCGGCCAGGACTTCTTCCCGCTGACCGTCCACTACCAGGAGAAGGCGTTCGCCGCGGGGCGCATCCCCGGCGGCTATCTCAAGCGCGAAGGCCGCCTGTCCGACAAGGAGACGCTGACCTCGCGCCTGATCGATCGGCCGATCCGGCCGCTGTTCCCCGACGACTTCCGTTGCGACACCCAGATCATCGCCACCGTGCTCAGCCACGACATGGAGAACGACCCGGACATTCTCGCCCTGATCGCCGCTTCGGCGGCGCTGACGCTGTCGGGCGTGCCGTTCATGGGGCCGATCGGCGGAGCGCGCGTCGGCTTGATCAAGGACGAGATCAAGGTCTTCCCGACCATCGACGAACAGAAGGAATCGGCGCTCGACCTGGTCGTCGCCGGCACCGCCGACGCGGTGCTGATGGTCGAATCCGAGGCGCAGGAGCTCTCCGAAGAGACGATGCTCAAGGCGGTGATGGCGGGCCACGCCGCCTTCCAGCCGGTGATCCAGGCGATCATCCGCCTCGCCGAGAAGGCCGCCAAGGAGCCGCGCGAGCTCGTCGCCGGCGACAAAGCGGCAGTCGAGAAGGCGGTGCTCGACCTGGTCGAGGACGACCTGCGCGCCGCTTACGCGATCGGAGAGAAGCAGGAGCGCTACGCCGCGATCGAGGCGGCGAAGGCGAAGGCGGCTGCGGCGCTGGCGCCAGTCGAGGGCGACGCGACCTTTTCCCCCGAGGCGGTCGCCGAGGCGTTCCATAACGCCCAGGCCAAGGTGGTGCGCTGGAACATCCTCGACCGCCAGCGGCGCATCGACGGCCGCGACCTGACCACCGTGCGTCCGATCGTCGCCCAGGTCGGCGTGCTGCCGCGCACCCACGGCTCGGCGCTGTTCACCCGCGG
>CAZKHF010000235.1:0-4853 GCA_964552445.1 uncultured Bradyrhizobium sp. | reverse complement strand
TGGCGGTGACGCACGGCTTCATCCGCTCGAATTTCCGCCTCGCCTCGGTCGGCGCCTCGGTGATGGCGCTGGTGTCGCTGCACCTGATCAATCCCGCCGAGACCGCGCCGGCGCTCGCCCGCCTCGCCGACACGCTGATCGGCGCCGCAATCGCGCATCTGTTCAGCCGCCTGTGGCCGCGCTGGGAGTTCGTCGAGGCGCCGCGCCTGGCGCGCCGGCTGCTCGCCCAGATCGCCGCCTTCGCCGACCCGGCCTTGCGCCCCGACGCCTCGGCGCAGGAGTACCGCCTGGCGCGCCGCGATGTGATCGAGGCGATCGCGGCGCTTTCCGATTCGGCGGTGCGGATGGGCGGCGAGCCGCGCGCGGCGCAGAAGGGCCTCGACGAGCTGGCGACGATGCTGATCTCCGCCCATGTCGTCGTCGCGCGCATTTCGGCGATGCGCCTGGCGCTCGGCGCCGTCGACGCCGACGCGGCGCCCGGCGCGCTGGCCGAGATCGAGGCGTCGCGCCGCTGGCTCGCAGCGCGCCTCGCGGCGGCGGTGGGCGACGCCGCGCCAGGCGAGGCGGCGTCCGCGTCCGACGCGCCGCTCGAAGCCGCGGCGACGCGCCTGATCGCCGCCGCCGACGCCTACCAGCGCGCCGCAGCCGCGGCGTAGAGCCTTCTGCGTCTTTGCTTCCATGAGGTCGACGGCGCTTTCCGCCGATCGGCTTCCTTTCTTGCCGAGGAGGCGAGACCAACGCGTGCGCCGATTCCACCAAACCCCAGGGAAATCTACGCCGAGCCCCGGCGCGGTCGGCGCGCGCCGCGCGTCTGCGGGCTCGCGCCAGCGGCGACCAGGAGCTTGCGGAACTGGTCGCGCTTCTCGTGGATCGAGGCGATCACCAGGCCCATCGGCACGCCGATGTCGACCAGCGTCGCCTCGGAGAGCTGCAGGCTCGCCTCGATCGTCTCGGGCACCGCGTCGGTGACGCCGAGCTTGTAGAGCGAGCCGGCCTGCGCGGCGTCTCGGGCGCGCGCGATCAGGATGATGTCGGGCCTCACGCGCCGCGCGGCGGCGATCACCGCCTCGTTGGCGCTCGGCTTGTCCATGGTGACCACCAGCGCGCGCGCCGTCTCGATGCCGCAGCGGCGCAGGAACTCCTCGCGCGAAGCGTCGCCGTAATAGACCGGCTTGCCCTCGCGCCGCTCGCGCGCGATCAGCGTCGGGTCGACGTCGACGGCGATGAACGGGATCTTGTGGACGTCGAGCATCTCGCCGATCAGCGTGCCGACGCGGCCGTAGCCGACGATGATCACGCGGCCCCCCGCCTCGTCGCCCGGCGGCGCGACCAGCGCCTCTGCGGCGAGCGCGCGCGGGCGCGCGTTGATCAGCGCGCCGATGCGGCCGAGCGTCGGAATGGCGAACATCGATAGCGCCGCGGCGACCAGCAGCAGCCGGCCGTCGGCGTCGGCGATCACGCCGCCCGCGACCGCGGCGCCGACGACGACGAAGGCGAATTCGCCGCCGGGCCCGAGCAAGAGCCCCATCTCAACCGCAAGCCGGCTCGGCGCGCGGAAGATCAGCCCGAGCAGGAAAACCACCAGCGCCTTGACGGCGACAAAGCCCGCCGCCAGGCCGATCACCGCCGCCGGCCGCTCGGCGAGCGTGGTCAGATCGAGCTGCGCTCCCACCGAGACGAAGAACAGCCCGAGCAGCAGGCCCTTGAACGGTTCGATGGTCACCTGGATCTCGCGCCGGTATTCGGTCTCGGCGAGCAGCAGCCCGGCGACGAAGGCGCCGAAGGCCATCGACAGCCCGCTCGCCGCCGCGGTCAGCGCCGCGCCGAGCACCACCAGCAGGCACGCCGCCATGAAGAACTCGGAACTGCGCGAGACGGCGACGAAACGGAACAGCGGCCTCAGCGCCAGCCGGCCGACGACGATCACCACGGCGAGCCCGATCGCCGCCGGCGCGAGCGTCAGCGTCAGACTCTCCGCCAGGTTGTCGCCGCGTCCCGCGCCGAGCGCGGAGACGACCACCAGCATCGGCGCGACCGCCAGGTCCTGGAACAAGAGGACGGCGAAGCTGATGCGGCCGACGGCGGTCGAAAGCCGCTTGCGCTCGGCGAGCACGGGGATGACGATCGCCGTGGAGGAGAGCGACAAGGCGGTGCCGACCGCCAGCGCCGCCGCCGCGCTGCGGCCGAAGGCGTAAGCGAGGCCGCCGAGCGCAACCGCGCTCACGACCACCTGCGCCAGGCCGAGCTCGAACACCAGCCGCCGCATGCGCTTGAGGCGCTCGAAGGACAGCCCGAGGCCCATGGCGAACAACAGGACGACGACCCCGAAGCCGGCGAGGCGGCCGATCGTCTCCACGTCGGTCAGCGCCAGCGCGCCGAGCCAGGGGCTCTCCTCGGCGAGGCGGCCGAGACCGAACGGCCCCATCGCCACGCCGGCGATGAGATAGCCGAGCACCGGGCTGACGCGGATGCGCACGAACAACGGCGCGACGACCCCGGCGGTGGCGAGGAAAAGCAGCGCTTCCCGGTAGAGGGCGAGGTCGGACGATGCATGCATGCTCGGCGGCTCCTTGGGCCGCGCCGGCGGCGGAACAAGGGCGAGCTTAGTCGATTCGCGCCAATGGCGCGCGCAGGCGCCCGGCGTGACGCTCGACCCGGGTTACGCGGTCACGGGGCGGATTTGTTCATTGTCTGCTCGGCGGAGCGAGAGCGCGAGAGGAATTCGAAGTCAGGACGCGCCGAAGGCGCGCCGTGGCGGGACCTGCGCCCGCGTTTCGCCGCCCAAAGCAAAAACCCCCTCGACGCCAGGCGGAGGGGGCGATGAATTTCTCGCCAATGAACGAACGCGGGTTCAGGCCGCCTTGGGCTCGGCCTCGGCGGCCGCCGCAGCGGCCTCGGCCTGCTTCTTGACGATCTCGCGCTTCAGCGTCGTCGCGTCGGCCGAGAGGTCGGCGTCGCGCGACTGGAGCAGGAAGTTGTCAAGCCCCCCGCGATGCTCGACCGAGCGCAGCGCCGCCGCGGCGACCCTGAACTTGACCGAGCGCCCGAGCGTCTCGGAGATCAGCGTCACCCGGCAGAGGTTGGGCAGGAAGCGCGTGCGCGTCCGGCGATTGGAATGGCTGACTTTGTTGCCCGACTGGACGGCGATTCCGGTCAGCTCGCAACGGCGTGACATAGCGCAACTTCCCCTGCACGAATCGGGATAGGAACTTTCCCGGCCGCCGTCCGCGCCGCTAGCCGCGTCGCAACGACGCGGCCGCCGACGAGCGAGCCTTGGCGTCTCCGGCCGGCGGTCTATAGGGGAAGGGTCTCGCGGCGTCAAGCGCGCGGAGTTTTGCGCGCGGAGCTTTGACGCGGGCGAGCCGATCAGTTTCGGCGCGCCGCGCCCGCGATTGTGGAGAATGGCGAGTATGAACGCGAACGTTGCCGACCCTCTCGGCGCCGCGCCGCGGCTCGAGGCCCTGCGGGAGGCGATCGCCACAAGGGCGCGCGACTGCGGCCGCGACCCCGCTTCGGTGACGCTGGTCGCGGTGGCCAAGACCTTCTCGGCCGATGAGGTGTGGCCGACGATCGCGCTCGGCGGCCAGACCATCTTCGGCGAGAACCGCGTCCAGGAGGCCAAGGGCAAATGGCCCGACCTGCGCGAGCGCGCGGCCAAGCTCGGCAAAGAGATTGAATTGCACCTGATCGGACCGCTGCAAACCAACAAGGCGCGCGAGGCGGTGGAGCTGTTCGACGTCATCGAGTCTATCGACCGCGAACGGATCGCCGCGGCGCTGGGCGCCGAAATCGCCCGCAGCGGCAAACGGCCGCGGCTGTTCGTCGAGGTCAACACCGGGGCTGAGCCGCAGAAGGCGGGGGTCGCGCCCGAAGACGCCGACGCGTTCCTTAAGCTGTGCCGGGAAAATTACGGCTTGACGATCGAGGGGTTGATGTGCGTGCCGCCGCTCGGCGAGCAAGCCTCGCCCCATTTCGCCCTGCTCGGCGTCATCGCCGCCCGCAATGGCCTCAAGGCGTTGTCGATGGGCATGAGCGCCGACTGGCCGCTGGCGATCCAGCTCGGCGCCACCCTGGTGCGGGTCGGCAGCGCGATCTTCGGCGCGCGGACGTGAGGCGGGGCGCGCTTGATTTGTCGGCGGCGGCCGGCTAGTTCCGCCGCGAAGACGCTTCGGGTCGCCGGCGTCGCGCCGTCAAGCGGCGGACGCGTTGGCGGCGTAGGAGCCGCGGCAAGCGCCGGGGCGGGCGGCGTGGCGGGGCGACGGACGGTTTGGAGACGGACGTTGAACGATCGCGGGCCAATCGTCGACCGCGCGGGGCGATCGCGTCGGCGTCGCGCCGCAGGATTTTCCTTCTCTCTCACCGCCGCGGGCCCAATCGCGCGAGGGCGCGAGCCCGGCCCGCGGCATCTTCCAAGCAACCAGCAATAGCGCCTCGGCGAGGACGCCGGCGCGGCCGCGGAGTGAAAGCATGGGTCAAGTCGTTCTCACCATCAACGCCGGCTCTTCGTCGGTGAAATTCGCCGTCTTCGCCTTCGAGGGCGGAGAACTCGACGAACTGGCGCGGGGGCAGGTGGACGGGCTCGGCGCCCAGGCGAAGTTCGCGGCCAAGCGCACGTCGGGGGCGAAGACGCAATTCGCGCTCGATCCGGGCCAAGGCGCCGCCGATCATCGCGCCGGAATGAAGGCGATCCTGAGCTGGCTCAGCGACGAAAAGCTGGTCGACAACGTCGTTGCGGTCGGCCATCGCGTCCTACACGGCGGGCGCGACCTGACCAAGCCGGCGCGGGTCGACGACGCGCTGATCGCGACGCTGCGCACCGTCATCCCGCTCGGCGAGCTGCACGAGCCGTTCAA
>CAZKHF010000234.1:0-4856 GCA_964552445.1 uncultured Bradyrhizobium sp. | reverse complement strand
CCGGCGGTGCTGTGGGGCTTCCTGCGCCGCTACGCGCCGAGCGCGACGCCCGAGAGCCACCCGCGTCTCGACAAGCTCGTCCATTACGCGGTCGCCTACTTCCGCGACTTCGTCGCCCCGAAAAAGCGCTACCGCCTCGCCGACGCGGTCGAGCGCGACGCGCTGGAGGCGGTGTCGGCGAAGCTCGCCGATCTGCCTCCCGGCGCGACGGCGGAAGAGATCCAGCACGCGCTCTACGACATCGGGCGGGCGATCCCGCGCTATCAGGACCTCCGCGCCAAGGGCGCGACGCCCGAGCGCCCGGGCGTCTCCAACGAGTTCTTCGCCATGCTCTACGCGGTGCTGCTCGGCGAGGAGCGCGGGCCGCGCTTTGGCTCGTTCATCGCGCTCTACGGAATCGAGGAGACGCGCGCGCTGATCGCCAAGGCGCTGGCCGGCGATCTGGCGGCGGCGCGGGCCGCGCCCGCCGCCGCCGACTGACGCGCGAAACGCTCCGCCGCCGCTATTTCGCCGCGGCGGCCAGCGCCAGCGCGAAGTAGGCGCTGGCCACGGCGGCGCCGACCAGCGCCGCCGCGACGAGCGAGGCGAGAATCGAAAGGGCGAACATCGTCCGGTTCAGCAGGCGCAATGGGAGGCCGAGCCGCTTCGCCGCCTTGAGATCGGCGTTGTAAGCCTTGACGAACTCCGGCCCTCCCTTCTGCTTCCAGTGGACGATAAGCCAAGTTTGAGCCTCGCGCGCGAGCGCCAGACCGGCCCAGTTCTTGACCAGATCGAAAATGAACGCCGCGGCGCCGCAGTCCGCGGCGAGCCATAACCACAAGTCCCCGCGCATGGAAAATGTCGGCGAGCGCACCCTTGTCGGCGAACATCGCTCCGTAGAACAGCGCGAGCGTCCCGGCCCAAACGAACTTCGCCGCGTCCGACATCTTGCCGGCGAAGGCGCGCTCGTCGGCGAACTGGCCGTCGAGAATCTTCTGCCAGTCGATCGCGTCGTCGGTTGTTTCGCTCATGACGGCCTCCCGACGCCTCAGCGGCGGCGCTCCTCCAGGTCGAGCGCGCGGTGCGCGGGCACGAGCACGATGTCGTCGTCGTCGAGCGCGTCGAGGTGGCGCTTGATGCGGCCGAAGGGCGCCGCGATCAGCGTGCCGACCGGCTGGACCGGCGCCGCCGCGCCGCCGTCGGCGGCGAGTTGGTTGGCGATGTCGCCAAGCATCTTCTTGATGTCGTCAAATTCGGCTTTCACGTCCGCGTCCATGGAAACCTCCACAGTGTTTCCAAGGAAAAGGGCCGTCGAGCGCCGACGTTAACGCACGGCCCGCGATCGCTCAAGGCGAAGAACCGTTGAGACGAATCGGTTCGACGCAGTCGCGGCGGCCGGAGGCGATGCAATTGAGGATCTCGTTGTGGCGCATGAGCTCGTGGACGAGCCAGATCGCCCCGAGCGCCAGCGCGGCGACGAACAGGACGGCGAACAGGTTGCCGCGATCGTTACGCCCGGCGTCCGGCGTTTCGTCGCGGTCGTCCTTGTCGTCCGGCGGCGGGTCCGGCGCGATCGTCATCGCGCGTCCCCGCTCGCGGCGGCGCCCTCGCTTCGCCTCACCAACGCGCCCGTCTCCTTCCCGCCGGCGCCGCAATCGCGCCGGCGCCCCGGCCTCGGCTAAAGCGCCGCGTCGCGACCCGGATGTCAACTTCTTGCCGGCGCAACCTCGCGTGAGCCGCGGCGCCGGCCCTTGACAGACCCCGGCGGCAGGGAAGAAAGGCCGCTCATGCCGTCCGACCGCCGTCCAGCCGCCCATGTCGTTCCCGCCGACGCCGAGAGCGTCGCCGCCGCTGCCGCGTGCCTGCGCGGCGGCGGGCTCGTCGCCATGCCAACCGAGACGGTCTACGGCCTCGCCGCCGACGCCACCTCCGATCGCGCCGTGGCGGCGATCTACGCCGCCAAGGGACGGCCGCGCTTCAATCCGCTGATCGCTCATTGCGCCGATTCGGCGAGCGCCGAGAGCGAAGCGGCGTTCGACGACGTCGCGCGGCGGCTCGCGCGCGCCTTCTGGCCGGGGCCGCTGACCCTGGTGGTTCCCGTCGGCGTCAATTGCCGGGTGAGTCTGTTGGCGCGCGCCGGCCTCGACAGCCTCGCGTTGCGCGTGCCCTCCCACCCGATTGCGCGCGCGCTGATCGCCGCGGCGGGCGTTCCGGTCGCCGCGCCCTCGGCCAACCGCTCGGGGCGCGTCAGCCCGACCCGGGCCGAGCACGTCGCCGCCGACCTCGACGGTCGCGTCGATTGGATCCTCGACGCGGGGCCGACGCCGCTCGGCGTCGAGTCGACCATCGTCGCCTGCCTAGGCGGGCCGCCGCGGCTGCTGCGGCCAGGGGCGCTGTCGCGCGAGCGCGTCGAGGCCGAGCTCGGCTTCGCGCTGGCGGACGCGGCGCCGCCTGACCAGGCCGCGGCGCCGCGCGCGCCGGGGGCGCTGAAGTCGCATTACGCGCCGCGCGCCGCGGTGCGGCTCGCGGCGACCATGACCGAGCAAGACGAAGCGGCGCTCGACTTCGCCGGCGCGCTCGCCCACGGCGCCGCGCGCGTCCGGCTCGACCTCTCGCCCGCCGGCGACCTCGGCGAGGCGGCCGGTAACCTGTTCGCCTACCTGCGCGCGCTCGACGCGACCGGCGTGGCGACGATCGCCGCGGCGACGGTCCCCGCGCGCGGCTTAGGCGCGGCGATCAATGACCGCCTGCGCCGCGCCGCCGCGCCGCGCGACGGCTGAAAACGTCGCCCGACGCGCGGCGAATCGTCGCGTCGCGGCAAAAATGCTGGCGCTCCCGCACGACTCGCTTGCGCCTACGCACGTTGGCGGCGAATCTGCGTCGCCTCGCGCAAGCGACCTGGGGATCGCGGAGATGACGAACTCGGCGCTCGATTGGGACGAGTTCCGCTTGGTCAAAGCGATCGCCGACGCCCGTTCGCTGGTCGGCGCCGCCGAGGCGCTGGGGCTTAACCATTCGACCGTGTTCCGTCGCCTCGCGGCGATTGAGACGGCGATTGGCGCGCGCTTGTTCGAGCGCTCGCGCGCCGGCTACCAGCCGACGCCGGCGGGCGAAGAGATGGTGGGATTGGCCACCTCGATGGCCGATTCGATCATCGAATTCGAGCGCCGCGTCGCCGGGCGCGACGCCAAGCCGACCGGCGAGCTGCACGTCACCACTGTCGATGCGGTCGCGGCCGCGCTGCTGCCGCCGATCATTGCCCGCTTCCGCGCCGTCAACCCCGGCGTCCAGCTCGACCTCATCGTCGCGGCGCAGACCCTCAACCTGTCGCGCCGCGACGCCGACGTGGCGATCCGCGCCACCAACGAGCCGCCGGAGGCGCTGGTCGGCCGACGCATCTGCGCCGTGCGCTGGGCCGTCTATTGCGCGCCGTCGCTCGCCGCCCAATACGGTCCGCGCTTGCTCGCCTCGGCGCCGTGGATCGGCTACAGCGACAACTTCGCCCCGCCGCGCGCCAAGCGCTGGATCGAAGAGACGATCGGCCCGCGCCGGCAGGTCTGCCGCGTCAATTCGCCGCTGTGCATGGCCGAAGTGGCCGCGCTCGGGGTCGGCGCCGCGGTGCTGCCGTGCCTGCTCGGCGATCGCCGCCCGGAGTTGACCCGCATCGGGCCGATCCAGCCAGAGCTCGACGTCGACCTGTGGATCCTCACCCACGCCGATCTGCGCCATTCGGCGCGGGTGCGCGCGTTCACCGAGCTCGCCAGCGCCGAGCTCGCCAAGGCGCGCAAGCTGATCGAAGGCGCGGGCGGTGAAGGGGGCTAGGCCTTCGCGCGCTCGACGCGCGCCGTGCGCGCGCGCATCGTCACCAGCTCCTCCGCCGCGGTGGGATGAACGGCCATCGTCGCGTCGACGTCGGCTTTCGTCGCCCCCATCTTCACTGCGATCGCCAGCGCTTGGATCGTCTCCGCCGCCTCGCGGCCGAGGATGTGCGCGCCGACCACGCGGTCGGTCGCCGCGTCGACCACCAGCTTCATGATCGCACGCTCGCGCCGGCCGGAGAGCGTCGCCTTAAGCGGCCGGAAGTCGGCTTTGTAGATGTCGACGACGGGAAACCGCGCGACAGCCTCGGCCTCCGTGAGGCCAACCGCGCCGATCTCCGGCGTGGCGAACACCGCATGGGCGACGTCGCGATGGTCGACCTCGCCCGACCCGCCGCCGAACAGGCGATCAGCGAGCGCATGGCCCTCGCGGATCGCCACCGGCGTCAGCGGAATTCGGTTGGTGACGTCGCCGACCGCATGGATCGACGGGACGGTCGAGGTCGAAAGCGCGTCGACCACCACCGCGCCTTCGCCGTCGAGCGCGACGCCGGTCGCTTCGAGGCCGAGCTTGGCTGTGTTCGGCTTGCGGCCAGCGGCGATGAGAACCTGGTCCGCATCGACCGTGGCGCCGTCGCTGAGCGTGACGCGCAGCCGCGCGCCGCGTTTGTCGATGCGCGTCGGCAGACACCCGAAGCGCAACGCGACGCCGGCGCGCTGCAGCTCGTCGCGCAGGCCGGCGCGCATGTCCTCGTCGAACCCTCTCAGCACGTTGCCGGCGCGCATGACTTGCGTCACTTCGGCGCCCAGCCGCGCGAACAGCGAGGCGAACTCGACCCCGATATAGCCGCCCCCGACCACCATCAGCCGGGCGGGAAAGGCTTCGAGGTCGAAGATCTCGTTGGAGGCGATCGCATGCTCGACGCCCGGAAAGGCGAGCGCCGCCGCGGGCCTGGCGCCGGTCGCGACGAGGATGTGGCGGGCGGTCAGCGCGGCGCCGCCGGCGAGCCGAACCGTGTGCGCGTCGGCGACCTCCGCGCGCTTCTCGATCAGCTCGGC
>CAZKHF010000233.1:0-4863 GCA_964552445.1 uncultured Bradyrhizobium sp. | reverse complement strand
GAACGCCGGCCAGTAGATGGCGTGGAAGCGGGTGATGTCCTTGCCGATCACGTGCGCGTCGGCGGGCCAGAACTTGGCGCGCGCCGCGTCGGGATCGGGAAAGCCGGTGGCGGTGATGTAGTTGGTCAGCGCGTCGACCCAAACGTACATGACGTGCTTGGAATCGCCCGGCACCGGCACGCCCCAGTCGAAGGTGGTGCGGCTGATCGACAGGTCGGCGAGGCCGCGCTTGACGAAGGCGACGATCTCGTTGCGGTAGGTCTCGGGCGTGATGAAGTCGGGATTGGCTTCGTAATGAGCGAGCAGCCTGTCGGCGTAGGCCGACAGCTTGAAGAAATAGCTCTCCTCCTCGACCCATTGCGCCGGCGCGCCGCTCGGCGCGAGCTTGCCGCCGTCCGGCGCGTCGGCGAGCTCGCTCTCGTCGAAATAGGCTTCGTCGCGCACCGAATACCAGCCGGCGTATTTCGACAGATAGACGTCGCCGTTGGCCTTCATGCGCTCCCAGATCGCCTGCACCGAGCGGGCGTGGCGCGGCTGCGTGGTGCGCACGACGTCGTCGGCCTCAGCGTTGAGCAGCTTGCCCATGGCGTCGAACTCGGCCGCGACGCGGTCGACGAACGCCTGCGGCGTCACCCCTTCGCGCGCGGCGGTCTGCTTCACCTTGAGGCCGTATTCGTCCATGCCGGTTACGAACAGCGTCTCGCGGCCGTCGAGGCGCATGAAGCGCTGGATGGCGTCGGTGGCGATGCGCTCGTAGGCGTGGCCGATGTGCGGCGCGCCGTTGGCGTAGGGAATGGCGGTGGTGATGTAGAAGCGCTGGCTCATGGCGCTTTTCCCTAGAGCATTTCGGGCCGCTTGGAAATGCGCGGCGCGCGGATGGACCTTAGGAAAGGAAACGCGCTCGCGCCGAGATTTCCTGGAATATCGCCAGCACGTGCAGCCGCCGGTCGAGGTTCAGCGCCTCGGTCTCGCGCGTCGAATCGCGAATCCGCTCCCACAGCTCGGCCAGCGCCTCGCGCGCCGCGAGCGAGCTTTCGGCGCGCGCGCGGGCCGCCAGCCAATCGTAGAGCGCCGCGGCGAGCGCCGCGAAGGCGTCGCCCGCCGCCCGGCCGCTCACCGCCTCGGCGAGCTTATGGACGGCGCGCGGGTCGGCGTCGGGCAGCCGCGCGACCACCGCGTCGATCAGCGCCATCGCGCCGTCGGCGTCCGAATCGAGGCGGCGCAACGCCTCGCGCGCCGAGCCGTCGGCGCGCGCCGCCGCGGCCTTGCGCGCCGTGGCGTCGGTCTCGCTCCATGGCGGTCCAAGTCCGCCGATCACTTCCGCGATCTCGGGCGGCGTCAGCCGCTCCAGCTTGAGACGTCGGCAGCGCGAACGGATGGTCGGCAGCACGCGCCCCGGCCGGTGGGCGACGATGAGGACGAGCGCGCGCGGCGGCGGCTCCTCGACCATCTTCAACAGCGCGTTAGCGCCGGCCGGGTTGAGCTCGTCGGCGCAGTCGATCAGGACGACGCGCCAGCCGCCGGACGCCGCCGACAGACGGAAGGTCGCGAGACCCGCGCGCACGTCATCGACGCGGATCTCGGTGAAGAAGGCTTTCGCCTTGGGGCTCCACTCGCGGCGGATCAGCGCGAAATCGGGGTGCGCCAGCGCCGCGAGCCGGCGCGCGGCGGGATGGTCGGGCGCGACTGAAAGGTCCTTCGCCGCCTGAACCGCCGGCGCCGCCGGGTCGGGGTTGGCGAGCGCGAAGCGCGCAAACCGCCAGGCGAGCGTCGCCTTGCCGACGCCTTCGCGGCCGCCGATCAGCCAGGCGTGGGCGAGGCGGCCGTCGCGATAGGCGTCCAGCAACTGACGCTCGGCGGCGACGTGGCCGATCAGGCGCTCGGCGAAGCGGGGATGCGGCGCGCCGGGATAGACGTCGCTCTCGGGCGGCGCGTCGGGCGAGCCCCTCGTCACAGCGGTCGTCCCCGGCGCTTCAACGCCTCGCCCAGCCGCTCCTCGACCGCGGTCCAGATCGCCGCGGCGACTTCGTCCTCGGAAGCGCGCGCGTCGACCACGACGCAGCGCCGCGGCTCGGCGCGCGCGATCTGCAAATAGGCGTCGCGCAGGGTCTCGTGGAAGGCGAGGCCCTCGCTTTCGAAACGATCCGCCTGCTCGTCCGCGCGCCGCCGTCCAGCGGCGCGGGCGAGCCCCTCGACCGCCGGCAGGTCGAGGATCAACGTCAGGTCGGGGCGATAGTCGCCGACCGCGACGCGCTCGAGGCGCGCGAGCAGCTCGGGGTCGAGCTTGCCGGCGGCGCCCTGGTAGGCGCGCGTCGAGTCGGCGAAGCGGTCGCTGACAACCCAGTCGCCGCGCGCGAGCGCCGGCGCGATGGTCTCGTCGATATGGTCGATGCGCGCCGCGCTGAATAACAGCGCCTCCCCTTCCGCCCCGAACCGCGCCGCGGCGCCGGAAAGGATCACCTCGCGCAGCGCTTCGGCGCCCGGCGAGCCGCCGGGCTCGCGCGTGAGGACAACGGCGAGGCCCCGCTCCCTCAGGCGCTCCGCCAGCCGGCGCGCCTGCGCCGACTTGCCCGCGCCCTCGCCGCCTTCCAAGCTGATGAACCGGCCCCGCGCCGGCGCGGAATCCATCAGTTTCTCGCGAACGCCTTGCGGACCAGACCGAGCCCGTACTCGATACCCGCGTCGAGGGCGCGCCTGCCCAGGCCGCCGAGCGCAACCGCCGACTGCGTCTTCAACGGCGCCTCGAGCGCCAAGGTCTGGCCGCGCCACACCTGCAGCTTCCCGACCTCGACGCCGGCGGCGACCGGCGCCTGCAGCGGACCGAGATAGACGATCTTGGCGGTGAGCCGCTCCTGCGAGCCGTGGGTGAGAAACACCTTCACCGGCGCCGAGCAGGTCAACGGCGTCTCGCTCTGCTCGCCGCCGTAGACCGCCGCGGTTCCGACCGTGTCGCCGGGCTCGAATAGCACGCGCGGGTCGAAGGCGTGAAAGCCCCAGTCGATGAGCTTGCGCGCCTCCTCGGCGCGCTCGGCCGCAGTCTTCAAGCCTGCGACGACCAGGATGAGCCGCTGGCCGTTCTGCGTCGCCGAAGCGACAAGGTCGTAGCCGCTGTCGGGAAGCTCGCTGGTCTTCAGCCCGTCGGCGCCGAGATCCCCCGTCAACAGCGGATTGCGGTTGAGCTGGCGGATCTTGTTCCAGGTGAACTCCTTCTCGCTGAAATAGTGATAGTCGTCCGGGTAATCGCGAATGAGATGGGCGGCGATTAGCGCGAGGTCGCGCGCGGTCGTGCGCTGGCGCGGATCGACGCGGCCCCACGGATCGACGAAATTCGAATGCGTCATGCCGAGCTCGGCGGCGCGCTTGTTCATGCGATCGGCGAAGCCGTCCTCGGCGCCCGAAAGCCCCTCGGCGAGCGTGATCGCGGCGTCGTTGCCCGACTGCACGATCAGCCCCTGCAGGAGGTCGTCGATGCGCGCCTCGCTATGCACGTCGAGGAACATCGCGGTGAGGTGCGCGTGCGCCCCGCCGGTGCGCCACGCATGCTCGGAGACGGAGAACTTGTCGTCGAGATGGAGGCGGCCTTCCTTCAGCTCGCGGAACACGATCTCCGCGGTCATCAGCTTGACCATCGCGCCCGGCGCGATCGACTGGTCGGCGTTCTTCTCCAACAGCACGGCGCCGCTCTCGAAATCAGTGAGCAAGGCGACCGGCGCGTTGGTCTGAAAACCCTGGGCGCGGCCGGGCGCGACCGTCAGAGCCAACCCCATCAGCGTCAGCAACGCCGCCAGCGCGAATCGCAGAGCTTGCACGGCCGAACCTCGCCGGCGCGGCGCGATGACCGCCGCGCGCGTCCTGTTCTTGCCTCGCTTGCCGCGACAAAGCAACAATGGCGCGCGCTCAGCGCGTCTCAGGGCTCGCCCGCCCGGCTCGCCGCGGCGCGCGGCGCTTCGCCCGCTTCGATCAGGCCCGCGAAGGGGTCGCCCTTCAGCAGCGGCGAAGCCGCGCCCTCGTCGGCGAAATAGAGCGAGCGCCCGCCCGCCAACGCCTGCCGCACCGGCCGGCGCGGCGGGATCGGCGCTCCGGCGTCGGCCGATTCGATGGTCCGCCCGATCTCGCCGAGGTCGAAGGGCCGCGGCGGCGGCGGCGGCGCCTTCAACAATTTCGGATTGGGCCGCGACGAGGCGACCATCGGCGGCGGCTCGCTCGCCTCCTTGGCGGCGGGCGGGGTCATGTCCGTCGCGGCCTTCGATTCCGCCGGGGCCTCGGTCGGCGCGGTCGGCGCGGTCGCGGCGACCATGGTCGGCGCGCCGTCGAGCTTCGCCGGAGAGCCGTCGGTGCGCAGGCTGGCGAGCAGCGCGTCGTCGTCGGAGCCTTCGAGCGGCGCCGGGCCGACGTACTCGACCTTCACTTTCGCGGTGCCCGTGCTCTTGATGTCGAGCACGTCGGCGACGCGCGACGACACGTCCATCACGCGGCCGCCTTCGAACGGACCGCGGTCGTTGACCCGCACGATGACCGAATAGCCGTTGCGCAGATTGGTGACGCGCGCGTAGCTCGGCAGCGGCATGGTCGGATGCGCCGCGGTGAGCGAGCGCATGTCGTAGACCTCGCCGTTGGCGGTGCGCCGGCCGTGGAAGGCGTCGCCGTACCACGAGGCGAGGCCGACCGCGGCGTAGTTGGCGTTCTCGCGGGGATAATAGGTGCGGCCGGCGACAGTGTACGGTCGCCCGACCAGATACTGCCCGCCCCCGCGCGGCACCGGCTCGCCGTCCTCGACCACCCGCGGACTCGCCCGGCCGTACTTGGCCTGCGAGAAATATTCGGAGCCGTGATTGTGGGCGTGCGGTCCGGGCGGCTGCGCGC
>CAZKHF010000232.1:0-4867 GCA_964552445.1 uncultured Bradyrhizobium sp. | reverse complement strand
GTCTCCGGCAAGATCACCACCTTCCCCGGCAAGTCGGCCTATCAGATCATCGTCGAGACGCTGGAGCCGGCGGGGCTCGGCGCGCTGATGGCGCTCTTGGAGGCGCGCCGCCGCCAGCTCGCCGCGGAGGGCCTGTTCGACGACGCGCGCAAAACGAAACCGCCCTATCTGCCGCGCGTGATCGGCGTCGTCACCTCGCCCACCGGCGCGGTGATCCGCGACATCCTCCACCGGCTCGCCGACCGCTTCCCCGTCCACGTGCTGGTGTGGCCGGCGCGGGTGCAGGGGGAGACTTCCGCCGCCGAGGTCGCGGAGGGAATCCGCGGCTTCAACGCGCTTGAAGCCGGCGGCGCGATCCCGCGCCCCGACCTGATCATCGTCGCGCGCGGCGGCGGCTCGCTCGAGGACCTGTGGAGCTTCAACGAGGAGATCGTCGTGCGCGCCGCCGCCGAGAGCGCGATCCCGCTGATCTCGGCGGTCGGCCACGAGACCGATTGGACGCTGATCGACCACGCCGCCGACCTGCGCGCGCCGACGCCCTCCGCCGCGGCCGAGATGAGCGTGCCGGTGCGCGCCGAGCTGATGGCGAGCCTCGCCGATCTCGAAGGCCGGCTCAGGGGGTCGGCGCTGCGCCTCGCCGAGCGCAAGCGCGCCGACGTGCGCGCGCTCGCCCGCGCGCTGCCGAGCGGCGAATCGCTTCTCGCCGGGCCGCGCCAGCGGCTCGACGCCGCGCTGGCGGCGCTGCGCGCGCGCGCCGAAGGGGTTTTCGCCGCGCGCTCGCTGTCGGTGGCGGAGGCCGCGCGCCGTCTCGCCCGGCAATCGCCGCGCGCGCGGCTCGCCGGGATGCGCGAGCGCCAGCGCGGCCTCGCCCAGCGCCTGGCGCGGGCGCGCCCGGCGCTGACCGCGCGTCCCAGCGAAGCGCTGCGCCAGACGGCGGCGCGCCTGGTCGCCGCCACGCGCGGCGAAGCGCGCCGCGCCGGCGAGCGCGCGCGCTTCCTCGCCCTGCTCGAAGGCCGGCTGCGCCGTGCCTTCGCGGGCGCGCAGAGCCGGCGCGCCGAACGCCTGGCCAAGGCGAAGCAAGTGTTCGACGCGGTGAACTACCGGAACGTGCTGGCGCGCGGCTTCGCCTTGGCGCGGACCGCGTCGGGCGCGCCGCTGCGCCGCGCCGCCGAGGTCGCGCGGGGCCAGGCGCTGCGCCTCGAGTTCGCCGACGGCGAGATCGCCGCGATCGCCGAAGGAAGCGCCGCGCCGCCGGCCAAGCGCCCGCGCAAGCGCGCGGGCAAGGAGGAGCAGGGGTCGCTGTTCTAGCGGGCGCGCCTAGGTGGGGCGGACGGCGTCGCGGATCAGCCGCGGGACTCTGAGGTTCGCCCAGACCACATGCATGGCGTAGAGGCACGCCACAACGACCGCCACGAACGTCCCGTTCGCACGCGGTCCGACGCCGGCGAACGCGAAGACGCCGATCGCCGCCACGCACGCCGCGCTGGTCGCGAGAGTTTGAAAGCTGCGGAATTCGTATCGCAGAGCGCGGCCCGTGGCGTCGCCGTCGATCCAGACGCGGCCGCGGTCGTAGATGGAAAAGACGCCCCACCGGCGGTTGCGCACGACCCAGTCCCACAGCGGCGCCTCGTAAAAGACAGCGCCGGCCCTGCGTTCGGCGACGCGCATCTTCTCTTCTTCGAGCAGCCGCTGAACGCGACCCAACGCGACGACGCTGTCGTCTGCGCTGTCGAGCGCGACGGCGCCGCGAAGAACCCAGAGGTCGTCCAACATGGGCCGCCCATCGTCGTGACCGGGAGCGGCCGCAAACGCGGCCGTCGGCAATCGCGGCGCTGGCTACCACAGCCCGGCGCCGCGCGTCTAATGGCGGCCATCGGTCATGATGTCGCGGGCCGGCGGGGGCGCGCGAGCGGGCGTCCGGGGTCCGCCGCGGCGGGGATCACACCACCTCGTCGGGCGCCAGCGCGCAGGCGAGCTCCGGGTCGGTCTCGATCTGCGCCGTCGCGTGGACGATCGAGAAGCGCTGGTCGAGCTCATGGCTCAATTGGTGTAGAAAGGCGTCGCCCGGATGTCCGCCCGGCATGACGAGGTGGCAGGTCAGCGCCGTCTCGGTGGTGCTCATCGGCCAGACGTGCAGATCGTGCACGGACGCGACGCCCGGCTGCGAGGCAAGGAAGGCGCGCACTGCCGCCGGGTCGATGTGGCGCGGCGCCGCCGCCATCGACATGGCGACCGAGTCGCGCAACAGGCCCCAGGCGCTGATGGCGATCGCGGCGTTGACGGCGAGGCCGACCAGCGGGTCGAGCCGCTCCCAGCCGGTGAGCAGCGTGGCGAGGCCGGCGAGCGCCACCCCCGCCGACACCACCGCGTCGGCGGCCATGTGGAGGAACGCGCCGCGCAGGTTGAGGTCGGCGCGGCCGGAGGCGAACAGCGCCGCGGTCGCGCCGTTGACCACGATCCCCGCCAGCGCCACCACCATCACCGTCGCGCCCGCCGAGGGCGCGGGGTCGGCGAGGCGGCGCGCCGCCTCCCACGACAGCGCGCCGACGGTCGCGAACAAGAGCGCCGCGTTGAACAGCGCCGCCAGGATCGACGAGCCGCGCAGGCCATAGGTGAAGCGCGCCGACGGCGCCCGCTGCGCGAGCGCGCTGGCGAGCCAGGCGACGCCGAGCGCCAGCGCGTCGCCGAGATTGTGTCCCGCGTCGGACATGAGCGCGACCGAATGCGCGGCGGCGCCGAACAGCGCCTCGACCACGACGAAGCCCAGGTTGAGCGCGAGCCCGATCGCGAACGCCCGGCCGTAGTCGGCGGGGCCTTGCGAAGGCGAATGGCGATGGACGTCGCGCGTGGGGTCGGCGTGGGCGTGCATGGCCGGCGCTCCGGGTCGAGGAAATCCGTCGCGCGGCTTCATTCCGCCGCGGAGAGCAAGGGGACGCGGCCTGAAGCGTCCTCGCCCGCCGCCATCGCGTCAAGCCAGACCGGCAGGAAAGCGGCGATCCAGGCGGCGACCGCGCCGTCGTTCTCGAACCAGCCGCCAAGGTGGCGCTCGCGCGGCTGCGCGCCCGGCCGGGCGAGGCGGTCGTCGCCGCGCGTCGTCCAGCGGCACATCATCTGGTAGGTCACTTCGGGGTGGAACTGCAGCGCGAACGCCGCGTCGCCGTAGACGAACGCCTGGTTGGGGAAATCCGCGCCGCCGCTCGCCAGCCGCCGCGCCCCGCTCGGCAGCTCGAAGCCGTCGCAGTGCCATTGGTAGACGCGGCGGGGAAAGCGCGTCGCGCAGAGAAGGTCCGCCTCCCGCGTCGGCCGGATGGGATAGTAGCCGATCTCGCTGCGGCGGTCGGGATAGGAGAACACGCGCGCGCCGAGCCGGCGCGCCAGCATCTGCGCGCCGAGGCAGACGCCGAGCAGCGGCTTGCCCTCGCGCAAGGGAACCCCGAGCCAGTCGATCTCGCGCTTCATCCAGTCGAGATCGTCGTTGACGCTCATCGGCCCGCCGAACACCATTGCGCCAGCGTGGTCGGCGAGCGTCTCAGGCAGGGGATCGCCGAGGCTCGGGCGGCGGACGTCGAGCCGGACGCCGAGCGCGGCCAGGATCGTTCCGACGCGCCCCGGCGTCGAGCGATCCTGGTGCAGGATGACGAGAACCTTATTGCGCCTGGGGCGGTCGGTCATTGTCTTCATTCCATCGTCGGCGGCGCGGAGTTTGCGACGCGCCGCCCGCCGAATCCCTGATCTTGTAGCAATATTCGTACCGCTCAGTTAATGGCGAAAACGCAATGGCGTCTTCGCGCGGGACGGCCTTGGCCGCGGATCGCGGCTCCCGCCCCCCGCCCCCCGCCCCCCAGCCGCTTTCCTGCGGCTTGCCCTCGCCGCGTCGGTCTCCTATAAGCCCGGCTTCGCGCCGTTTCCGACACCCCTGGAGGCGAGGCGCGACAAAGAAGAAAGGATTTCACGACATGGCGGCGATCAAAGAACTCGCGGCCGTGACGCGCGCCGGGATAGGCAAGGGGGCCGCCCGGTCCGTTCGTCGCGCAGGCCGCGTCCCAGGCGTCATCTACGGCGGCGGAGAGACGCCCGAGGCCATCTCGCTTGACTTCAAGGAGCTGAACAAGCACATCCTGTCCGGCGGGTTCCTCACCTCGATCTTCGACCTCGAGGTCGGCGGCCGCAAGCAGCGCGTGCTGCCGCGCGACTTCCAGCTCGACGCGGTGACCGACCAGCCGCTGCACGTCGACTTCGTCCGCCTCAAGGCGGGCTCGAAGGTGCGCATCGGCGTGCCGGTCCGCGTCATCAACCGCGAGGCGTCGCCGGGCCTGAAGAAGGGCGGGGCGCTCAACCTGGTGCTGCACACCGTCGAAGTGATCGCGCCCGCGGACGCCATTCCCGAGGCGATCACCATCGACGTCGCGGGCCTCGACTTCCACGACTCGGTGCATCTCTCGCAGATCAAGTTGCCGGAGGGGGTGCGCCCGGTCGACGTCAGGACCGACTACACGGTGGTCGCGGTGGTGCCGCCGACGATCTACACCGAAGAGGCGCCGGCCGCCGCCGCCGCCGCCGCTCCTGCGGCCGGCGAAGCGGCCGCCCCGGGCGCTGCGCCCGCTCCCGCCGCCGCCGAAGCGGCCGCCAAGGCGCCCGCCGAAGCGCCCGCCGAAGCGCCGGCCAAGGGCGCCGCCCCGGCCAAGGGCGCAGGAAAGAAATAACGCGCCGGCGCCCTGCCGGCCGCCGATCGGAAGGCCCGTCCGCCGATCAGGCGGCGGACGGGCCGCCTCTCCACGCGAGCGGTCATGCTTCTCATCGCAGGGCTGGGCAATCCCGGCGCGCGCTACGCCAAGAACCGCCACAACATCGGCTTCATGGCGGTCGG
>CAZKHF010000231.1:0-4888 GCA_964552445.1 uncultured Bradyrhizobium sp. | reverse complement strand
CGTCGGCGTATTGCGCGTGCGCGCCGCCGAACAGTTGCGGATAGGGATAGACCTCATAGCCGCCCTTGTTGAGCGCGGTTCCCGGCTTCTTCGCCTGCGCGTCGTAATCGCCGACCACCCAGGTGCCGTTCATATGCACGCCGCCCTCGCCGGCGAGGAAGGCGTTGATCGCGCCGCTGTAGTCGAGCGCCTTGGTGGTGAGGTTCTTGTCGTAGAGCGTCTTGAACATTTCGACGACGCGCTTGGCCTCAGGGGTCGTCAGCTTGACGTGCTTCGGATCGGCGAAGAAGTCCGAATTCTGCTGGAACAGGTAGGTGTAGAAGTTGCGCATGAACAGCGCGGTCTCGTTCGAAAAGTACTGGATGAGGTAGGGCTTGCCAGTCTTCGCTTTGAACTGCTCGGCTTGGGCGACGAGCTCGTCGGCCGACTTCGGGAACATCGGCGTTCCGTCGGCGTTGACGAGGCCCGCCTGCTTGAACAGGTCCATGTTGACGTGGAAGAGCATGGTCCAGGTGTCGATCGGCATGCCGTAGAACTTGCCGTCCTTGGTCGCGCCCTGCCGCGCCGCGTCGGTGAACTGGTCCGTCGTGACGCCGGCGGTCTTCAGCAGGTCGTCGAGCGGCAGGATCAGCGCTTTGGATTGGTAGTCCGACAGCACGGATTCGTGGATGGTCACGAGGTCGGGCGGGTCGCCCGCCGCGAACTGCGCGTTGAGCTGGTCGTATCCCGGCCACTCGACCGTCGTCACCGACACGTGAATGTCGGGATTGGTTGCGTTGAACTTGTTGATCAGCGACGTGATGATGCCGCATTCGCCGACCGCCTTGCTGACGTCGGTGTTCGAGCCGTAGTCGGCGTCGCAGGCGCCGAAGAAGCGCTGCAGCTTGATCTCCACTTTGTCCGCGGCGTAAGCGGCCGTGGCCGCCGTCATGGCCAGCGCCGACGCGGCGATGGCGGTCAATCTTGCGAATCCTTTCATGACCCTTCCTCCTCTGAATTGGCGCCTGGCGAGCGCGCTCGCCAAGCTTGGCGCGCGGGCCGCTCACCGGCCCGCGCGCCCGCTTGAGCGCGGCGGCCTCTTGCGGACCGCCGCGGCGAACTCGACCTCCCCTATCGCACCGCCGCTCCCGACATCGCGGTGACGATGTATTTCTGAAAGAACAGGTAGACGATGAAGATGGGCGCGCCGGCGAACACCGCCTGCGCCATCAGGAAGCCGACGCCCTCCGACTGCGCGAAGTTCACCTGCATCGACGCCATGCCGACGGTGAGCGTGTACATCTCCTTCTGGGTCGCCGAGATCAGCGGCCAGAAGTAGTCGTTCCACGACAACAGGAAGGTGAAGATGCCGAGCGTCGCCTGCGCGGGCAGCGTCAGCGGCAGCAGCACCTTCCAGAAGATTTTGAACCGGCCGGCGTTGTCGAGCAGCGCCGCTTCGTCCAGCTCCTTCGGGATGGCGCGGAAATACTGGGTCATCAGGAACACGCCGAAGGCGTTCGACAAGCTCGGCAGGATGATGCCCTGATAGGTGTTGTGGAGCTTGAGGATGCTGAAGATCTGATGCCGCGCGACGATCACCGCCTGTTCCGGCACCGCCAGCCCGAACAGCACGATGACGAACAGGACGCCGCGCCCCGGAAAATTGAGCCGCGCGAAACCGTAGCCGGCGAGCGAGGAAAGAAGCAGCGTGCCGAAGGTCGTCCCGACCGAGACGATCACGCTGTTGAGGATCCACCGCAGCACCCCGCCGCCATTGATGATGTTAAGGTAGTTGTCGATAACGTAGGGCGGGTGGAACACCGAGTTCGGGTTCGCCATCAGCTCGTGGTTCTCTTTGAGCGAGAGGCTGATCACCCACAGCGCGGGCGCGAGCATCGCCAAAGAGAGCGCGATCGTCAGCGCGAGAACGACGTAATCGCCCGGTCCGCGCCGTTTGACGCCGGAATAGGAGGGCGCGCTCGTCATGGCTCGTCCCCGCGTCGGCTGGCGAGATACTGCAGCATCGCCGCGACCAGGATCAGCGCGAACAGCACTTCCGAAGCCGCGGCGCCGAGCCCGACGTCCCAGCGGCGGAAGGCGATGTCGTAGATGTGCAGCACGATCGGACGGGTGAGGTTGTTGGGGCCGCCGCGCGTCATCAGCCACGCCTGGCCGAACAGCTGGAACTGCATGACGATCTCGACGATCGCCACCAGCACGAAGGTGCGTCGGATCGACGGCAGCGTGATCGAGACCAGCGTGCGCCAGCGGCTGGCGTTGTCGAGCGCCGCCGCTTCGTAGACGTCGCCGGGGATCTGCTGCAGCGCCGCCAGGAACAGCATCATCGGCAGGCCGACGCACCACCAGATGGTGGTGATCGCGATGGCGATCATCGCCAGATTGGGGTCGGTGAGAAAGGCCGGCGGCTCCGCGCCGAATAACGAAAAGATCGCCGCCAGCATGCCGTACTGGGGGATGAAGACGAACCGCCAGATCAGCGTCACAATGGTGACGGAGAGGACCGACGACGAGAAGAACAGGCTGCGCAGAATCGTCGCCAGCCGCGTGTTGGCGTTGAGGGCGAGCGCGAGGAAGAGGCCGAGCAGCGCCAGCGCCGGCACGGTGAGCAGCACGAAATAGAAGGTGTTCTCGATCGCCTGGAGGAACACGGCGTCGTGGAATAGCCGGACATAGTTGCCGAAGCCGATGAACGGGCCCAACGAAAAGAAGTCGGCCTTGTGGAAGCTCAGCCAGACGCCCCAGAACAGCGGGAACGCCAGCAGGGTCGCGAAGACGAACAGGTACGGCGCGACGAACAGCGCGTTCCTCCAGTCCGGCGCGTCCGCGCCGGCCGCTTCGCGCCATCGCGCGCGCTGGTCGGCGCGGTCGGTCATGGCGCGCTCCGGCTGTGGAAGGCGACGCCGGCGGCGTCGAACAGATGCGCCTTGTCGGCGTCGAAGCGTAGCGCGACCCGATCGCCGACGCTGAGCCGGGTTTGGCCGATCTCGTTGGCCACCACGACCGCGCCGTCGGCGAGCCGCACATGCGCCAGCGCGCGGTCGCCGAGGCGCTCGAGGACGTCGACGACGCCGTCGGCGTCGCCCTGGCCGGCGGGACGGACCTGCACCGCTTCGGCGCGAATGCCAAACGTCGCCACGCGCTCGGCGGCGGCGGGATCGACGCGCGTTCGCACCGCGAAATCGTCGCCGAGGCGAACCTCAAGGCCTTCGGGCCGCGCCGCCGCGCCGCGAATGTCGAGGAAGTTCATTTGCGGCGTGCCGACGAAGCCGGCGACGAAGCGCGTCGCCGGCCGATCGTAGATCGTCATCGGCGAGCCGATCTGCTCGATGCGGCGATTGTTCATCACGACGATGCGATCGGCGAGCGTCATCGCCTCGACCTGGTCGTGGGTGACGAAGATCATCGTCGAACGCAGCCGCTGATGGAGTTGCGCCAGCTCGATGCGCGTGCGCGCGCGCAGGGCGGCGTCGAGGTTCGACAACGGCTCGTCGAACAGAAACGCGTCGGGCTCCTTGACCACCGCGCGCCCGATCGCCACGCGCTGGCGCTGGCCGCCGGAAAGCTGGCCCGGCTTGCGGTCGAGCAGGTGGCCGATCTCCAGCATCCGCGCGGCGTCGGCGACGCGCGCGGCGATCGTCGCCTTGGCGACGCCGACGTTCTCCAGCCCGAACGCCATGTTCTGGCGCACCGTCATGTGCGGATAGAGCGCGTAGGACTGAAACACCATCGCCACGCCGCGCTTGCCGGGCGGCAGGTGGTCGATGCGCTCGCCATTGATAGCGATCTCGCCTTCGTCGACGCTTTCGAGCCCCGCGATCATGCGCAGCAGGGTCGACTTGCCGCAGCCGGAGGGGCCGAGGAACACGACGAACTCGCGCGCCGGGATCGACAGCGAAAGGTTCTCGATGACCCTCAGCGAGCCGAAGGATTTGCTCACATTGGTCACATCGATCTGCGCCGTCACGATCCTTTTCCTCCCTGGCGCCTTCTCACTTCGGCCGGCGGACAGCGTTCGCCGTCTCCAGCCGGATCACGTGGTAGGAATAGGCGGCGAAGGTCGCCGACAGCGCGTCGCCGCGGATTTGCGCGCCCGCGCCAGCCTTTGGCGCGACGTTGTCGGGCGCCTCGGCCGAATTGACCGCCTTGAGATCGGGGTGAACGAGCGTCTGGTGATCGGCGAGCGACAACGCGCCGAAGCCTTCGAGGCTAAACGTCGTCGCGATCGGCTCGCTCGAGCGATTGACGACGAACAAGGTCACGCCGCCCGACGCCGCGTCGTGGACGGCGGCGACGTCGAGGCAGGACGCCTCGCCGATTTCACCCGCCGCGTAGCTCGGGCCGTCGACGCGCAGGTCGAGCGCCTGGCCGCGGCCAAAGCGCGAGGCGAAGAAGAACGGATAGTAGATCGTCTGTCGCCAGGCGGGACCGCCCGGAACGGTCATGATCGGCGCGATGACGTTGACGAGCTGGGCGAGGCACGCGATCTTGACGACGTTCGAGCGGCGGATGAACGTATTGAGAATCAGCCCGACTTGTAGGGCGTCTTCGAAGTTGTAGCTTTCTTCGAGCAGTGGCGGTGACGACGGCCAGCCGTTGTTCCCATTCAGTGTCCTTTTATCCTGCTCTTCGGAATGATACCAAACGTTCCACTCGTCGAACGAGATGTAGACGTTCTTGTGCGAGTGCTTCTTGGCTTTGATGAACTCGATAACGCCGGCGATCGACTGGATGCACCGGTCGAGCTCGATGTTCGCCGCCAGATAGCGCGCGACGTCTTCGGCGCGGTTGTTGAAATACATGTGCAAGGAGATGTAATCGACCACGTCGTAGGTGTGGTCTAGGACGGTCGCCTCCCATTGAGGATAGGTCGGCATTTTCGCGTTGGAGG
>CAZKHF010000230.1:0-4908 GCA_964552445.1 uncultured Bradyrhizobium sp. | reverse complement strand
CTGATCGGCATCGTCAAGAAGAACGCGATCATGATGATCGACTTCGCGCTCGAGGCGCAGCGCCAGGAGGGCAAGGCGCCGCGCGACGCGGTCTTCCAGGCCTGCCTGTTGCGCCTGCGGCCGATCCTGATGACGACGGTGGCGGCGATGTTCGGCGCCTTTCCGCTGATGCTGGGGACGGGCGTCGGCTCGGAGCTGCGCCATCCGCTCGGCCTAGCGATCGTCGGCGGCCTCGCGGTCAGCCAGATTCTGACGCTGTACACCACGCCGGTCATCTACCTCTTCTTCGAACGCATCGGCTCGAGCCTCGGCGCCGGCGCGACCAGCGGGTCGGCGACGGAGGCGGAGGCTTCGTGAACAACCGCTTCTCCGAGCTGTTCATCCGGCGGCCGGTGGCGACGACGCTGCTGACCATCGGCATCGCGCTCGCGGGCCTCATCGCCTTCTGGCAGTTGCCGGTGTCGCCGCTGCCGCAGGTCGACTTCCCCAATATCTCGGTGCAGGCGAGCATGGCCGGCGCCAGCCCCGACACCATGGCTTCGTCGGTCGCCGCGCCGCTCGAGCGCCATCTCGGTCAGATCGCCGACGTCAACGAGATGACGTCGTCGAGCTCGCTCGGATCGACGCGCGTCCAATTGCAGTTCGGTCTCGACCGCGACATCGACGGGGCGGCGCGCGACGTCGAGGCGGCGATCAACGCCGCGCGCGCCGACCTGCCGACCGCCCTGCGCGCGAACCCCACCTATCGCAAGATGAACCCAGCCGACGCGCCGATCATGGTGCTGGCGCTGACCTCGACCACCCGCACCGCCGGGCAGATGTACGACATCGCCTCCAACGTTCTGCAGCAGCGGCTGTCGCAGCTCGACGGCGTCGGCGAGGCCGACGTGGTGGGCAGCGCGCTGCCGGCGGTGCGCGTCGAGCTCAATCCGACCGCGCTCTATCGCTACGGCGTGGGGCTGGAAGACGTGCGCGCCGCGCTCGCCGCCGCCAACGCCAACAGCCCCAAGGGCGCGATCGAGGACGACGCTTTCCACTACCAGATCTACGCCAACGATCAGGCGAGCCGCGCCGGGCAGTACCGCGATCTCGTCATCGCCTACCGCAACGGCGCGGCGGTGCGCCTGTCGGATGTCGGCGAGGTGGTCGATTCGGTCGAGGACCTGCGCAACGCCGGCTTCGTCAACGGCAAGCCGTCGGTGGCGGTGGTGCTGTCGCGGCAGCCCGGCGCGAACATCATCGCCGCGGTCGACGGCGTCAAGGCGGAGCTGCCGCGCCTCGCCGCCTCGCTGCCGGGCGATGTCAGCCTCCAGGTGGTGCAGGACCGCTCGATCACCATCCGTGGCTCGCTCGCCGACACCGAGCGCACGCTGGCGACTTCGGTGATCCTGGTGATCCTGGTGGTGTTCGCCTTCCTGCGCAACGTGCGCGCCGCGGCGATCCCCAGCGTCGCAGTGCCGGTGTCGATTCTCGGCTCGTTCGGCGTGATGTATCTTTTGGGCTTCAGCCTCGACAACCTGTCGCTGATGGCGCTGACCATCTCGACCGGCTTTGTCGTCGACGACGCCATCGTCGTGCTGGAGAACGTCAGCCGGCACATCGAGGAGGGCGCGACGCGCATTCAGGCGGCGATTCGCGGAGCGCGCGAGGTCGGCTTCACCGTCCTGTCGATCAGCCTGTCGCTGATCGCGGTGTTCCTGCCGCTGCTGCTGATGGGCGGCATCGTCGGCCGGCTGTTCCAGGAGTTCGCGCTGACGCTGTCGATCGCGGTGATGATCTCGCTGGTGGTGTCGCTGACCACCACGCCGATGATGTGCGCGCTGGTGCTGCCGCGGCGCGTCGTTCTCGACCACGGCGCACTCTATCGCGCGACCGAGCGCGCCTTCGAGGCGGCGCTCGCCTTCTATCGCGTCACACTCGCCGCCGCGCTGCGTCATCCTTTGATCGTCATGCTCATCCTGGTCGCGACGCTCGGGCTGAACTTCAGCCTGTTCGGCCAGATGACCTACAACCTCTTCCCGTCGCAAGACACGGGCCTGTTGATCGGCTCGATCCAGGGCGACCAGAGCATCTCGTTCCAGTCGATGAAGCAGAAGATGCAGGAGTTGCAAGCGATCGTTCAGGCCGATCCGGCGGTGGAGTCGATCATGGGCTACACCGGCGGGCGGCAGACCAATTCCGGCTTCTCCTTCATCACGCTGAAACCGCAGGCCGAGCGCAAGATCACCGCCGACGGCGTGGTCGCGCGCCTCAGGGGCAAACTCGCGTCGGTCGCCGGCGCGCGGCTGTTCCTGGTGGCGGTCTCCGACCTGCGCACCGGCGGGCGGCAAAGCAACGCGACCTATCAGTACACGCTGCTGTCCGACGACAACAAGGCGCTCTACGACTGGACGCCGAAATTGCTGGCGGCGCTGATGAAGAGCGAGGTGCTGAAGGACGTCAACTCCGACCAGCAGCAGGGCGGCCTCGAAGCCGACGTGACCATCGACCGACCGACGGCGATGCGGCTCGGGCTGACGCTGAGCGCCATCGACAACACGCTCTACGACGCCTTCGGCCAGCGCCAGGTCTCCACCATCTACAACGCGCTCAACCAGTATCACGTGGTGATGGAGGTGGCGCCGCGCTACTGGCAGGACCCCTCGACGCTGAACGACGTCTGGGTGTCGAAGTCGGGCGCCAATCCCTCCGGGACGCAGCAGACCAACGCGGTGGCCGGGCAATACTCGACTTCGACGGCGACGAGCTCGGCCACGTCGATCGCCTCCGACTCGGCGCGCAACCTGTCGCTGAACTCGATCGCGGCGAGCGGGCATTCGAGCGCTTCGGCGGGCGCCGCCGTCTCCACCTCGCAGGAGACGATGGTCCCGCTCGGCGCGGTCGCGCGATTCCAGCACGGCCGCACGCCGCTCAGCGTCAACCATCAGGGCCAGTTCGCCGCCTCGACGATCTCGTTCAATCTCGCCGAGGGCCACGCGCTGAGCGAGGCGGAGAGCGAGATCGCCCAGGCGCGCGCCGCCATCGGCATGCCGTCGACGGTGCGCGGCTCGTTTGCGGGAACGGCGGCGACCTTCCAGCAGTCGCAGGCGGCGCTGCCGCTGTTGTTCGCGTCGGCGATCGTCGCCGTCTACATCGTGCTCGGCATCCTCTACGAGAGCTACATCCACCCGGTGACGATCCTGTCGACGCTGCCCTCGGCGAGCGTCGGCGCGTTGATCGCGCTGAAGATGTTCAACACCGAATTCACCATCATCGCCGCGATCGGCATCATTCTCCTGATCGGCATCGTCAAGAAGAACGCGATCATGATGATCGACTTCGCCTTGCAGGCCGAGCGCGAGGGCCTGCCGACGCGGGAGGCGATCACGCAAGCGTGCCTATTGCGCTTCCGGCCGATCATGATGACGACCTTCGCGGCGCTGTTCGGCGCGCTGCCGCTCGCCTTCGGGACGGGGGAAGGGTCGGAGCTGCGCCACCCGCTGGGGATAACCATCGTCGGCGGCTTGCTCTTCAGCCAGGCGCTAACCCTTTATACGACACCGATCATTTTCCTCTATCTTGATCGTTTCGGAAATTGGTCGCATCGTCTGTGGGACCGCCTCTATCTGCGGGACCGTGCGGAGCGTCTGGCGAGGGCAGGGTCATGAGTTTGGGCCGGGGGGCCGGCGTGATCGTCGCGTTGGGGCTGGCGGCGCCGCTGGTCGGCTGCGCGGTCGGTCCCGATTATCAGCGCCCGGGGGCGATCGTTTCGGCCGAGTACAAAGAGATCAAGGGCTGGAAGCTCGCCACGCCGCGCGACGATCTCGCCAAGGGGGAATGGTGGGGGGTCTTCCACGACCCTGAGCTCAGCGCGCTCGAGGCCCAGGTGGCGATCTCCAATCAGACGCTGAAGGCGGACGAGGCGAATTATCGCCAGGCGCTGGCGATGATCGCCGAGGCGCGCGCCGGGCTCTACCCGACGGTGAATTTCGACCCGTCGCTGACCCGCCAGAAGGTCGCTCGCGAGATCTCCTACACGCTCGACGCCGAGATTAGCGGAAGCTGGACGCTCGACGTATGGGGCAAGGTCCGCCGCGCCGTCGAGCAGCAAGGCGCCGCCGCCCAGGTCAGCGCCGCCGACCTCGCCAACGCGACGCTGTCGGCGCAATCATCGTTGGCGACCGCCTACGTCCAATTGCGGCAGGCTGAAGCGCTCGACGATCTGTTGAGCGACACGGTCAAGGAATATCAGCGCTCGCTGCAGATCAGCCAGAACCAGTACAACGCGGGCACCGCCGCCAAGTCCGACGTCATCACCGCCCAGGCGCAATTGCTGGCGGCGCAAGCGCAGCAGATCGCCGCCGGCGTCACCCGGGCGCAGTACGAGCACGCGATCGCGGTGCTGATCGGCCGGCCGCCCGCCGAACTGACGATCCCGCGCGGAAAGCTGGCGGCGGGAATTCCCAACGTCCCGGCGCGGGTGCCCTCGGCGCTGCTCGAGCGTCGGCCCGACATCGCCGCGGCGGAGCGGACGATGCAGGAAGAGAACGCCGCGATCGGCGTCGCCACCGCGGGCTACTATCCGAGCTTCACCCTGTCGGGCGCCTTCGGCTATGTCGGCGACCCCTTCATCAAGCAAATCGCCGGCGCCAATCCCGTCTGGTCCTACGGGTTGTCGCTGGCGCAGCCGCTGTTCAACGGCGGCCTCACCGACGCGCAGGTCGAGGCGGCCAAGGCGACCTACGAATCAAGCGTCGCCACCTATCGGCAGACGGCGCTGACCGCCTTCCAGCAAGTCGAGGACCAGCTCGCGGCGATCCCGATTCTCACGCGCGAGCTCAGCGTGCAGACCGAGGCGGTCAAGGCCGCCAAACAGGCGGTGCAGATCGCCCTCAACGAATACAGCGCCGGCACGCAGAACTTCACCAC
>CAZKHF010000229.1:0-4922 GCA_964552445.1 uncultured Bradyrhizobium sp. | reverse complement strand
AGGTGGCGCCGGTGGCGACCACGGTCTTGCCCTTCATCGAACGGCTCCTGCGGAACGACCGCGCTTGGCGGCGGCGGCCATGCATCGCGCGGAAAGCGCCGCGAAGCAAGGCGACGCGCGCGAGCGCGCCTTGCAGTCGCGCACGCGCAGCCACGCGCATTTGTAGCCGCGCTCGTCGGGCGCGGCCGGGCGCGGCCGACGGCTGCGCCTCAAAGGCTCTTCTGGTAATCCTTCACGTCGGCGAAGGCGATCTTCGGCCAGCGTTCCTGCTCGTAGCGCAGGTTGAAGGCGCTCGAGGCCATGAACACCGGCGCGCCGTCGAGATCGGCGGCCATCGACGAAGGAAAGGCGGCGACGAAGCGGTCGAGCTCGGCGCGATCTTCAGCGCTTACCCAGCGGCACACCTCGAAGCGGCTCTGCTCGAAAGAGACCGGCAGGCCGTATTCGGCGTTGAGCCGCTCGGCGAGCACGTCGAGCTGCAGCGCGCCGACCACGCCGACGATGGCGCTCGCGCCGTCGTGGGGCAGGAACACCTGCACCACGCCTTCTTCCGCCATCTGCTGCAGCGCCTCGCGCAGCTTCTTCGCCTTCATCGCCTCGGCGAGCTTGACCCGCCTGAGGATTTCCGGCGCGAAGCTCGGCACGCCGCGGAAGACCAGCTCTTCGCCCTCGGTCAGCGTGTCGCCGATGCGCAACAGGCCGTGGTTGGGAATGCCGACCACGTCGCCGGCGAACGCCTCCTCGGCGAGCGAGCGATCCTGGGCGAAGAAGAACTGCGGCGCCGAGAGCGTGACCGGCTTGCCGGTGCGCGTCAGCTTGACGCGCATGCCGCGCATCAGCTTGCCGGAGCAGACGCGCATGAAGGCGATGCGGTCGCGATGGTTGGGGTCCATGTTGGCTTGGATCTTGAAGACGAAGCCGGTCATCTTCGCCTCGTGCGCCTCGACCACGCGGGTCGCGGCGGCCTGGGCCCGCGGCGCCGGCGCGAATTCGGCGAGCGCGTCGATCAGGTCGCGCACGCCGAACTCCTTCAGCGCGCTGCCGAACAGCACCGGCGTCAGGTTGCCTTCGAGGAACGCCTGCTTGTCGAACGGGCGGCAGCCCTCGACCGCCAGCGTCATCTCCTCCATCGCCGCGGCGCGCTCGTGCTCGGGCAGGAGGCCCCAGATCGCCGGGTCGTCCGGCCCCGAGACCGGCGTCTCGGCCGCGTCCTTGCCGAGCGCGCGCACCGTCTTGCGGCGGATGTCGTAGGCGCCGGCGAGCGAGCGGCCGCGCCCGACCGTCCAGGTCAGCGGGGCCGCTTCGAGCGCCAGCGTCTTCTCGATCTCGTCGATGAGCTCGAACGGGTCGCGCGTCTCGCGGTCCATCTTGTTGATGAAAGTGACGATCGGGATGTCGCGCAGGCGGCAGACCTCGAACAGCTTCAGCGTGCGCGCCTCGATGCCCTTGGCGGCGTCGAGCACCATCACCGCCGAGTCGACCGCGGTCAGGGTGCGATAGGTGTCCTCGGAGAAGTCTTCGTGGCCGGGAGTGTCGAGCAGGTTGAAGACGCAGTCGGCGTATTCGAAGGTCATCACCGAGGTGACGACCGAAATGCCGCGCTCGCGCTCGATGCCCATCCAGTCGGAGCGGGTCTGGCGGCGGT
This sequence comes from uncultured Bradyrhizobium sp., assembly GCA_964552445.1. Lineage (GTDB taxonomy): Bacteria > Pseudomonadota > Alphaproteobacteria > Rhizobiales > Beijerinckiaceae > Roseiarcus. The sequence continues at coordinate 3,277 of CAZKHF010000229.1, read as the reverse complement.
TGGCCTTGGCGCGCACTTCGCCGGCGAGCTGAATGGCGCCGCCGAACAGCAGCATTTTCTCGGTCAGCGTCGTCTTGCCGGCGTCGGGATGCGAGATGATCGCGAAGGTGCGCCGCCGCGCGACGGGGTCGGGGGAAGCCATGGGTTCCGGGGAGAGGGGGAAACGGCGGCCTCCCTTAGCGCGCGACGCGGCCGAGGGGAAGAGCGGTCTCATGACCGCGGCGCGCCTTCAGGCGATGGAATCGATGTGGATCGCGCGCGTAGGGCGCCGGCATGGCCCTTGCGAGCGCTCGACGCCGAACCTATCGTGTCGTTTCGCGCAACTGCCGAAGGCGGCGATTTGACGATCGACATCGCCGCTTATGACACGGAGCGACCGAAGCCGCAGGGCGTCCTCCTGGCGGAGGGACGATGGATCGTAAATGGTTGCCGCTCAACGCGTTGCGGGCGTTCGAAGCGGCCGGGCAGCACTTGAGCTTCACGGCTGCGGCCAATAGCCTGACCGTCGCGCAAAGCGCGGTGAGCCGGCATGTCATCGTGCTTGAGAACTTCCTCGGCGTCGCGCTGTTCGAGCGTCGTCCGCAGCAATTGGCGTTGACCGAGGCGGGACGGCACATTCTGCCGGTGGTGTCGAAATCGTTCGACCGCATCGACCAGGCGCTCGGCGAGGTGATCAAGGAGAAGGGGCGGCCGAAACGCGCGCTGAAAGTGGCGCTGCCGACCTCGTTCGCGCAGCGGCTGGCGATTCCGATGCTGCGCGACTTTCGCGTCGAGAACCCCGGCATCGCCCTCGAGATCGTCTCCAGGTCGACCGTCGGCGCCGACGTCGAAGACGACATCGACATCGCCATCGTCTATTGCGAGCCGCGCGTCAGCGACTCCATCCTCGATTTGTTGTGGATGGTGCGCTCGACCATCCTGTGCAGCCCGAAGCTCCTGGAGTCGAACGATTGCGTCGACCCGGCGAGGCTCATCGCCGGCAACGACCTTCTGCACGTCAAGGTCGACGGCCATCCGCGCCACTTTTTCTGGGAGATGCTGGCGCGCGCGATCGGCCAGCCCGACCTCGCCGTCGACCGCGGCCTGGTTTTCGACACCCAACAGCTCGCCGTGCAGTACGCGATGCTCGGCGACGGCCTCGTGCTCGCCGATCCGCTGCTGTTCGCCGACGAGATCGCCGCCGGCCATCTGGTCCGGCCGTTCGAGCTCGGGCTCGACGAGGGCTACGGCTATTATCTGACGACCCACCCGGAAGACCTCAGCAACGAGGCGGTGGCGCTGTTCCGCTCGTGGTTGATCGCGCGCATCAGCGGCGGCGCGGCCGACGCGCCGACCGAAACGGACGCGGCGCCGCCCGAGCCGCCGCGGCTGCGCGCGGCCAAGTGACCGGGCGCGAGCGGCGCGAGGGCGCCGTGGTCGCGCGCGGCGAAGCGGCCAAGCGGTCTGGGGATGAACGGCGCGCGCTATCCGGCGAATTGGGCGGGCGCCGGCCGGGCGGAGATCCGCCGGCGGGCCGCCAAAGCCGGCGCGCGCAGGCCGGACGCCTCATGAAAGGCGGAAAGCGGCCGCGGCGATAAGGCCGCAGGCGGGGCGCGTCAGCCGCGCGCGGCTTGCTGGCGGGCGATGTCGTAGATGTCGGCGCGCTCGAAGCCGAGCTCGCGCAGTTCGCGGTCGGTGCACGAGGACAGCTCGCGAACCACCTGCGCGTAGGTCCGCCGCTCCTGCAAATAGCGGCGAATGAAAGAAAAGTTCATAGCGATCTCCATTTCGTCAAGGGCGAGACGGCGCGGGAACGCTCGGCGAGACAGCGGGGGCGCCGCCTCGCCGAGCCGGTTGCGGCGCGCGCCTCAGCCGCGCTGGGCGCTGCGCGCGATGTGCTCGATATCGGCGCGATCGATGCCGAGGTCGCGCAGCTCACGGTCGGTGTACGAGGACAGCTCGCGAACAACCTGCAAGTACGCCCGACGCTCATCCAAGTACCGACGGATGAAGGAAAAGTCCATGACAGTCTCCATTTCGTTAAGGATCGAGTCTCTGCTTCGTCCGACCTCGTCCCCGAGGCGAACCCCTTCGGGAGTTCCCTTGGGGGGTGGAGCGCTGCGCGCCGGCCCGACCGCGGTCGGTCGATCGACCGCGGGCGGCGGGCGCGCGAGCAAGGGCCTCGCGAAAGGCGCGGGGCCGCGGCGGCGAGGCCGCGACGGCGCTTGAGCGAAGCGGCGGGGAAAGGTCCTCGCCGAGCCGCTTGCGGCGCGCGCCTCAGGCGCGCGCGGCTTCGCGAGCGATGTACTCGATGTCGGCGCGATCGACGCCGAGGTCGCGCAGCTCGCGGTCGGTGTACGCGGACAGTTCGTGTATAACCGACCAGTAGACCCGCCGCTCCTGGAAAAAGCGGCGAATGAAGGAAAACTTCATGGCAGTCTCCATCTCGTTAGGGGCAGACTCTCTGGCGGTCCGACCTCTTCTCCGACGTAGACCCTTCGAGCGTTCCTTCTCCGTGACGATCGCAACATAGTTTGCTGCGCCGCCAAAGTCAATGTCGCGGCGCCGTAAGCCATGCGGTCCCATCATATACAGGCGCGTCGCGTTGTATCAAATGTGGCGATTAATTGCTCTATCCCGATACAAAGGCGCATTATATTGCTCATTTTGGCGATAATGAGAAAGCGTCTATGTTAGCCGTGCATGGCAGACATGGGTGCGTCGCAGCACGAAGGGCGCCGCGGCGATGCTTGCCAAAGGCCGATTCGCGCTGTGATTCGACTGCGCCGAGGCGCCCAAGCCTGCGCCGGCGCGACGCCCGCCATCCCGTCGCGCGCCGCGGCGACGTCGACGGGAAAGCCGCAGCAGGCGGCGGGGTCGCGATTCTGCTCCTCGATCGAACGGGTCGGCCGCCGCGCTGTCCGCCGCTGGGCGTCGTGGCGGCCGGGCGACGCCTCGCCCGCCGCCATGTCCGCCGCCACTTTCGGTTTGACATCGCCGCCACCGCGGCCTAGGGGACTGACGCGACGCGCGCCCTTCGCCATGAGGGCGCGCGCGTCGTTTGACGCACCCGCGGCTTCAGCCTGGCTCGGCCGAAGCCTGTCGGCGCGGCGGCTCGTCCCACCGACGAGACGTCGCGCGGAGGAGGGCGCGTTCCCTGACAGGCCAGAGGAACCGCGATGACGAAGCGCGCAGAAGCGAAGTACAAGATCGACCGCCGGATGGGCGAGAACATCTGGGGTCGCCCCCGCAGCCCGGTCAACAAGCGCGAATACGGCCCCGGCCAGCACGGCCAGCG
>CAZKHF010000228.1:0-4953 GCA_964552445.1 uncultured Bradyrhizobium sp. | reverse complement strand
CGGCGAGCGCCGGATTGGCGGCGCGCGCGTCGCTGAAGCCGAGCTCGTCGCGCGCGTGGGCGCTGAGCGCGTCCCTGGCCATCAGCTGCCGCGCCACCTGGCGGGCGAGACGGCTCGACAGGCCGCGCCGCTCGTAGATTTGCGTCAGCTCGCGCGTCTCGACGTCGGGCGCGCTCTCCAGCGCGCGGCGCTCGCGCTCGAGGTCGGCCGCTTCCGAATCGGCCTGTGAGCCGACCGAAACGTATTCGCCCGCCGCCATCGCCATCGCGCCCGCCGCCCAGCCCGCCGCGGCGGCGGTGAGGATCGCGCCGTGCGACGCGCCCGAGGCGGCGACGCCGCAGACGAGGCTCGCGGTGGAGATGACGCCGTCGTTGGCGCCGAGCACGGCGGCGCGCAGCCACCCGGCGCGGTTGACGAAATGCGCTGCAGCTTCCGGCATGGCCGACTCGCTCGCCCAAGCGACGGCGCGCCTCTAGCATGGGCCGATGACGGAATATAGGGCGCCGACGAGGCCGGAGCGATCAGCGGCCTTCCCGGGCGCCTGCGCGCTTGCGCAAAGCGAATTGCGCCGTTTATGCTCGAATTGCGAGCGACGCGGATCGCGCGAGACGGAGCGCTTCCATGCGGATCGGCAACATCCTCTATTTCGGCGATTTCTTCGTGATTCCGGTTGCGGTGGCGCTGTTCGCGGGCTTCGCTCTCGCCCATTACGGGCTCGCCGCCGCGCCCGCCTGGGGCTTGTGCCTCGCCTTCGGCGCCGTCGTTTGGACGCTGGTCGAGTACCTTATCCACCGCTTCGTCTACCACGGCGCGCCGATCCTCACCGCGCTGCACGAGGCCCATCATCGCGAGCCGAACGCCTTCATCGGCGTGCCGTCGTTCCTTTCCAGCGGGCTGGTGATCGCGATCTGCTATCTGCCGCTGATGCGGCTCGATCCGGCATTCGCCGGCGGCTTCACCAGCGGCATGCTGGTCGGCTACGCGGCCTACATGTTCGTCCACCACGCGACGCACCATTTCGTCATCGAGCCGGGCGACTGGCTCTACCAGGCGCGGGTGCGGCACATGGCCCACCACTATCACGACGACGCGAATTTTGGCGTCAGCGTCGGCTGGTGGGACCGCGTCTTCCGCACCGAGGGCGCGCGGCGCTCGCGAACCGCCAGCGCCTGAGCGCGAAGCGATCGCGAGGGCCGCCCCGACCGCGCTGGAAGCCCGCGCCGCAGCCTTCGGCGAGGCGGTCGGCCGAAGACGCTTATAGAGCCAATATAGCTCCAACCATCGACGTTGACGCGATCGTCATGGCGCCACGGTCGCGCCGTTTCTTCAATCGTGCTCGCGAAAGAGGCGTAAGCGTATTGGCGTGCGCTCTGGCCATTGGCGCAGGCGGCGGCGACTATTCTTTCTTCGCAAACCCGGTTGGCGCGCGCGCCGGGTCGGGTGTAGTGGTTGTATTTCGCGGAGGCGCGCGTCCCGGCGGCCCCGAGGAGGCCCGAGATGACGCCGCCGCCCGACACGCCCTTGCTCGATCGCATCCGCTCGCCGGAGGATCTGCGCCGGCTTCCGGTCGCCGACCTCAAGCGGCTCGCCGACGAGCTGCGCGCCGAGACGATCAGCGCGGTCTCGAAGACCGGCGGCCATCTCGGCGCGGGCTTGGGCGTGGTCGAGCTCGCCGTCGCGCTGCATTACGTGTTCGACACGCCGCGCGACCGGCTGATCTGGGACGTCGGCCACCAGGCCTATCCCCACAAGATCCTCACCGGCCGCCGCGACCGCATCCGCACCCTGCGCCAAGCCGGCGGGCTGTCTGGCTTCACCAAGCGCGCCGAGAGCGAATACGACCCGTTCGGCGCCGGCCATTCCTCGACCTCGATCTCCGCCGGCCTCGGCTTGGCGACGGCGCGCGATCTCGAAGGCGGCCGGCACGCCGTGGTGGTGGTGATCGGCGACGGGGCGATGTCGGCCGGCATGGCCTACGAGGCGCTGAACAACGCCGGCGGCGCGCGCTCGCGGCTGATCGTCGTGCTCAACGACAACGACATGTCGATCGCGCCGCCGACCGGCGCGCTGTCGGCCTATCTGGCGCGGCTGGTTTCGAGCCACGCCTATCGCTCGCTGCGCGACGTCGCCAAGCAGCTCGCCCGCCGCCTGCCGAAGTTCTTCTATGACAAGGCGAAGCGCACCGAGGAATACGGCCGCGGCTTCTGGACCGGCGGCACGCTGTTCGAGGAGCTCGGCTTCTTCTACGTCGGGCCGGTCGACGGCCACAACCTCGACCACCTGCTGCCGATCCTGAAGAACGTGCGCGACGTCCCCGACGGACCGGTGCTGGTGCACGTCGTCACCAAGAAGGGCAAAGGCTACCCGCCCGCCGAGGCCGCCGACGACAAGTATCACGGCGTCGCCGCCTTCGACGTCGTCACCGGCGTGCAGGTCAAATCGAAGGCCAACGCGCCGGCCTTCACCCGCGTCTTTTCCGACGCGCTGATCGCCGAGGCGGCGCGCGACCCCCGGATCGTCGCGGTCACCGCGGCGATGCCCGCCGGAACCGGGCTCGACCGCTTCGCCGCGGCTTTCCCCGAGCGCATGTTCGACGTCGGCATCGCCGAGCAGCACGCCGTCACCTTCGCCGCGGGGCTCGCCTGCGAAGGCTTCAAGCCGTTCTGCGCCATCTATTCGACCTTCCTGCAGCGCGCGTTCGATCAAGTGGTCCACGACGTGGCGCTGCAGAACCTGCCGGTGCGCTTCGCCATCGACCGCGCCGGGCTGGTCGGCGCGGACGGCGCCACCCACGCCGGCGCGTTCGACCTCGCCTTCCTGACCTGCCTGCCCAACCTGACGGTGATGGCGGCCGCCGACGAGGCCGAGCTCGTGCATATGATCGCCACCTGCGCCGCCTACGACGCCGGCCCGATCGCCGTGCGCTATCCGCGCGGCGAAGGCGTCGGCGTCGAGCTGCCCGAGCGCGGCGTCCCGTTGCCGATCGGCAAGGGGCGGGTGCTGCGCGAGGGTTCGCGCGTCGCCATCCTGTCGCTCGGCGGGCGGCTCGCCGAGGCGCTGAAGGCGGCCGACGAGCTGGCGGCGCGCGGGTTGTCGACCACGGTGGCCGACGCCCGCTTCGCCAAGCCGCTCGACCGCGAGCTGATCCTCAATCTCGCGGCGCGGCACGAGCTGCTGATCACCATCGAGGAAGGGGCGAGCGGCGGCTTCGGCGCGCATGCGCTGAGCCTGCTGGCGGAAGAGGGCGCGCTCGACGGCGGGCTCAAGGTCAGGACGATGACCCTGCCCGACCTCTTCCAGGGCCAGGACAAGCCCGAGCGGCAATACGCGGCGGCCGGCCTCGACGCCAAGGCGATCGTCGCCAAGGCGATCGCCGCCTTCGCGGCGGAGGAAGCGGCGGCCCAGACCGCTTCGGCCGGACGCCGCGGGCCGACGGCTTGATCGACTTGCGGCGCGCCTTCGTCAGCCTCGCGCGCGGCGGGCGCGTCGAGGACGGCGTCGAGTTTCGTCAAGTCCCGTCAAGCTTCGTCAAGTTTTGTCAAGCCGCGTCAAGCCGCGTCAAGGGCCTCGCTGCGAGAATTCGCCGCAACGACAGGGGGTTGCGGCCGCGTCAAGGGCCCCAATCGCCGCTCGGCGCGCTTTCGCTCGCCTTCGTCTCGCCATCCCCTCCGTCGGGCGCCTCGGCGCCTGCTTCGCGCGCCCCTTTCTGCTCGCGAGCGCCGCGAATGCATTGCGCCATGGAATCGAGCTTGGGCCGGCAACCGCTCGAAGCGCGTTCTCGTCGTAGGGCGTGTCCGCGCCGGCGACGGCGCCGTATTGGTCGAGCCGTTCGAGCGCTTTCAGCAGCCGGTCGATCGCGCGGAGATCGCCGTCGGCGCCGCCGCGCGCGGCGAGCCGCAGCGCCGGCTCCCGCCGGGCGATCGGCGCCAGCGCGTGGCCGAGCTTGCTCTCGCCGGCGCCCTCGCCGAGCGGCTGCGCGACGATCTGGCGCACGCGCTCGCGCGAAAGTCCCTCTTCGCGCGCGATTCCCGCATAGGTCCAGCCCGCCTGGACCAGCGCGAGAATGCGCGCCCGCCGCGCTTCGCGATTCCCCACCGCGCCGCGCGCGCCAAAGCAAGCGGGAGAGACGACGGGCGCGTTCATGACCGGCGGACTCCGTGGTTCGCGTGGGGCGGAGCGCCGCGCGTGTGGATTCGACGAAGGAGCAGAATACCAAGAATTCTGATTATCGGAAAGATATTGCTGCGGAGCGCCGCCGCCCGAAGGGCCGGAACCGAGCTTAAGGAGCGGCAGGATCGGGATTAGGGAATGACGGCGTCGACGCAATGCAATTGGGGAATTCGTATCATGTCCCCGCAATGCCCATGTCCCCGCAATGCCCCGCAATGCCCGGAGGGCGCCGTTTGCGAACACGTCATCTTTCGTCGACGCTGCATGGGCGAAACCGCAGGTCAGCGCGATCATCACACCGCCGCTGCTACACCACGAAACGGGACACGATCGCAGTGGCCAACACGACGTTACGCATAGCCGGTCCTTGGTCTGTTCGGACTCCGTTGTCCAAGCGCGGCGCACTGCTCTTTCGGCGAGGCCAGAATCAGCGAGTCGGCGTGACCTAAGTTGATACCACACTCTGCATGCGCCATTCGAGGGGCCTTGGGCGAGCCGGCGCACGCCTTCGCGGATCGGGCGCTATCGGCTCGCGGTGCTGAGGTTACCGTGACAGTGCTGTGGACTGGACCCCGCAGCTGAGACACGGGTAAAAGGGTGACATGGCTTCCGAGGAGGAACCATCTTTACGGTCTTTACGGGTCTTTACGGGCACTTTACGGCCATTACGCATTACGGGCATTACGGGCATTACGGGCATTATGGGGCATTATGGGGCATTATGGGACACATTACGACATTACGCATTACGGGGACAGGATCCGCATTCCCCGATTTCAACTC
>CAZKHF010000227.1:0-4992 GCA_964552445.1 uncultured Bradyrhizobium sp. | reverse complement strand
ACGACTTGCGACGAGACCGCCGCGGCGGTGGTGCGCCTGCGCCCCGAGGGCGGCGGCGAGATTCTCGCCGACGAGGTGATGAGCCAGATCGCCGCCCACGCGCCGTTCGGCGGCGTGGTGCCGGAGATTGCGGCGCGCGCCCATGTCGAGATCGTCGACGCGCTGGTCGCCCGCGCGCTGCGCCGCGCGAACTTACGCGCGCGCGACCTCGACGGCGTCGCCGCCGCGGCCGGGCCGGGGCTGATTGGCGGCGTGGTGGTCGGCCTGATGACCGGCAAGGGAATCGCGCTCGCGACCGGCAAGCCGCTCATCGCCGTCAACCATCTCGAAGCGCACGCGCTGGTGGCGCGGCTGACGCGGCCGCTGCCGTTTCCCTATCTGCTGCTGCTCGCCTCCGGCGGCCACACCCAGATTCTCGCGGTGAAAGGGGTCGGCGACTACGACCGCCTCGGCACGACGGTCGACGACGCGATCGGCGAGGCGTTCGACAAGACCGCCAAGCTGCTCGGCCTCTCCTACCCCGGCGGGCCGGCGGTGGAGGCGGCGGCGAAGGACGGCGACCCGACGCGCTTCGCCCTGCCGCGCCCGATGCTCGGCCGGCCGAACGCCGACTTCTCGTTGTCGGGGCTGAAGACGGCGACGCGCATTGCCGCGCAGGCGATCGCGCCGCTGAAGGCCCACGACGTCGCCGACCTTTGCGCTTCGTTTCAGGCGGCGGTGGTCGACGTGATCGAGGACCGCATGCGCGTTGGCTTGAGACTGTTCCGCCAGCGCGTCGGCGTCGCGCACGGCGTGGTGGTCGCGGGCGGCGTCGCCGCCAATGGGGCGATCCGCGAGGCTCTGGCGCGTTTCTGCGCCCAGGCCGGCCTGCCGCTGGTCGCGCCGCCGATCAGCCTGTGCACCGACAACGGCGCGATGATCGCGTGGGCGGGAATCGAGCGCCTGCGGCGCGGCCTCGTCGACGACCTTTCCGTAGCCGCCCGGCCGCGCTGGCCGCTCGACCCGAAAGTCGAGCGCGCGCCGCACGGGAAGGCGTGAAGCGGCGAAAAGCGCGCGCGGCGGACGATGACGCCTGCGCCGACGGGCCGCCGTCAACGCGCGAGCCCGCGCGGCGCGACGCGGCCGGCGCCGGGCGCCGGGAAGTTGGGGCGGACCGGCGGCGCGAACCAGCCCGGCGCCGCGACGGGAACGCAAACGCCGAAGGCGTTGCGGACGAATCCGAGCGGACAGAGGGAGGGCGGCGGCGCGCACAGCCCCTGGTCGCTGCGCAGCGAGCCGGGCGGACAGCGGCCGATCGCCGAACGGACGCAGACGCCGCGCCGATCGCGGAGCTGGCCGGGCGGGCAGGCCGTGAGCGCGACCGGCGCGCAGACGCCGTCGCGGTTGCGCGCCTCCCCGCGCGGACAGAGCGTCGCAACCGGCTTGCAGAGACCTGAAGCCAATCGCGCCTCTCCTGGCGGACAAGCGGCCGCGCAGGCCGTTCCGACGCGCTCCTGACCGCTCGGGCAGGCCGGCGGGACAATGATCACGCATCGGCCGGCTTGATCGCGAACCTGCCCCGGCGCGCAGGGCTGCGGGCTCGTCAAGCATGAGCGCCGATCCGCGCTGAGGTAGCGATCAGAACAACAGCTTCCGTCCGCCGTCATGCTGTAGCCGGGCGCGCAGGCCGGGACGACGGGCGTCGCCGGCGCGAACGGAACGACCGGCTGAACCGGCGGGCAGGCGGATCGATTGGCCGGATCGACGGGTCTCGGGCAGCAAGCGCCCGCCGTGGTCACGTCGGCGGGGGCGCAGCAGGCGCCGCTCGCGGTCGGAATGAGGCCGGAGGCGCAGCACGACGGCCCGGTCGGAATGTGCAAGATCGGCGCGCACACGCTTTTGCCGGTACCGCTCGGCGCTTGCCCGGCGGGGCAGCAGACGCCGGTCGACGTGAGCTGGCTCGCCAGGCAGCAGGCGCCGCCGATCGCGACATAGCCGGCCGCGCAGCTTGGCGGGCAGTTCTGACCGTTGGCCGCGGGCGCGCAGGCGGGCGGCGGCGGCGCGCACTGGCCGTCGACCACCGCCCCGGCGCAGCAGGCGGGCGCGCCGTTCGCGCTCGCGTAGACGTGCGCGCCGTCGCAGCAGAAATTGCTCGGCCCGATCGGCGTCTGGCCGGCGGGGCAGGACGAATTCGAGCACGCCGCGTTGGCGGCCAAGGCCGACGGCGGGCAGCACTTGTCTCCCACCTGAACGTCCGGCCGCTGGCACGCCGGCTGGCAGGAGACGCCGCCGTCGCCGACGCGGCGGAGCTCGTTGGGATTGCAGGCGGCCGGCGGGGTCGCGGGGGGCGGCGAAGGCGGCGAGGGCGGCCCGCCGATGGTCGGCGGCGGCGCGGACGGCGGCGCGAGCGAAGGCGCGGCGGGCGCCGCCGCGGGGCTCGCCGGCGCCGCCGGCGCGCAGTCGCGGCGGACGGCGATCACGCCCATGCGGCCGTGGAAGGCGTCGTCCCACGGGCCGTCGCCATAGGCGACGAAGTAGCTCATCAGCGGCGGGAGGTTGCGCGGCCGGTCCTGCCACACGCCTTCGCCTTGCAGGCCGTCGACCGGCAAAGGGCCCGTCTGGGCGAGGCGCTCGGCGAGCGCGCGATCGGCGGCGTCGCGCAGGTCCTCGCCGGTCGTCCACAGGAAGCCGTCGCACGATCCCGGAAGGAGCTCGCCCGAGCGCGCGTAGGCGTAGCCCTCGGCGACGCCGCCGTCGACGTTGCGATAATCGCCGGGGAAGCCGACGGCGTATTCGTCCGGCGTCTCGCGCCAGATGCGCCGCCCGTCCGCCGTTCGCCCGACCATCGCGTAGCGCAGCAGGCGGCCGATCGCCGGCGCGGCGAGCGGCTCGAAGCTGAACGCGCCCGTCGACGCCGCGCGCTCGGCGAGCAGCATGCGCCCCTGATCGTCAAAGGCGATGGTCGCGATCTCGGTCGGTCCCGCGGCGGGCGGCGCGGTGAGCTCGATCGTCGCGTCGTCGCCGAAGCCGCCGTCGTCCTTCAGCCCGACCGACCACACGCGCAGGCTGTCAGCGACCGCGTAGTAGAGCCGGCGGTCGCGCACGGCGAGGCCGAATACGCGCCGTTCGGGCGCGGCGAGGTTCCAGGTCGAGGGATCTCCGCTGTCGAAAGCCGGGCTCGCGACGTCGATCGGTTCGCGCCGCGTCCAAGGCGCGGGCGTCAGTCCCTGAGCGGCCAAACCGGCGACGCCGTGGTCGTAGGCCCCGAGATCGACGCCGCTGAGCGAGAAGCAGTGGATGAGGCCGCTTTCGCGATCCGAGACGTAGAGCAATTTCGTGCGCGGGTCGTAGGCGAGAGCGCCGAGCGCCGCGCCGGAATTGGCGCGGCCGTCGGTTTTCACGTCTGCGAACGGCGTGACCGTCGCGGCGACGCCGTCGATCTTGAAGATCGTCCCCGGCCCGCCGCGCGGGCCCCACAGGCCGGGCATGAACGTCGCCCCCGGCGCGCCCCGGCTGACGTGAACCGGCGCGCCGCCGGGATCGGTCACGACGATCGGCAGGCCGTAAGCGGAGGTCGCCGCGACATAGATGTTGGGCGGGTCGGCGTCGTCGAGCGCGACGCCGAACACTTGTCCAAGGTCGCGCGCCGCGAAGGTGAAGGGTTTCAGCGCGCGGACTGCCTGAGCGACGGCCGGCCCGCCCATGCGCCGCAGATCGACGACGCGCAACGATGGGCCGCCGAGATCGATGAAGGTCTTGGCGGCGGGGTCCTCGCCCGGCGCGATGCGCGCCGGCGGCGGCGCGCCGGAGAACCCCGCGACGGCGGCCTCGCCCGGCGCGATCACCGCGGCGGGCGGCGTCTGCGCGCGCGCGCCGGCCGCCGCGGCGAGCGCGACCAGCGCGAGGCCGATCGCGGCGAAGCGCCGGCGCGCGCCGGTCGGGAGACGCCGCTGCAAGAGGGATATGCGCCGCGGCTCGTTCATCGCTCGCCTACTGGATGACCGGGCTGGGACTGCAGGTCCCATTCGTGAGGTTCGGCGTCGTCCCCGGCGGGCAGCAGGTCCCGCACGAGGTTATTTGCATCGGATCGCAGCAACGGCCGTCCGGCGTCATCACCTGGTTGGCGCCCGCGCAGGCGGGGACGCACTGGCCTTTCGCGTCATAGACCTGCCCGTTCGGGCAAGGGACGCCGGTCAGCGGAATGGGGCAGATCGAGCCGGTCGGATTGATGGTCGACTTCACCGGCGGCGCGGCGGCCAAACCGGTGTTGTCGCACAGGCAGACTTGCGACATCGGCCCGGACGTCGCCGCCGGGTGCGTCGTCTGCCCCGGTCCGAGCTGCGGGCACTGGCAGGAATAGGTCCAGGCGCAATAGTACATGGTCTGCGACTGGCACGGCCACGGGTCGCTGCCCAACAGAGCGTAGTCGGGCTCCTCCACAAGCTGCATCGGGCTCGGGCAGAAGCAGTATTGCTGCGGCGAGCAATACTGGCTGTGTCCGTCCCACCCCTGCCGCAGGTCAGTGACGAGGGTTCCGTTCGACAACACGTCGACCCGCGTCGGCGCGGGGGCGCTGTTGTCGCCGACGATCTGGCTGCAGGCGACGGCTACCGGCGGCGGCGGCGTGCAGCTGCATCCGCCGAAGCCGAGGTCCTGCTGCAGCCCGCAAATGGCGTCCTGGAAGCAGGCGCCGGCCTGGCCGCCGATCTGCCCGACGCCCTGCTCGATGTCGCAGGCGCATTGGGCGACGCTGACGGGGTCGCCGACGCTGGCGACGACGTTGATCAGGTCCGAGCCGACGCCGGCGGCGTTAAGCCAGCTCTCGATCGCGTTGGCGTTGCTGACCGCGTTGTTCAGTTGAGTGCAGAAATTGTCGACCGAGCCCTGGCCTTGGCTCGCCGCGACGCCGCCGAGCGCGGCCCCAACGCCCGCGGCGGCGGCGCAGCCAACGCCGCCCTCGGCGCAGGCCGCGCCGCACGCTCCTGACGACAGCGAGGCGACCGTGTTCTCCAC
>CAZKHF010000226.1:0-4996 GCA_964552445.1 uncultured Bradyrhizobium sp. | reverse complement strand
GGCGAAGCCGGCGCGATAGACGCCGTTGTTGACCGTCGGGTAGATCTTCGCGTTGAGCGCGTCGATCTCGTCACGCAAGTCGGGCGGGTAATAGTCGCCCGGCGCGGCGCCGAGCGCGTCGAACGCCGAGTTGAACATGCGGATGATGTCGGCCGATTCGTTGTTGACGATGCGGCGGGTCTTCGCGTCGAACAACACCGGCACGGTGACGCGGCCGGTGAAACGTGGCCGCGAGGCGACATAGAGCTCGGCGAGGCGGCGCGCGCCGAGCACGGGATCGGCGACGACGCCCTGCCCTTCTGCGAAGGTCCAGCCCTCCTCGCCCATCAGCCAGTTGACCACCGATAGGCCGACGATCGACTCAAGGCCCTTCAGCTTGCGGAAGATCAGCGTGCGGTGCGCCCACGGACAGGCGAGCGAGACATAGAGACGATAGCGCCCCGCCTCGGCGGGAAAGCCGCCCTCCCCGGTCGGCCCCGGCGCGCCGTCCGGGGTCACCCAATTGCGGAACGCCGAGTCCGGCCGCACGAAGCGGCCCGAGGCGTCCCTGGGGAACTCATTATCGACGCGCCATTCGCCATTGACCAGCACGCCCATGTCGCCTCCTTCAAGCCTTCGCGCGCCTCCGCGATATGGGGGCGCCGCCGCGGCGGCGCCACGGCGGCAAGCGCGGGTTGGCGACGGCGCAGACGGATCGGCTCAGGCGCCGGCGATGCGGCGCGCCGCGGCGAGCCATTCGGCCTGCCGGCGGCGCACATGCGCTGGCGCGCGGCCGAGGCTCTTGGCCACCTCTGCGGCGACGGCGCGCGCCTCCGCCTCACGCCCGAGCCGCTGCAGCAATTGCGCCTGGCGCACGCGCGGCTCGACGCCGGGGTACGTCGCGGCGACGTCGGCGTAGGCGGCGAGCGCCTCCTCGGCGCGCCCCGCCTGCTCGAGCGTCATCGCCAGCAGGAGATGGGCGTCTTCGGAGCGATAGTCCGCCCAGCGTCGCGCGATCTCGGCCAGCGAAGAGAGCGCCGCCGCGGCGTTCCCGAGCCCGTATTCGGCGCGCGCCTTGCCGAGCATGAAGCCCGGCTCGTCGCCTTGCGGCTTGGCGAGGATGGCGTCGTACTGGGCGAGCGCCTCGTCGAACTTGCCGAGCGCCAGGCATTCCTCGGCGAGCGCGGCGCGGTTGGCGATGGTGTCGACCAGGTCGAGCGCGTCGCGCGCCTGGCGATAGCGGCGCGACGGGTCGACCGCGCCGGCGAAGCGAAAGCGCGCCCGCCGCGCCGTCGACGAACCGAGCCACTCCGGAACCAGCTCGACCAGGATGTAAGCGACCGCGCCCGCTAACGGCAGAAACAGAATGATGAAGCCCCACGGCCAGAAGCGCCCGGTCTTGGCCGCGTGCACGATCAATACGACGCTGATGACCGTGATGACGATCCCGATGGACAAACGGTAGGCTCCGGCGGCGAGAAGGCGCGACGGCGCGAGCGCGCGGGCGCGTTCGCCCGCCGTCGGCGTCGAGCGCGGGATTAAACAGCCTCGGCGGGCGCTTGTCCAACCGAGGGCTGCGCCAAGCGCGCCTTTGAAACAGGTTGCGCGGGGAACGCCGCGACGAAGCTCCTTTGGCGGGCGGCGCGCGCGTGTTATCGTTGGTTCTCGCTACAGACGCGCAGGTGAGAAATGTCCGCGGTCGGGTGGCGTCGTCTCGGCTTTATCGTCGCAGCGCTGCTCCTGCAGACCGCCCTGCTCAGGGCGGCGCTGCCGGGGCCGGACGAAACGCTCGTTCGATCCTCGCTCGCCGGCCAATTGCTGGTCGCCGCACCCGAGATGGGCGACCCGCGCTTCGAGCGCGCGGTCGTTTTGATCGTTGAGCACGGACCCGGCGGCGCCATGGGCGTCGTCGTCAACAAGCCGATCGGCGAGCAACCGCTCGCCAGCCTTCTCAAAGCGCTCGGCCAAAAGGAAGGCGACGTCGCGGGCGGCGTGCGCGTCTTTTCGGGGGGCCCGGTTCAGCCGGAGCTCGGCTTCGTGGTCCACAGCTCCGACTACCAGCGGCGGGAGACCGTCGCGATTACGGATCGCCTGTCGATGACGGCGAGCGTCGGGATCTTGCACGACATCGCCGCCAACAGAGGCCCGGCGAAGGCCCTCGTCGCCTTCGGCTACGCCGGCTGGGGGCCAGGCCAACTTGAACACGAGATCGAACTGCGCGCCTGGGGCCTCGTCGAGGCCGACCCGGCCCTCGTCTTCGACGAGGATCGGGACAAGGTCTGGGACCTCGCCTGGCGGCGGCGCGCCCAGCATAGCCGACTGGAGATTCCGAAAGCCCGTGTCGGAGAAAGCGAATCTCGGCAATTGCTTCGTCAGCAATAACTACGGCGTCGCCCTGAGAGCGCGCTTGATCGCGACGTTCATAACGCAAATGCAGCGCGCCGCGAGGCAAGGCTTTCAACCATAACCAGACGCGTCGGTTTTCCGCCCTGTCGCGGCGATCACGCAACCTCCGCAAGCAGGATGGGAGCGCCGCCGGCGCGCCGGCAGAGGCGTTCATTGCTTGCTTGGCGGCGATTTTGCGAGAGAGGAATTCGAACTCAAGGATGCGCGAAGCGCGCCGCCTTCGGCGGCGACGCCAGAGCCCGTCGCAAGCGACGGGCTCTGGCGTCGTCCTTGACTTCGAATTCCTCTCGCGCTCACGCTCCGCCACGCGAGCAATGAACTGGGCTGCTCGACCATTGCCCGACCTTCGCCTTACCTGCTCGTCGTTCAACGCTGACGCTTGGCGCCCTGGCGGGTTGATCGGAGAGGGGCGGAGCGCTGACATCGCGCACGCTGTCGCCGTAGGGCCCACAGCAGTTTGGTTTATGTTGATTCGCGGCGACACGCTTTCATTTTCACACAAGCCCGACATAATCGCGTCTCGGACATGATGTTTTTGGCTAGGCAAGGCAACGGCCCCGACTAGGTCGGGGCCTTTAATACTTGGGCTGCATACTTATCGGCATGTCAATCGCAAGAGCCGGGGGTTCCTCCCAACGCCTTCTTGCCGATCGCTGCGTAATCAGAGTTTGTGCATCCGGCTGAAACAGAATCCCACCCTTGGGGTGTCTTTTGTCCGTATTTATGTTGGCATGCGGCAGTGTCAACACCGACACCGTTACCATCCCCCTGCTGAGCAGCTTTTATAAGCGCGTCATTATATTCGTGACCACTTCCCGTCATGCACCACTGGATATTTATGCACACCGGACGGGGCTCGCATGCGGCGGCAAGGCTCGAACTTAAGACCGACGATAGAACAGCAGCTGTTGCGGCGAGACACAAGTATCGCATGTTTTTCCTCCACCCTATGTGAAATATTGGCCGCCGACCCGCGGCACCTTAACCTCCGATAAAAATTGGAAAGCGCAAGTGGCAATTTCGCAATGTTGGATGTTTTTTGGTCCACATTGTCCGCGCCACTTTCGATATTCCCTGACTCCCTTATCTTGCAAGAAGAGAGAGCCGTCCGGGCTCGGCCGGCAAAGGCCCCGGTGCTTTGGTTGCAATCCCGAGGTCGAGAACTGTTGAATGTTGCGCCAACTATAAAGACGCCGTCGGGTCGAACGCGGTCTTACAAACTAACGCGCGCTCGCGTGCCAAGCGTCAGACCTCAGCCGTTCGTGCAGGCCGCAATCAGGTCGAGCTGCGCCCTCGCCCCAACCCATTCTCGCGTAGGATGTGCGAGGAACGCCCGTCTTCGATCGGCTATGCGGCCGACGAGCCGGAAGCGCCCCCTCACCCCGCCTCCATCAGCCGCACCGCCTCGTCGCGCTCGAAGAGATAGAGCAGCAGCCGCAAGCCGCGGTTCTCCTCGCCGCCGAGCCTCTCGCTCGCCGCCAGCGCCGCCTCGGCCTGCCGCCGCGCGAGCTTCAGCAGCGCGCCGTGGACTTCCAGACGCGCCAGGCGGAAGCCGGGTTGGCCGGCCTGGCGCACGCCGAGCACGTCGCCTTCGCCGCGCAGCCGCAAGTCCTCCTCGGCGATGCGGAAGCCGTCTTCGGTCTCGCGCAGAATTTCCAGCCGGGCGCGCGCGGCTTCGCCGAGCGGGCCCTTGTAGAGCAAGAGGCACGAGGAGCGCCCGGCGCCGCGCCCGACCCGGCCGCGCAACTGGTGCAATTGCGCCAGGCCGAAGCGTTCGGCGTGCTCGATCACCATGATCGTCGCCTCGGGAACGTCGACGCCGACCTCGACCACCGTGGTGGCGACCAGCGCTTTCGTCTCGCCGCGCTGGAAGCGCTCCATCGCCGCGTCCTTATCCGGTCCCTTCATGCGGCCGTGCACCAGGCCGACCGCGTCGCCGAAGAACTCTCTCAGCGCGGCGGCGCGCTCCTCCGCCGCGGCGACGTCGAGCGCCTCGCTCTCCTCCACCAGCGGGCAGATCCAATAGGCGCGCGCGCCGCCGGCGATGGCGCGGCCGACGCCGGCGATCACCTCGTCGAGCCGCTCGATCGGCATCACGCGGGTGTCGATCGGCGCGCGGCCGGGCGGCTTCTCGGTCAAGGCGGAAGCGTCCATGTCGCCGAAATAGGCCAGCACCAGCGTGCGCGGGATCGGCGTCGCGGTCATCACCAGGAGATCGACCGCCTCGCCCTTGCCGGCGAGCGCCAGGCGCTGGTGGACGCCGAAGCGATGCTGCTCGTCGACCACCGCCAAGCCGAGGTCGCGGAAGGCGACGCTCTCCTGGAACAAAGCGTGGGTGCCGACGACGACGTCGATCTCGCCCGCTTCCAGCGCGGCCATCGTCTGGCGGCGCTCGGAGGCCTTGTCGCGGCCGGTGGTCAGCGCGATGCGCAGCCCGGCGGCCTCGGCGAGCGGGCGGATGCGCTCGAAATGCTGGCGGGCGAGGATTTCGGTCGGCGCCATCAGCGCCGCCTGATGTCCCGCTTCGACCACGTCGGCCATCGCCAGCAGCGCGACGATCGTCTTGCCCGAGCCGACGTCGCCCTGCAGCAGGCGGATCATCCGCTTCGGC
>CAZKHF010000225.1:0-5008 GCA_964552445.1 uncultured Bradyrhizobium sp. | reverse complement strand
AACGGCGAGGACCTTCATCTCCACACCGACGCCTGCGACATGATCGCGCTGATGGCGGTGCGGGCCGCGCGGCGCGGCGGCGACAGCGCGGTCGCCAGCGCCTTCGCCGTGCACAACCTCTTCCTGCGCGAGAGGCCCGAGCTGTTGCCTGCGCTCTACCGCGGCGCGCCCAACCATCGCCGCGGCGACCAGCCGTTCGACCCGGCGTGGGTCGCGCCGCGCCGCGTGCCGGTGTTCTCGATCGCCGGGCGGGCGCTGAGCATCCGCTACGCGCCGCCCTACCTCGCCGACGGTTTGCACGCGGCGGGCGAGGGCGACTCCGCGCTGATCGAGGCGATGGACGCGCTCCAGCGCTTCGGCGAGCGGGTGAAGACGACGTTCCGGCTCGAACCCGGCGAAGTGCTGCTGCTCAACAATCTGACCACGCTGCACGCGCGCTCGCGCTTCGACGATTGGCCGGAGCCGGAGCGCAAGCGGCTGCTGTTGCGGCTGAAGCTCAACGCCGTCGGCTTCCGTCCGATCGATCCTCGCCTCAGTCCCGGCCGGATGGGCTACCGCGTTCCCTTGGCCGCCGATCGCGCGCCGCTCTACGAGAGCGTGGCTTGAACGCGCCGACCAGAGCGCTCGATCGTCGGCTTGAGCGCGCGCCGCCCTACCGCCCCTGATCGTTCGACGCGGGCTTCCCGCCGCCGTCGTCGGGCGCGGGCGCGCAGGATTCCCTTATCACCAGCGTGCAGGCGAAGCGTTGCGCGCCGGCGCCGTCGTCGCCCGCGACCAGCCGCTCGATCGCCGCCTCGGCGATCGCCGCGAGCGGCTGCATCACGGTGGTCAGGCGCGGCTTGACCAGGTCGGAGACGAGGATGCCGTCGAAGCCGACGATCGACAGTCGTCGCGGAACCTCGAAGCCGCGATCGGCGGCCGCGCGCATCGCGCCGATCGCCTGCTGATCGGAGCTGGCGAAGATCGCCGTCGGCGGCGTCTCGAGCGCCAGCAGCGCCTCGCCGGCCTGGCGGCCGGCGTCGCAATCGAAGGCGGCGCGGACGACGTGGTCGTCGATCGCCGCGCCCAGGCGCGCGCGCGCGGCGGCGACGGCGTCGAGGAAGCCGGCGAGGCGCTCGCGCGCCGTGGCGACGTTGGCGGGGCCGGCGACGCAGCCGATGCGGCGATGGCCGAGCGAAAGCAGATAATCGGTCGCCAGCCGCGCGCCGCCGCGATGATCGGCGGCGACGACGGCGTGCGCCTCCAGCGACCGGTCGATGACGATCAGCGGCCCGACGCGCGACCGGCCGCCCGGCGCCGCGTCGCCGACCGGCGCCAGCACCACGCCGTCGACTCGCCGGCTGCCCAGGCTTTCCAGATGCTCGGCCTCCAGCGCCGGGTCCTCCTCGGAGCAGGCAAGCAGCAGCTTGTAGCCCCGCCGCCGCGCCGCGAGCTCGACGTGGTGGGCGAGCTCGGCGAAAAACGGGTTGCGCAGGTCGGGAATGACGATGCCGAAGGTCTTGCTGGTGCCCCGGCGCAGGCTCTGGGCGAACACGTCGGGGTGGAAGTCAAGGTCGGCGATCGCCGCCTTTACGCGCTGGCGGCGGTCTGGGCGCACCGACGGGTTGTCGTTGAGGACGCGCGACACCGTGCCGAGCGAGACCCCGGCCTTTTCGGCGACGTCGCGAATGCTAACCGCGGAATTTCCCATCGCCGCGCCCGATTGGTTGATTGGCGGCGTTAAGCAAACCTCGTTCGCGACGCCTGTCAATCGCCGCGCCCCGCGAAAAGAACCGGCGCGGTGGACGATCGCCGCGCCGGTCGCGAGGTTGGTGGAGGATCACCGCGAGGCGGCGTCGATTACCGTTCGCACCGCCTTTTGCCAGACCCGCGCCTTGGTGACACGGGTCGCCTCGTCGAGGCGCGGCTGAACGACGTCGGTCGATTCAGCATGCCGAGCGGCGATCGTCGCCTCGTCGAAGAAGCCGCCTGCAAGGCCGGCGAGCGCGCCGGCGCCAAAGGCGCTGAGTTCAAGAATCTTCAGCCGTTGGACGGGGCGGGCGAGCAGGTCGGCCTGCCACTGCATCAACAGGTCGTTGCGCGTCGCGCCGCCGTCGGCGGAGAGCATGGCGAGCGGCTGGCCGAGATCGCGCTCCATCGCGGCGAAGACGTCGCAGATCTGCAGCGCGATCGCCTCCAGCGCGGCGCGGGCGATGTCGGCGCGCGTGGTCGCCAGCGACATCCCGCTCAGCGCCGCGCGGGCGCGGTCCTTCCAGTGCGGCGCGCCGAGGCCGGCGAGCGCGGGCACGAAGCAGACCTCGCCCTCTCCCGACGCCTTGGCGGCGAGCGCAGTCAGCGCCTCGACGTCCGCGAGCCCCATCAGCTCCGCCATAAAGGCGGCGGCCTGGGCGGAGACGGAAATGTTGCCCTCGAGCGCATAGGCGACCTTGCCCGAGCGCCGCCAGCCGACCGTGGTGGACAGGCCTGAGCGCGAGCTGAGCGGCGCGTCGGTCAGCGTCATCAGCGATGAGCCGGTTCCGTAGGTCGCCTTGACCGCGCCCGGCCGGCGCACGCCGTGACCGAACAGCGCCGCGTGCGAGTCTCCCATCATCGCTCGGATGGGGACGCCCGCGGCGAGCCGGCCGAAGCCGGCCGTCGCGCCGAAAAGCGCGTCCGAATCCTCGACGCGCGGCAGAATGCCGATCGGCGCGTCGAACAGCGCGCACAGCTCGGCGCTCCATTGCTGCTTGTGGATGTCGAACAGCTGGGTGCGCGAGGCGTTGGAAGCGTCGGTGGCGTGGACGCGCCCGCCGGTGAGATTATAGAGCAGCCACGAATCGACCGTGCCGGCGCAGAGGTCCCCTTGCTTGGCGAGCGCGCGCGCCTGCGGGTAGGCGTCGATCAGCCAGCCGATCTTGGCCGCCGGGAACAGCGGGTCGAGGCCGAGGCCGGTGGTCGCGGCGACCGTCTGCTCTTTGGCGGGCGTGCGGATGGCGTCGATGCGGTCGGCCGAACGGCGGCACTGCCAGGTGACGGACGGGCCGATCGTCTCGCCGGTCGAACGGCGCCAGAGCTGGACGGATTCGCGTTGGTTGGAGACGCTGACCGCGGCGATCGTCGCCCCCTCCGGCAGCGTCCCGAGGCAGCCGTCGATCGCCTCGACGGTCGCGCGCCAGATTTCGTCGGCCGATTGCTCGACCCAGCCGGCCTTGGGATAGCGCACCGGCGTCGGCACGGAATGGCGCGCGGCGATTCGCGCTTCCTTATCGAGCGCCAGCGCCTTGGTGTTGGTGGTTCCTTGGTCGAGAGCCAGAATGAATCCGGTCATGGTTTCCGCCCCATCGCAATCGCCTCTTGCGCCGCGCGCTCGACGCCCGCGGCGGTGAGGCCGTATTTTTGGAATAGAAATTCGATGCCGCCAGTCGGCATGAAGCCGGGGAAACCGAGGATCTTCACCGGGCACGGCCGGTACCCGACGACCACCTCGGCCACCGCCCCGCCGAGCCCGCCGCGGATCGACGCCTCCTCGATGGTCACGATCGCGCCGAGGTCGGCCGCCGCCCGGATCGCCGCTTCGTCGAGCGGCGCGATCGAGGCCATGTTGACCACCCGCGCTTCGATTCCCATCGCCGCCAACGCCGTTGCGGCGTCGAGCGCGCGCGTCGCCATCACCCCGTTGGCGATGATGGCGACGTCGCGGCCCTCGCGCAACGTCTCCGCCTTGCCGATGGCGAACGCCGCGCCCGCGGGCCGGGGGAGCTGCGGCACGCCGAAACGGCTGACGCGCAAAAACACCGGCCCTTCATGCGCGGCGGCGGCTTTCACCGCCTCCGCCGTCTCCCACGGGTCGGACGGCGCGACGATCGCGAGTTTGGGCAGCGCGCGCAGCCAGGCGAAATCCTCGATCGAATGATGGGTCGGGCCGAGCTCGCCGTAGCCAACGCCGGGCGACTGGCCGACCAGCTTCACGTTGGCGAGCGAGTAGGCGACGTCGGCTTTGATCTGCTCCAGCGCGCGGCCAGTGAGGAAGCAGGAGGCGGCGCTGACGAACGGAATCTTGCCGCCGTTGGCGAGGCCGGCGCCGACGCCGACCATGTTCTGCTCGGCGATGCCGACGTTGATTGAGCGCTCGGGCCAGCGCTTGCAGAAGCTTTTGAGCTTGGAGGAGCCGACGCTGTCGTTGACGACGACGACGATGCGCGGGTCGCGTTCGGCGATCTCTTCCAGCGTGGCGGCGAATGCGTCGCGGCAATCGTAAAGCCGCGGCGACGCAGAATCCTGGGCGCTCATGTCAGACTCAATTCCTTGATCGCCTGCTCCAACTGGGCCTTGGTCGGCACGCCGTGGTGCCAGCCGACCTGATCCTCCATGAAGGAGACGCCTTTGCCCTTGATCGTGTGGGCGATCAGACAGAGCGGCTTGACCCGCCTCTCGGGCCGCTTCAGCGCGTCGATCAAGGCGTTGGGATCGTGGCCGTCGACATCGGCGACTTCCCAGCCGAAAGCGCGGAACTTGTCGGCGAGCGGCTCGACCTCGTTGGTCTCGGCGACCCGCGCGCCCTGTTGGAGCGTGTTGCGGTCGATGATCAGCGTCAGATTGGAAAGCTTGCGGTGTCCCGCCGTCATCGCCGCCTCCCAGTTGCTGCCTTCCTGCAGTTCGCCGTCGCCGGTGACGACGAACACGCGGTAGTCGGCGCGATCGATCTGGCCGGCGATGGCGACGCCGACGGCGATCGGCAGGCCGTGGCCGAGCGGCCCGGTGTTGGCTTCGACGCCAGGGACGTTGTTGCGGTTGGGATGGCCGTTGAGCCGCGACAGCGGCTTCATGTAGGTCGAGAGCCAGTCGAGCGGGATGAAGCCTGCTTCCGCGAGCGTCGCGTAGAGGGCGCCGCTGGCGTGGCCCTTGCTGAGGATGAGCCGGTCGCGTCTCGGGTCTCTGGGCGCCTTCGGATCGACGCGCATGACGGCGAAGAACAGCGTCGCCAGGATGTCGGCGACCGACAGGTCGCCGCCGGGATGGCCGAGGCGCG
>CAZKHF010000224.1:0-5022 GCA_964552445.1 uncultured Bradyrhizobium sp. | reverse complement strand
GGGATGCGGGCGTGGCGGAACTGGCAGACGCGCCGGATTTAGGTTCCGGTGACCTAATAAGTCGTGGGGGTTCGAGCCCCTCCGCCCGCACCATCCTCGTCCGGGCGCGGCGCGCCGTCTTCCGCCTCGGGTTATTGCGATTCGATCGACGCGCCGCGCGCGCGCCGCGCGTCAGGCTGTTATATGGGGCTGTGCGAAATGCAGGTGACGGAGACGCTGAGCCAAGGGTTGAAACGCGAATACAGCGTCGTTCTATCGGCGAGCGATCTCGCCTCGAGGCTCGACGCTCAACTCGCCGACCTGAAGACGAAGGTGCGGATCAACGGCTTCCGCCCCGGCAGGGTGCCGGTCGCGCATTTGAAGCGCGTCTACGGCCGCTCGGTGATGGGCGAGGTGGTCCAGGAAGCGATCAACGCCGCCAACAAGCAGATCGTCGACGACAACGCGCTGCGGCTCGCGCAGGAGCCGCGCGTCGAAATGCCGACCGACAAGGAGGCCATCGAGGCGGCGCTCGACGCGCGCGGCGACCTCGCGTTCAAGATCGCGCTCGAAGTGCTGCCCAAGTTCGAGATCGGCGAGTTTTCCGACTTAAGCTTCGAGCGGCCAGTCGCCGACGTCGAGGACAGCGACGTCGAAGGCGCGCTGCGTCGATTGAGCGAGGATCGCCGCCGCTACGCCGACAAGCCGGAGGGCGCGAAGGCGGAGAACCTCGATCGCGTGACCGTCGATTTCGTCGGCGCGATCAAGGGCGAGCCGTTCGAGGGCGGAACCGGCGAGGGCGTGCAGGTCGTTCTCGGCTCCAACGCCTTCATTCCCGGTTTCGAGGAGCAACTCCTCGGCGTCGCCGTCGGCGAGCAGCGGACGGTCCAGGCGACCTTCCCGGAAGCCTACGCGGCGCGCAAGCTCGCGGGGCAGACGGCCGATTTCAACGTGACCGTGAAGGCGATCGCGGCGCCCGAGCCGCTCGTCCTCGACGATGAATTCGCCAAGAGCGCCGGCGCGGAGAACCTCGAAGCGCTGAGGCAATCGCTGCGCGAGCGCTTCATCGGCGAGTACGCGCGCGCCTCGCGCGATAAGATGAAGCGCAGGCTGCTCGACGCGCTGGCGGTGCGCTATTCCTTCGAGGTGCCGGAGGGGCTGCTGGAGCAGGAATTCAGCGCGATCTGGACGCAGGTCGAGCGCGAGCAGCAGGCCACAGGCCGCTCCTTCGCCGACGACAACACCACCGAAGAGGCGGCGCGCGCCGAATATCGCGCCATCGCCGAGCGGCGCGTCCGCCTCGGGCTCCTGCTCGCCGAGGTGGGCGCCAAGGCCGACGTCAAGGTCAGCGAAGACGAGCTGACGCGCGCGCTCATCGCGCGCGCCCGCGCCTTCCCCGGCCAGGAGAAGCAGGTCTGGGACTTCTATCGCAACAACCAGCAGGCCCTCGCCGAGCTGCGCGCGCCTCTCTACGAGGAGAAGGTCGTCGACTACATTCTCGGCCTCGCCAAGGTCGAGGACCGCAAGGTGACGGCCGAGGAGTTGCTGCGCGTCGACGATGAAGAAGAGGCGAAAGCAGCGGAGAAAAAGGCGGAAGAGGCGAAATAGGCCTTCGCGGCGTCGCGCGGCGGGCGGCTGCGGCGCGCCCCTTTCACAATCGGTTCGGCGCGCCTATCTTGCGGGCCGCGGCGTGGAATGATTTCCTGAAGGCGAGCCCTATGCGCGATCCGGTCGATTATTATACGAACAGCCTCGTCCCCATCGTCATCGAGCAATCGGCGCGAGGCGAGCGGTCGTTCGACATCTTCTCGCGCCTGTTGCGCGAGCGCATCGTCTTCGTCGTCGGGCCGATCGAGGACGAATCGGCTTCGCTGGTGGTGGCGCAGCTCCTGTTCCTCGAAGCGGAGAACCCCAAGAAAGAGATCGCGATGTACATCAACTCGCCGGGCGGCGTGGTGACGGCGGGGCTGTCGGTCTACGACACCATGCAGTTCGTCCGCCCGAAAGTGACGACGATGTGCATCGGCCAGGCCGCTTCGATGGGCTCGCTGCTGCTCGCCGCGGGCGAACCAGGCATGCGCTACGCGCTGCCCAACTCGCGCATCATGGTCCACCAGCCCTCCGGCGGCTTCCAGGGCCAGGCCTCCGACATCCAGCGCCACGCCGAGGACATCCTCAAGGTCAAGCAGCGGCTCAACGAGATTTACGTTCAGCACACCGGGCAGAGCTACGAATCGATCGAACGCACGCTGGATCGGGACCATTTCATGTCGGCCGAGGAGGCCAAGGGCTTCGGCCTCATCGACGAGGTGGTGGCCAAGCGGACGGCCGAACCGGAGGAGCCGAAACCGCTGTGACGAGGCCGTTTCGGCGGGTCGGCGGCGGTCCCCGGACCAGCCGGGAGGCCGTGCGGCGGGGCGGGCCCGGAAGGGGTCCGTAAGGCCGCGGACTTGATTTTGCTTGTCGATTGGTGGTTGCTAGTCCTTGGGGAAGGCGGAGCGCGGCGCCGGCGGGCGCCCGAAACGCCGTCCCCCCGGGGCGCCGGCCCGGCGAAAAGGGCCGACGCTACGGTTTGTTAGTACGCTTTGTCATACGCTGAACAGTCGGGCGTCCGCTGAATCTCATCGGCGGAGCGGCCGCAATGGAGAATGATCATGGCCAAGGCCGAAGGCGACGCGAAGAGCACGCTCTATTGCTCTTTCTGCGGCAAGAGCCAGCACGAGGTGCGCAAGCTCATCGCCGGTCCGACCGTGTTCATCTGCGACGAGTGCGTCGAGCTCTGCATGGACATCATCCGTGAAGAGAGCAAGACGGCGCTGGTCAAGAGCAAGGACGGCATCCCGACCCCGCGCGAGATCTGCAAGGTGCTGGACGATTACGTCATCGGCCAGCCGCAGGCGAAGCGCGTCCTCTCGGTGGCCGTGCACAACCACTACAAGCGCCTCAACCACGCCACCAAGCACAGCGACGTCGAGCTGGCCAAGTCGAACATCCTGCTGATCGGGCCGACCGGATCGGGCAAGACGCTGCTCGCCCAGACGCTGGCGCGCATCCTCGACGTGCCCTTCACCATGGCCGACGCGACCACGCTGACGGAAGCCGGCTACGTCGGCGAGGACGTCGAGAACATCATTCTCAAGCTGCTGCAGGCCTCCGACTACAACGTCGAGCGGGCGCAGCGCGGCATCGTCTACATCGACGAGATCGACAAGATCAGCCGCAAGTCGGACAACCCGTCGATCACCCGCGACGTCTCGGGCGAGGGCGTCCAGCAGGCGCTGCTCAAGATCATGGAGGGCACGATCGCCAGCGTGCCGCCGCAGGGCGGGCGCAAGCATCCGCAGCAGGAGTTCCTTCAGGTCGACACCACCAACATCCTGTTCATCTGCGGCGGCGCCTTCTCGGGACTGGAGAAGATCATTTCGGCGCGCGGTCGCGGCACCTCGATCGGCTTCGCGGCGAAGGTCCAGTCTCCCGACGACCGGCGCACCGGCGAGGTGTTCCGCGCGGTCGAGCCGGAGGACCTGTTGAAGTTCGGGCTCATCCCCGAGTTCGTCGGCCGCCTGCCGGTGATCGCCACGCTCGAGGATCTCGACGAAGACGCGCTGAAGCGCATCCTCACCGAGCCGAAGAACGCGCTGGTCAAGCAGTACCA
This sequence comes from uncultured Bradyrhizobium sp., assembly GCA_964552445.1. Classification (GTDB taxonomy): domain Bacteria; phylum Pseudomonadota; class Alphaproteobacteria; order Rhizobiales; family Beijerinckiaceae; genus Roseiarcus. The sequence continues at coordinate 1,388 of CAZKHF010000224.1, read as the reverse complement.
GCGGCTGTTCGAGATGGAGAACACCGACCTCACCTTCCAGGACGAGGCGCTCGGCGTGGTCGCCAAGAAGGCGATCGAGCGGCGCACCGGCGCGCGCGGCCTGCGTTCGATCATGGAAGGCATCCTGCTCGACACCATGTTCGAGCTGCCCGGCCTCGAAAGCGTCGAGCAGGTGGTGATCGGCCCGGAGGTGGTCGAGGGGAAGGCGCGGCCTCTCTACATCTATTCCGAACGCGCCGAGAAGGCCGGCTAGCCCTAGCGCCCGCGGCGGCGCCGGGGGGCTGGCCGCGACCCGCTCCGCGGCGCGGCGCTTGAAACTCCGGCGCCGAGCCGCCATGTTGGGCGGCGACGGAATTTGCGTCGGCGGGCGACGTCGACGCCGTCGAGCACTGAAGCGCCGGCGTGGGGGCGAGGCGGCTGTTCGCCGGCCCTTTGGCGCTTGCGAGCTCGGGGCGGGGTCAAGCTTGCGCCCGAGTCACGAAAGAGAGGTCAGGCCATGACGACCGCCCAGAAGACGATCGCCCCTGGTTCGCTTGCGGCCTATCCGGTCCTGCCGCTGCGCGACATCGTTGTCTTCCCGCACATGATCGTGCCGCTGTTCGTCGGCCGCGAGAAGTCGATTCGCGCGCTCGAGGAGGTGATGAAGGCGGACAAGCCGATTCTGCTCGCCACGCAGATGAACGCCGCCGACGACGATCCCGCGACCGACGCGATCTTCAAGACCGGCACGCTGGCGAAGGTGCTGCAGCTCCTGAAGCTGCCCGACGGCACGGTGAAGGTGCTGGTCGAGGGCGAGTCGCGCGCGCGCGTCAAGGCCTATCTGCCGACCGAAGGCTATTACGAAGCGGAAGCCGAAGCGGTGGCCGACGACCCGATCGATCCGATCGAGGCGGAGGCGCTGTCGCGCTCGGTGGTCTCCGAATTCGAGAATTACGTCAAGCTCAACAAGAAGATCTCGCCGGAGGTGGTCGCTGCGGTCACCCAGATCGACGACTACGGCAAGCTCGCCGACACCGTCGCTTCGCATCTTGCGGTCAAGCTCGCCGACAAGCAGGCGATCCTCGAGATCCATTCGATCGCCAAGCGCTTCGAGAAGTGCCTCGCCCTGATGGAGAGCGAAATCTCCGTGCTGCAGGTCGAGAAGCGCATCCGCACGCGCGTCAAGCGGCAGATGGAGAAGACGCAGCGCGAGTACTACCTCAACGAGCAGATGAAGGCGATCCAGAAGGAGCTCGGCGACGAGGACGGCAAGGACGAGATGTCCGAGCTCGAGGACCGCGTCAAGAAGACGCGCCTGTCCAAGGAGGCGCGCGACAAGGCGCTCGGCGAGGTCAAGAAGCTCAGGCAGATGTCGCCGATGTCGGCCGAAGCGACGGTGGTGCGCAACT
>CAZKHF010000223.1:0-5149 GCA_964552445.1 uncultured Bradyrhizobium sp. | reverse complement strand
TCGGCGACGCCTTCGTCACCGGCCAGACGCTGGCGGTCAACGGCGGGGCGCTGTTTTTGTAAGCGGCGCGACCGCCGGATTGAGACGCCACAAGGCGAAATTCAGCGCGCCGGCGAACGCGACCCACGCCAGATACGGAACGAGCAGCAACGCGGCGACGACGCTGATCGGGGCGAACAGCGCGATGGCGGCGACGATCGACAGCCACAGCAGAACGATGTCGACCAAGCCGAGATCGAGGCGGCGCAGGCCGAAGAAGAGCGGCGTCCACGCGGCGTTGATAACGAGTTGCAGCGCGTAGGCGGCCAGCGCCAGGCCGGCGCCCATGAAGCCCGCTTGCCGCCAGACCAGCCACCCGGCGACCGCCATCATCACATAGAGGACAGTCCACACCGGCGCGAACAGCCAGTTCGGCGGCCGCCACGACGGTTTCTTCAAGCGCTCGTACCATGGACCGGGCGGAAACCACGCGCCGGTCAGCGCCGCGAGGAAACTGGCGGCGACGAAGCCGGCCAGCGCGACGATCGAAGCCATGTCCATCTCAGCCTGCTTGCTCTTCGCCTCGCCGCGGCCTGAGGCCGCCCGGCGGCGCCGGCCGCGCCAATCCAAACCCTTCGCGTCGAAACACCAAATTGGCGATGCGGGTTCCGTTCGCAAGGGGCGAGCGGTCAATCGCCGCGGTCGAGCGCCGCAACGAGGGAACGACCCGAGGCGGGCGGAGACGGCGGCGAGACGCGTTCGCTGGAGACGCGCCCGGCGGTCGCCGGCGTCGAGGCGACCCGCGACGGCTTCGCGCTTGTGCCGCTGGGCGGGCTCGACGTCGTCGCGCTCGCGCCGCCGAGCGACGACGCGCATGCCAATGCGCTGGCGCGGGACGGCAAGGCGCAGGCGCGTATGGCGACCGCGCCAGGTTGTTTCGGTGATCGCAGATTATCGGTCGGTCGGGCGCCGAAAAACGCTCGAAAGCGGGCGTGACCCGTTTCGCCGCGGCGGCCGGCAGGCGCGATTTCGTCCGCGTTGCGGTCGGCGGTTTCAGCGACGAGCGGCTCGCGCCGGCTTGACGGCGTCGCCGCCAGACTTGCGCCGCGCGCCGCTGTCGCCGCGCGACGCGATCCAGGCGCGGGTCTGATCGAGCACTTCGTCCGAAAGCGCCGGATCGTCGCTGACGCGCGCCAGGATCATCGCCCCGACCATCGCCGCCCAAGCGCCGATCGCGGCGCGGCGCTTCTTGGCGGCGTCGGCGCCCGCTGCGCCGGCGCTCAGCCGTTCGATCTGCCGCGCGAGGCCCGCCGTCATCGCCGCGCGCGCCTCGGCGGGCTGGCGAACCGTCTCGGCCGCCAAGGCGGCGAACGGACAGCCGCCGCCAAGATCGTCGCGATGCGCGCTCGACAGGTAACCGGCGGCGTAGGCGGCGAGATCGCCCGGCGGCGGCGCGCTCGACAGCGCCTCGGCAAGCGCGTTGGCGATGAGGTCCTCTTTCGACTTGAAGTAGCCGTAGAAGCCGCCGTGGGTCAGCCCAGCCGCCCGCATGACGTCGGCGACCGTCACGGCCTCGTAGCCGCGTTGGCGAAACAGCCGGCTCGCGGCTTCGAGGATCGTGCGGCGGTTTTCCGCCACCTGCTCGCGGCTCACTTTCATCGTTCGCTCCGGGACCCGCTTGACAAAATACATGACGTTCGTCATGAATGCAAACATTACTATCGTCATGAATAAATCTGAAGGAGTCCTGCCATGGAAACCAAGCCCGCCGTCCTCGTCACCGGCGCGTCGAGCGGCATCGGCGCCGTCTACGCCGACCGTTTCGCCCGCCGCGGCCATGATCTTGTCCTCGTCGCGCGCGACGGCGCGCGCCTCGACGCGCTAGCGGCGCGGCTCAGCGCCGAGCGCGCGGTCAAGGTCGACGCGCTGATCGCCGACCTGACCAAGCCCGCCGACCTCGCCGCGGTCGAAGCGCGCTTGAGGGACGATGCGCGCATCGGCGTGCTGATCAACAACGCCGGCGCGGCGGCGCGCGGCGGCTTCCTCGACCAGACGCCGGACGACGTCGGCGCGCTGATCAGCCTCAACGTCGCGGCGCTCGCCCGGCTCGCCAACGCCGTCGCGCCGCGGTTCGTCGCCGCTGGCGGCGGCGCGATCGTCAATATCGGCTCGGTGGTCGGGCTCGCGCCCGAGCTCGGCATGAGCGTCTACGGCGCGACGAAAGCGTTCGTGCTGTCGCTGACGCAGGGACTCAATCACGAACTCGGCCCCAAGGGCGTCTACGTGCAGGCGGTGCTGCCCGCCGCCACCCGCACCGATATCTGGCGACGCTCCGGCCTCGACGTCAACGCGTTGGGGGCGGTCATGGACGTCGAGGAACTGGTCGACGCCGCGCTGGTCGGCTTCGATCGCCGCGAGACGGTGACCATCCCGCCCCTGCCCGACGCCGGCCAATGGACCGCGCTGGAAGCCGCGCGCCAGGCGATGCTGCCCAACTTCGCCCAAGTCCACGCCGCAGAGCGCTATCGCAAGGCGGGGTGAGGCGCGGGCGGCTGTGAGGAAAGGGGCGACGCGACATCGCGCGCGTTTCCCTCGAGACAAGAGGCGGTCGCGCTTCGACGAGCGTCACTCCCGCGCAAGAATGACGACGCTGGATGTTGCTTGCAGGCGTTTCATCGGCTCGCGGTTCCGCGCGTCGTGCCGCCGCAACGGCGCAAAAGCCGATTCAAGGATCGTCGAATCGGCGAACGACCGCCGAGCCGAAACCGAAGCGCCGGACGAACCTACTTCGCGTTGTCGAGCAGGGCGGCGCAGGCTTGGGTCACGCCGGACTCGACCGAATTGCTTCCCGGCATCACCGCCCAGCCGCCCTTTTCGACGAACGCCGCCTGCTCCCACTGGCCGGTCTTTTTCAGCGCCGTCAAGTTGTCAGCGGCGCCAGCGGCGCGTTGAAATTGATCGACGCAGATCGGCGCCATCGCCGCGACCACGGCGTTCTTGGCGGCGTCGTCCGCCATCGTCTTCGCCGTGCTTCCGAGCGTAAATCCGGCATAGCCAAACCCAACGGCGAGCGTCGCGACGGCGCCGACGACCGCTCCTTGCAGAAGCCGCTTCAGCGATTCTCGTCGTAACAAACCTTGCGTAGCCATGAGACTTCCCTCCCAATTTGGGGAGGAAGAATTCCTCCCCTCCGGACGCGGCGCAACGATTTGAAGAAGGGAGGCGCGTTGGCGCGCTCCTGTGTTCTCGTCACGCCGGGCGATCGACAGCCGATCCCGCTCCTCCCGCCTGGCGCAGCCGGAGGATTGTGCTTCTTCGGCGCGTCGGCGAGCGGAGTGGAAACGGGCGTTCGCGAAACGAATGCTTGGGAAAGGTTAGCGGACCGGAGATCGCCGGCGATAGGATCGGAAACTACTCAGAGCGGTCCTGCGGCGTTGGCCGGGTCGGTCCGATATCGTTCAAGCGGTCCGGCGAATCCAACATCCACGTTAGGCGTTCCGCGTCGGGCGTCGACGGCGGCGATCAGTCGCCGGGGCGCAAGACGGGGCGGAGCAAGCGAAAGGAGCGGCGTAAACCGGCTCAGTCCCACCAGAAGAACCACCAGTCGCTCGCCATCAACCCGGCGGCCAGCGCCCGATAGGAGCCCATGCCCTGATCAATGATGTCGTTGCAATAGAAATACTGCGCGCGCGCGAGCTCGAGGGCCTCTTCGCGTGTCGCAGGCCTACGCGACACGCGCAGGTTGACGACATCGGCGCTGAGCCCGACGAGTTCGGCGCCGTAGCGGTCGCGCCAGGCGCGCAACGCCGCGACGTGAAAGGCTGGCGGCGGACATTCGTTCCAGTTCCCAAATTGCATGTAGGCTGGAACGGCGGTGGGATCGTCGGTGGGGATCAGCGCAATGTGCGCCGTAGGCCTCGGCTGTCTGGTCGCGAAATCTTCCACCACGGACAAGCCCGACCCGTATCCGGTCTCGGCGGGCCATTCGCCTAAAGGCGCATCGCATTCCTCGTCGTTGAAATCGGCCAAAGACGCAATTTGCCTGAAGTAAAGCTTGGCCTCCGCACATTCGTCGCGGCGCCGCTTATAGAGGTCGGCCGGAAAATCGATGGCCTTGGCGGCGGCGAGAATCGCCTCGATCGGCGTCAGCCGCGCCCGGTCGCTCGGATCGAACGGGAACAGCAGATTGTCGAGTTCGTCCTCCCCGAGCACGAGGGGAACGCCACGACCGGCGCGCTTCAATTCCTCCCATTTCGCGAGCGCGTCTTCGCCGGTGGTTTCGACGATCTCATAGGGGAAATCCGCAAACCCGGCCATGTGCGCACGCCTCCCGGTCGATCCGACGAGGCCAAGGCTTCGGCGGCTATAAGATGCGGAGAGCCGAACCCGCTCACTCCGCTCCGACGCCGACCGCGCCGCCCCGACGCGCCAAACTTTACGTTCCTCTTTTGTTCCCGTCAAGGGCAGGAGACAGTCGCGACAGGTTGATTCGCCGATCGTGGATTTTCAGTCGCTTAGGCGCCAAAAAACGCGCGAAACGCGAGGCGGGACGGCGGCGCTCGAAAGACGTTGCGGAGAGGCCGGAGATCGGACCGCGCCGTCAATAAGATACTCATCGGACCCTATTGACGTAAGATACGATGCGTGTCTAATTGCGATGACCAACGGATTGGGCAAACGTGGCGCGCGAAGCAAAGAGCCGCAGACGCGGCAAGGTCCTGGAGGCGGCGATCTTCGCGGCCGTGCTGCAAGAACTGGCTGACGTGGGATACGTCGACTTCTCGATCGAGAGGGCGGCGGCCCGGGCGGGCGCCAGCAAGCCGGTGATCTACCGGCGCTGGCCGACGCGCGCCCGGCTTGTCTACGCCGCGCTGCGGGCGAGCCGACCAGCGCTTTCCTTCGAGGCGCCGGACATGGGAACCGTCCGGGGCGACATCGTGCTCATTCTGCATCGCGTTTCAGAAATGGTGGTCGCGTTAGGCCCGGAGGCCGTCTTTGGTCTGATCGCGGAGCTTGTCCACGAGAGCGACGCATCGCTCTTCGCAGACGTGCACGAACGCAGCGTCAAACTCATGATGGAGATTCTCACCCGCGGGGTCGGACGCGGCGAGATCGCCGCTGAGAAGCTGACGCCCCGCTTGGCTGCGCTGCCTTTCGACCTCGCGCGCCA
>CAZKHF010000222.1:0-5209 GCA_964552445.1 uncultured Bradyrhizobium sp. | reverse complement strand
AATTTTGGCGAGAAGGCGCTGGTCGACGATCTCGTCTTCGCCATCACCCCCGACGCGACGGCGCGCTACGCCAAGCTGAAGGCCGGCGAATGCCACGTCAACGGTTTTCCGCGGCCCGCCGACATCGCGGAGATGCAGAAGGACCCGTCGCTGAGCGTGCTGAGCCAGTCGGGCCTCAACATCGCCTATTGGGCGCTCAACGTGACGAAGCCGCCGCTCGACAAGTTGCAGGTTCGGCAGGCGCTCGCCATGGCGATCGACCGCGACGCGATCATCAAGGAGGTCTATTTCGGCGCCGGCGAAAAGGCGAGCACGCTGATCCCGCGCACCATGTGGGCCTACGACGACGCCATCCCGCAGGTTCCCTACGATCCCGAGAAGGCCAAGCAGTTGCTCGCCGCGGCGGGCGTGCAGACGCCGGTCGACATCGACCTCTGGTACATGCCGGTGCAGCGCCCCTATAACCCCAACGGCAAGCGCGCCGCCGAAATGATGCAGGCCGACCTCGCCAAGATCGGCGTCAACGCCAAGCTCGTCACCTATGAATGGGGCGAGTATCGCAAGCGCCTCGCCAACGGCGAGGAGATGACCGGCGAATACGGCTGGACCGGCGACAACGGCGACCCCGACAACTTCTTCTTCCTGCGCGGCTGCCCGGGCGGCAAGCCCGGCGACAGCAACGCCGCCAAGTGGTGCAACGCCGAGTTCGACGACCTGCTGCTGAAGGCGCGCGCGACCACCGATCAGGCGGAGCGCGCCAAGCTCTATCATCGCATGCAGGAAATCGAATACGCCGAGGCGCCCGAGCTGTTGATGGCGCACTCGATCGTTTACGAGGCGACGCGCGCCAACGTGGTCGGCTACAAGCAGAGCCCGCTCAACACGCACGCCTTCCAGGGCGTCGACATCAAGTGAAGCGCAGCCGGCCGGGCGCGCCCCTAAAGACGCGCCGGGCCGGCGTCCCGCCGGACGGCCCATGCTGACTTATTTCTTTCGCCGCGTCGCGCTGACCGTTCCGACTTTCGTCGCGTTGATGTTCTTGACCTTCGTCGCCATTCGCCTGGTTCCGGGCGATCCGGTCGAGGTGCGCACGGGCGAGCACGGCATGTCGCCGGAGCGGATCGCCTATTTTCGCCACCAGCTCGGCCTCGACCTACCGGTGTGGCGTCAGTTCGTCGACTACGCCTGGGGGCTCGCGCACGGCGATTTCGGCGTCTCGCTGTCGACCCAGCAGAAGGTGATAACCGAGTTCCTCACCCTGTTTCCGGCGACGATCGAGCTGTCGTTCTTCGCCATGATGTTCGCCGTGCTGGTCGGCGTGCCGGCCGGCGCGGTCGCCGCGGTCAAGCGCGGCAAGTTCTTCGATCAGGCGTTGATGATGACGTCGCTGTTCGGCTATTCGATGCCGATCTTCTGGTGGGGCCTGCTGCTGATCATGTTCGTCTCGGTCAACCTCGGCTGGACGCCGGTCTCCGGGCGCATTGACCTCGTCAACTACTATTTCGACCAGCCGACCGGCTTCATGACCATCGACGCGCTCCTCTCCGACCAGCCCGGCGCCTTCGTCGACGCGCTGCGCCATCTCATCCTACCGGCGATCGTGCTCGGCACCGTGCCGCTCGGCGTGGTCGCCCGCATGACGCGCTCGTCGATGCTCGAAGTCTTAAGCGAAGACTACGTGCGCACCGCGCGGGCCAAGGGGTTGTCGCCGTTTCAGGTCGTCGGCGTTCACGCCCTGCGCAACGCGCTGTTGCCGGTCGTCACCGTCGTCGGCCTGCAGGTTTCAAGCCTGCTCGCCGGCGCGGTGCTCACCGAGACGATCTTCTCCTGGCCCGGCGTCGGCCATTGGCTGATCGAGTCGATCAGCCGGCGCGACTATCCCGCCTTGCAAGGCGGGGTGATGCTGGTCTCGACGGTGGTGATCGGCGTCAATCTGCTGGTCGACGTCGTCTACGGCGCCATCAATCCGCGCATCCGCCATGGCCGCTGACGCCGCCCTCCCCTCGCCGGCTGGCGACGAACAAGCCGCGGCGCTCGCCGAGCCCTCGCCGCTCGCCGCTTTCTGGGCGGCGTTTCGCGAGAACAAGGGCGCGCTCTTCGGCCTGACGGTGGTGCTCGTCGTCGTCGTCGTCGCGCTCGGCGCGGGCTTCATCGCGCCGCATTCGCCGATCGAGCAGTTCCGCGAGGCGGTGCGCGCGCCGCCGGTCTGGACGCCCGGCGGCTCATGGCGGTTCCCGCTCGGCACCGACGGCGACGGCCACGACACGCTGTCGCGCCTCATTTTCGGCGCGCGCGTTTCCCTGTTCATCGGCCTTTCGGTGATGAGCGTCTCCTTCGTCCTCGGCGTCGCCCTCGGGCTTTTGTGCGCCGCGGCGGGGTCGATCGTCGACGTCGCGGTCACCCGCACCATGGACCTCATCATGGCGGTGCCGAGCCTGGTGCTCGCCATTCTGGTGGTGGCGGTGCTTGGCCCCAGCCTCGCCAACACCATCGTCGCGGTGACGATCGTCTATCTGCCGCGCTACGTGCGCCTGGTGCGCGCCTCGGCGATCGGCGAGCTGACCAAGGACTACGTGACGGCGGCGCGCGTCGCCGGCGTCGGGCCGCTGCGACTGATGCTGTCGACGGTGCTGCCCAATTGCCTCGCGCCGCTGATCGTCCAGGCGGCGCTCGGCGTGTCCGACGCGATCCTCGAAGCGGCCGGCCTCGGCTTTCTCGGTCTCGGCGCCCAGGCGCCGACGCCGGAATGGGGAACCATGCTCGCCGACGCCCGCGAGTTCATCCGATCCGATCCGTGGATCGTCACCCTACCCGGCCTGGCGATCCTGATCACCGTCGTCGCCATCAACCTCACCGGCGACGGCCTGCGCGACGCGCTCGACCCCAAGATGCGGCGGAGCTAGGCCGTCATGCCGCTGCTCGAAGTTCGCAATCTCTCGGTCTCCTTCGCCACCCGGCGCGGCGGTTTTCTCGCCGTCGACGGCCTCGACCTGACGGTCGACCGCGACGAGACGCTCGCCATCGTCGGCGAATCGGGCTCGGGCAAGTCGGTGGCGATGCTGGCGGTGATGGGGCTGTTGCCGTTCACCGCCCACGTCGCCGCCGATCGCCTGCGCTTCGACGGCGCCGACCTCCTGACCATGAGCGCCAAGGACCGCCGCCGCATCGCCGGCAAGGACCTAGCGATGATCTTCCAGGAGCCGGTGTCGTCGCTGAACCCCTGCTTCACCGTCGGCTTCCAGATCGGCGAGGCGCTTTGGACCCATCTCAACCTCGACCGCGGCGCGCGCGCGCGACGGGTGGTCGAGCTGTTGGAGGAGGTCGGCATTCCCGACGCCGCAAGCCGCGTCAAGGCGTTCCCCCACCAGCTCTCGGGCGGCATGAGCCAGCGGGTGATGATCGCGATGGCGCTCGCCTGCCGCCCCAAGCTGTTGATCGCCGACGAGCCGACCACCGCCCTCGACGTCACCATCCAGGCTCAGATCCTCGATCTCTTGCTGTCGCTGCGCCGAACCAACGGCATGGGCCTGGTGCTGATCACCCACGACATGGGGGTGGTCGCCGAGACCGCCGACCGCGTCGTCGTGCAGTACGCCGGCCAGCAGGTGGAGACCAACACGACCCGCGGCCTGTTCGCCGACGCGCACCACCCTTACACCGCGGCGCTGCTGGCCGCGCTGCCGGAGCGCGCGACCGAGCGGCGCCTGCCGGCCATTCCCGGCGTCGTGCCCGGCCAGTTCGATCGGCCGCAAGGATGCCTGTTCGCGCCGCGCTGCGCTTACGTCTTCGACGCGTGCCGCGCCGCCCCGCCTGCCCCCGCCGCGCCGGAGCTCGGTCGCGCGCTCTGCTACGCGCCGCTCGCCCACGGCGTTCCCGTCGCCGCGATCGCCGCCGAAGAGGCGCGGCCATGAGCGCGGCCGCGACCCCGGCGCTCGAAGCGCGCGCGCTGTCGCGCGACTATCGCCTCGCGCGCGGCGCCTTCCGGCCGCCGGCGATCGTGCGCGCCCTGGTCGGCGTGTCGTTTACGCTTTTTCCCGGGCGCACGCTGGCGGTGGTCGGCGAATCCGGATCGGGCAAATCGACGCTGGCGAGGCTGTTGACGCTGATCGAGAAGCCGAGCGACGGCGCGCTGATGATCGAAGGCGAGGACGTCGCGCACGCCGACGCGGCGCGCCGGCGCCGTCTGCGGCGAGAGATCCAGATGGTGTTCCAGAACCCCTACGGATCGCTCAATCCGCGCCAGAAGATCGGCGCGGCGATCGAGGAGCCGCTGCTGGTCAACACTTCGATGCGCGCGGCGGAGCGCAAGGCGGCGGCGCTGGCGATGATGGCCAAGGTCGGCCTCAGGCCCGAGGCCTATTCGCGCTATCCTCACATGTTCTCCGGCGGCCAGCGCCAGCGCGTCGCCATCGCCCGCGCGCTGGCGCTCCGGCCGAAGATTCTCGTGCTCGACGAGCCGGTGTCGGCGCTCGACGTCTCGATCCGCGCCCAGGTGCTCAACCTGCTCGCCCAGTTGCAGGAAGATTTCAACCTCGCCTATGTCTTCATCTCGCACGACCTCTCGGTCGTGCGCCACATCGCCGACACGGTGATGGTGATCTATCTCGGCCACGCGGTCGAGATCGGCCCGCGCGCGACGATTTTCGCTTCGCCGCTGCACCCCTACACGCGCGCGCTGCTGTCGGCGACGCCGGTCGCCGTCCCCGGCGCGAAGCGCGAGCGCATCATCCTCAAGGGCGAGCCGCCGTCGCCGATCGCGCCGCCGCCCGGCTGCCCGTTCAACCCGCGCTGCTCGCTCGCCTTCGACCGCTGCCTCGTTGAGAAACCATCCCTCGAGACGAAACAGGGGCGCGAGGTCGCCTGCTGGGCGGCGACGCCGTGAGCGAGACGGCGGCGGCGCTCGCGCGCGGGGTGCGCCGGCTGTTGCGCGCCAAGGGCTATTCGACGCTGACCGAGCTTTCGCTGATCGACGGGCGGCGCGCCGACGTGATCGCCGTCAACGGCGAGGGCGCGCTGGCGATCGTCGAGATCAAGTCGTCGGTCGCCGATTTTCGCGCCGACCGCAAGTGGCGCGACTACGCCCCCTGCTGCGACCGGCTCTATTTCGCCATTCCTGCGGAAGTGCCGGCCGAGATCATGCCCGAGGACGCCGGCCTGATCGTCGCCGACGCCTACGGCGCGGAGATCGTGCGCGAAGCCCCGCCCCACG
>CAZKHF010000221.1:0-5221 GCA_964552445.1 uncultured Bradyrhizobium sp. | reverse complement strand
GCCGGAGGCGGCGGCCTTGCTGTGGCCGAGATCGGCTTCGATCTGCGCCGCGCGGGCTTCGCTCTCCAGCCGCGCCGCCCGCTCGGCGAGGATCATCGCGTGCGCGGCCGCGAGATCGGAGGGAAGCGATTCAGCGTCGTTCGACACACGCAGAGTGAATCACATCCGCGCGCGATGACAAGCCAAAATCGTCAGCCGACCGCCGTCGGACGCCAGGTTTTCTGCGGCATTCGCCAATCGATGCCCGACAGAAGATAGCCGAGCTGCGCCGTCGAGATCGTGATTGTCCCGTCCGCCATCGACGGCCACAAGAAGCGTCCACGCTCCAGCCGTTTCGCGAACAGGCACATGCCCTGGCCGTCGTGCCACAGACACTTGATCAGGTCGCCGCGCCGCCCGCGAAAGACGAATAGATGCCCCGAATGCGGATTGCGCTTCAACGTCTCCTGGACGATCAGCGCCAGGCCGTCGAAGCCCTTGCGCATGTCGGTGTGGCCCGTCGCCAACCACACCCGAACGCCCGTCGGTATCGGGATCATCGGCGCGACAACGCCCTGACGACGCGCGCCAGCGCCGCCGCGTCGACGTCCGCGCCGACGATGATCCGCTCGCCGCCCGCGAGCACGATCTCCATTCGGCCTGCCGATCGCGCGGCGTCGCCGTCGCCATCACGCGCCTCAGGCGTCGCGCGTTCGGCCACGACGGTCACCGGCGCAAGCTCCAGCATCTTGCCGCTCTCCGCGGGACTCTTCGCCGCAAGCTGACGTCGCCACGTAAAAAGAAGGTTCGCATTTATGCCATGGCGTTGCGCCACATTTGCTACCGAGGCGCCGGGCGCGAAGCTCTCGGCGAGCATCGCTTGCTTCTCGTCCGCAGACCACAGGCGGCGATGCCGGCGGCCCTCAGTTCTTCCGCCGCGCTCCGTGACCTCCGACATCATCGATCGTGTCCACTACGCCTTAATGGACACGATCATCGCGCCACTCTTAGCGCACTACCCCGACGCGACGATCCAAACTAGGCGGCCCTCGGCGGAGGCTTACGTTTCTCATGACGTGGCTCCTTGAGTTTCGGGTTGCAGCTGCTGCTGCAACCCGACTAGCCACGCGGCAATGAGCGGGGTGGGCCGTCACAGGCCGACGGCGGGCGAGGGGGATCACCCGTCCTGCACGACCAACGGGAGGAAGGACGGGGATACGCCCGCCGTCGCTTGCCTTGGCCTTGACGGCCAGGGGCCGCAGGCCCCCAAAGACTCAACGAACAAAGGTCAGCCACAGGCTGTCCGAAGCCGTGCGCGAGGGATCGATGCCCGCAGGGCCGAGACCCTCCTTCCCGGCACGGAATCCAAGGGGCTCGGCGCGTGAGAGCTCGGACCGACAACGCCGGACGCGCCTAGGCAACAAAGATGAATAGTCTCCGCTGAATTCGGCGATCGTCATCCCATATCGACAAAGGGGGGCAACCCAACTTTCTCTGGATCGGGTGCCCCGCGAATGGGAATGCGGGTCTGACTGAGCGACGTAAGCGGCTTGCCGACAGTGCACTCCAGAAGCTGATCTATGAGCCCGTAAAGGAGCTGATGCATGTGAAAGTTCGCGTTCTTCGCATCCTCGGTTGCGACGCGAGCGCCTTGCTTTGTGCGGTCGTCGTGGGTGAGGCCACTCGTGTTCGCCGCCTTATCCGCGATCAACGCGAAAATGCCACGAAATACGACTGCGGAACCGAGATAATATAGGCTGTTGGCAGGATGCTGCGCGAGATACACGGAATTTTCGTGGGGCGCGAGATTATTGACGGCTTCATCCAGATTGAGCTTATCGTAGTGGAAGGCCGTCTTGTCGCGTATGACGCGGATCGCGCACGGCTTCAAATTCTTCTCATCCGCGCCGAAGTAGTCCTTCAACCATTCAAGGCTCTTCCGATGTTCCGGTTGCAGCCCTGCCAGAGTCGAATCCTCAGGTCGCGCGGCCAAGAAGCGCTTGGTCAGCATCAACCATGTCTCGAACAGCTTGCCGGCGAGCATCTGAAGCATGCACCACATCTGCACCGAATTCGCCGAGTCGTGCAGTTCGCCAGCTCCTGTGTCATTCAGCACGAACATGAAAATCCGATTGAGGATTGTCAGCTCGTTGTGCGCGTGCATGCAGCCCATAAGCTGGTTGCGTAAACGGCTATCAAGCTGCTGAAGCGCCGTCTCATCAATTTCGAGCTGGATGATTTCGAAGTCGCGACTCACGTGGCCTCCATCATGCCGCCTCCGGCATGACAAAAACCTCGCGAAGCAGAAACGTAGCTTCCGCGTAGATGCTCTGAGCCTTCTTATCCGCAGACAACAGGCCGTCGAAAAATGTTGCGAACGTCGCGAAGTTGACATCGACGAGGTCGTTCCGAAGCTTTTCAGGCGCGGCTCTGCCGGCACCTCCATGCGATATCGCCTTTATGGCGAGCGCGTATGCGCAGATCGCGTGACGAAAAATGAAAGTGTTTCGAACTTCCGGCCCTCTGGGCAACTCTGCGACTTGCGGATGCGTGCTGAACAACTCTGCGGCCAACCACATAACTTGTGCGGCGAACTTGTCGCCCATTTGCGGGGTAATCGGTTCGCTTCGGCGCAGTATTTTCAATTCCTCGGCCGAATAGGTCGCCGCGATCTTCTCGAACCCAAGATCCAGCAATGGCATGTCGGCAAGGACGCGATTCATGTGGGCCGCCGCTTCGCGCCCCAACTCCTGCAACTGTGATTGAATCAGTCGGTCGCCATTTCTCGCCATTGCGAGCTGGCGGCAGAACTCTGGGAAATGTCGGGTCTGCTCTGCGTCGATGAGACTTTCCGCACGTGCTGTCTCGTGCGCGTTGAGTCCGCAGACATCCTGGGTCCCCTTCAAGATGATGACTTGCCTCGGATGGGCAGCAAGGATGTCCATCGAGTGAAAGATCACCCGTGGATCGCCCTTGTAGGCTTCCATCGCTGCGTAGTCTGTCAGCACGGCATAGTTATCTGCCGACGCGGAGAGATGGTCGCTCAGTGCTGGGGAACGCAGATAGTTGCTGTCGACGACCATCCTGGTCATTGGGTGCATCTCGGAATCGTTGGGATGGAACAGGCAGTATTATATCGCCGTTCGATCCTCATCGTCGACGTTCGCGTTGCGGCCTCGCACCTCGCTTCGCATGGGCGATCATGCTCGGCCTCATAACTTGAGGAAGGGGGGGGCGGGTGCTTATACGCGTTAGCACATAGGCGTGAGTTATGCGCGTTCGCGTATAACAATCAGTTATACGCTATCGCGTATGTCATTGATTTATACGCGAAAACGTATATTGACAGATAGCCAAAAATAACGTATTATTATCAGATGGATACGATTATCAGAACGACAAAACAGGCGGGAGCCGCTCTCCGACGCTACCGGCGGCAACGGCAACTCACGCAAGAGGCGCTTGGCCGCAAGGTTCACGCGCGGCAAGCCACGATCTCCAAACTCGAAGCGGGCGAGCCGGCGACGCAACTGCGCACCTTGATGGACACCCTGGCGGCGCTCGACCTCGAACTGGTCATTCAGCCGCGAAGCAAAGCCTCGATCACAGAGATCGAGGATAGTTTCTGATGGCACGTCGGCCCCGCCCACCGCTCAATGTTCTCCTGAACGGCAGGCTCGTCGGTCGGCTTCGGCGCGAAAGCAGCGGGGCCATCGACTTCCGTTACGACGAGAGCTGGCTGAACTGGGACGACGCCATACCGGTCTCCCTGTCCTTGCCGCTGCGCGAGGATCGCTATATCGGCGAACCAGTCTTCGCCGTCTTCGACAATCTTCTTCCCGACAATCAGGACATCCGGCGGCGTTTGGCTGAGCGATCCCACGCCGAAGGTTCCGACGCTCACAGTTTGCTCGCCGCCGTGGGGCGCGACTGCGTCGGTGCGCTTCAGTTTCTTCCGGATGGGATCGAAGCCGGACCGGCGGGATCGCTGGACGCGCGTCCGGTCTCCGACGAGGAGATCGCAACGATCTTGGCCGATCTCGGCCGCAATCCGCTCGGCGTCGGCGACGATCGCGAATTCAGAATTTCGCTGGCCGGTGCGCAAGAAAAGACCGCGCTCCTGTTCTGGAAGAAGAAGTGGCATGTGCCGCACGGGACAACGGCGACCACACATATCCTGAAGCCAGAAATCGGCCGTTTGCCGAATGGCATCGATCTCTCGCACAGCGTCGAAAATGAGTACCTCTGTCTCAAGCTCTCCGCTGCGCTAGGCCTCCCGACGACCAAAGCCGAGATAGCGGAATTCGCGGGACGGAAGGCGCTCGTCGTCGAGCGCTTCGACCGGCTATGGACGAAAGATCGCCGCCTGCTGCTTTTACCGCTCGAAGATTGTTGCCAGGCGCTCTCCGTTCCACCCAATCTCAAATACGAGTCCGATGGCGGGCCGGGCATCCGCGACATCGCCGACTTGTTGAAAGGCAGCGACACGCCGGAAGCGGATCAGCGCGTTCTGTTCAAGGCGCAACTGGTCTTCTGGCTATTGGGCGCGACCGACGGCCACGCGAAGAATTTCAGCCTCCGGCTTGCGTCGCGCGGACGGTTCAGTCTCGCGCCGCTTTACGACATCCTATCGGCGCAACCGAACGTCGACGCGAAGCAGATTAAGAAAAATCAGATGAAGCTGGCGATGGCTGTCGGCAAGAACCGGCATTACGTTGTCGACTCCGTCACGCCGCGGCATTTCGAGCAGACCGCCGAGCTATGCGGCTACCCTGCGCGGAACCTCGCCGAAATCGTCCAGGAATTGCGCGACACGACGCCGTCTGCGATCGACAAGACGCTCGCTCAGCTACCCAAGGATTTTCCAGAGTCCGTTGCCGCGTCGATCGTCGGGGCCACAAAACACCGCCTGGAATTGTTGAGAGCGTCAGCAGAAGCCGGGAAGGACACGGCAAGGGCTTGACGCTGATTTACTGCGAGAACGAATGACGATTTTCTCGCAGGATTTTTGTGCCGCTTTGTGCCATTTTTGTGCCGCGGAAATTTTGGCGACGCCTCGTGACCAACGCCGGAATTTTTCTAACTCGTTGAAAACAAGCGTATTTCTTTTGAACTATCTGGGAACGGTTCGGCACAAATGAAAAAGCCCGCCAGAGGCGGGCTAATTCACTGATTTCGTTTAGAAAGACTGGTTGCGGGGGCAGGATTTGAACCTGCGGCCTTCAGGTTATGAGCCTGACGA
>CAZKHF010000220.1:0-5234 GCA_964552445.1 uncultured Bradyrhizobium sp. | reverse complement strand
GCCAACGCGGCGATCGCGGCGCTGGCGCCGATCCTCGCCGTCGAGCTGAAGCCGCTGCGCGTCAACGCCGTCTCGCCCGGCGTGATCGACACGCCGTGGTGGGATTTTCTGCCCGACGACGCGAAAGCCGCCGCCTTCGCCGACTACGCGGCGAAAACCCCGGTCGGCCGCGTCGGGACGGCCGAGGACATCGCCGACGCGATCGCCTTCCTGATCGGCAATCGCTTCATGACCGGCGAGACGATCGTCTGCGACGGCGGGCTGAGGCTGGGGAGCTAGGCGAGAGGCGGCGCCGCGGCCCTCGGCGCGGCCAACGCGGCGGCCGCGCCATCAGTCTCCTCGTGCGTTCGCGCCCCTCACTCCGGCAGCGTCACCCCCGACAGTCTCCCGCACGCCTCGATCAGCCGGTCCTGCAATTCGGGCGAAGCCGTGCGCGGGTCGGGCGCGCGCTGGCGCTGGTGGAAGAAATACTTGCCGCTGACGCGCGCGGCGGGGTCGTCGCTGACGGCGAGCCAGACCTGGGTGCGATGGCCCTGGTCGAGGTCGTCGGGCGCGCTCGAGCCGCCCATGCGGGTCGCCACCCAGCCGGGCTCGAGCGCGTTCGACAGCGCCTCCGGCCAGCGGCGCGCGACGGCGAAAGCCAGAAGCGCGTCATAGAGCTTGCTCTCGGCGTAAGCCCCTCCGCCGCTCCAGGCGCGCTTCGTCCAGGCGAGGTCGTCGAGGCGGGCGCTCGCGCCGCGGTGCAAGCCGGAGCTCAGGTAGACGAGCCGATCGGGGCGCTCGATCAGCGCCGTCAGCACGTAGGGCGCGAGCGCGTTGACGGCGAAGACGTGCGGCAAACCGTCCTCGGTCCTCATCGGCCGCGGCTCGCGGTAGCCGACGCCGGCGTTGTGGATGACGGCGTCGAAGCGGCCGAGCTTGTTCGCCTGCTCGGCGACGGCGCGCGCGCCGGCGACGGTCGACAGATCGCCGATCGCGATCGCTTCCGTCTGCGGCAGAGCGCGGCGCGCGTCGTCGGCGCGCGCCGGGTTGCGGGCGTGAAGGACGACGCGATGGCCTTGCTCGACCAACAGGGCGCCGGCCATTAGGCCGAGGCCGGTCGACGATCCGGTGATGAAGACGCGCGCCATGATCCGAATCTTTCCTGTCGTGACCGCGTTCGCGCGCGCTTCGCGCGCGCCGCGTCGGCTGCGGAAGGTCAGCCTAGCGGCGGCTGGGGCGCTTGAACAGGCTTCGCGCGCGCGGCGCGCATGAACTGGGAGGCGGCGGCGCCCGTCAGTGCAGGAGCTGGCTCAAGAACCGCTGCGCGCGCTCCTGCTGCGGCGCGCTGAAGAACGCCTCGGGCTCGCCGGTCTCGACGATCTCGCCGTCGTCCATGAACACGACGCGGTCGGCGACGCGGCGCGCGAAGCCCATCTCGTGGGTGACGACGATCATCGTCATGCCTTCGCTGGCGAGCGCGCTCATCGCGTCGAGCACTTCCTTGACCATCTCGGGGTCGAGCGCCGAGGTCGGCTCGTCGAACAGCATGATCTTCGGGTTCATGGCGAGCGCGCGGGCGATAGCGACGCGCTGCTGCTGGCCGCCGGAGAGCTGGTTCGGATACTTCGCGGCCTGGTCGGCGACGCGCAGCTTGGCGAGCAGCGCCATCGCCTGCGCCTCCGCTTCGGCGCGGGGCGCCTCGCGGCCCCAGATCGGCGCCAGCGTGCAATTCTTCAAGACCGTGAGGTGCGGGAACAGATTGAACTGCTGGAACACCATGCCGACTTCCCGCCGCACGCGATGGATTTGTTTCAGCGACGCGGTGAGCTCGACGCCGTTGACGCGGATCGTCCCGCGCTGGTGCTCCTCGAGTCGGTTGACGCAACGAATGAGGGTCGACTTTCCCGACCCCGACGGGCCGCAGACGACCACCTTCTCGCCCGGCGCGACGGTCAAGTGGACGTCGCGCAGCGCGTGGTGGCTCCCGTACCACTTGTTGACCGCGACGAACTCGATCGCCGGCCGCGTCGCGCCGGACTGGGGCGCCGACGGGGAAAGGCGGAAGACGGTGGGTTGGGGCATGGGGCGGGCTCCTTGGCGCAAGCGGGCGACGGCTCAGGCGCGCGGCGCGCCGGCGCCGCGGCGCTCGAGCCAGCGGCTGTAGCGCGAGACGGCGAAGCAGGCGGAGAAGAACACGGCGCCGGCGACGAAATAGGCGGTCGTATAGCAGGCTGGCCATTCCTGCTCGTGGCTCGCCGCCTCGCGCACGGCGCTGAGGAAGTCGGTCATGCCGATCACCGCGACGAGCGGCGTGCTGAGCAGCACGCCGACGCCGAGATTGACCAGCGCCGGGATGACGGCGCGCAACGCCTGCGGCAGCAACACGAGCCGCATCGTGCGCCAATAGCCGAGGCCGAGCGCCTGCGCCGCTTCCATCTGTCCGGCCGGCAGCGACTGCAGACCGGCGCGGACGATCTCGGCGAGATAGGAGGCGACGAACAGGATCAACGCCGCCTCGACGCTGACGAACAGGTCGACGTCGAAGGCGGGCGCCATCATCGGCACGATGAAGCGGCTCACGTACAAAACGACCAGCATCGGCGCGCCGCGCACCAGCTCGATGACGACGACGCTGGCGACGCGCAGGCCGCCCATCGTCGAGCGGCGCGCCAGAGCGAGGGGGACGGCGATGACGAAAGCGCCGGCGAAGGCGATCATCCAGACGAGCAAGGTCAGCGGCAGCCCGCCCCAGTCGTTGGTCGGCACGCGCCGCATGGCGAACACGCCGGCGAGCAGAGCGCAGACGGCGGCGGGGGTGGCCGCCCAGGCGGCGATGAGCGGCCAGCCCCAGAAGCGCGGGATCATGCTGAAGACGACGACGCCCGCCATCAGCGCCAGGCCGAGGATCGGCCGCCACAGAAGCTCCTGCGGATAGACGCCGAAGGCCATCAGCCGCCAGTTGGTCCACACGAACGGCCAGCAGGCGCCCGCGCGCGCCTTGCACGCCTCCGGTCCGCCGGTCCAGGCCGCGTCGAGGATCGACCAGCGCAGGAACCACCACAGGCCGAGCGCGAGCAGCGCCGCGACGATCAGCGACACGACGGCGTTGGCGGGCGAAGAGACGATCGCCGTCGCCTTGCGGCGCCAGGCGCGGGCGCGGGGCGGCGTGAGAGGGGTTGCGCTGAGGGAAAGGGTCATCGGGTCGCGAATCCTCGTCGCGCCAGCGCGCGGTTGTAGGCGTTGATCGCCGCCGAGACCGGCAGGCTGATCGCCAGAAAGACGACGACCAGCACCAGGATCGTCTCGACCGCGTTGCCGGTGTTGTTGGCGCTGGTCTTGATGACGGCGGTGAGCTCGGTGAAGCCGATCAGCACGCCGAGGGTGGTGTCCTTGGTCAGGTCGAGGTAGCTCGAGGTCATCAGCGGCGTGATCACCCGCATCGCTTGCGGCAGCACGACGAGCTGGAGCGCGCGCAAGGGCGCGAGGCCGAGGGCTCGCGCGGCCTCCCACTGGCCGGCGGTCACCGATTGCAGGCCGCTGCGCACGATCTCGGCGATGCTGGCGGCGTAGTAGAGCGACAGGCCGGCGAGCATCGCCGCGAATTCAGGCGTCAGGCTGAGGCCGCCGACGACGTTGAAGCCCTGGAGGACGGGGAGGTCGAGGGCGAAGCGCAGGCCGTCGAGGCGGACCCACGCCGCCGGCGCGACGACGCCGGCCGCGGCGACGAGGAGCCATTCGCGCGCCCGCAACGGCCGTCGCAGACGGCGGTGGACGAAGCGCACGACGAGCGCCAGCGCGACGAAAAGAACGAGAATCGGCCACACCTCGCCGCTCTCCACGGCGAGCCAGGGCAGATAGACGCCGCGCACCGAGAGATAAGCGTGCGGGAAGGGCTGCAGCGCCTGACGCACCGGCGGCAGCGCGTGGGTGGCGGCGATCCAGAAGAACAATTGCAGCGTCAGCGGCGTGTTGCGCGCGAGCTCGACATAGGCGGCGATCAGGCCGGAGAGCAAGGCGTTGCCGGCGACGCGGGCGACGCCGAGGGCGACGCCGATCGCCGTCGCCAAGGCGCAGCCGGCGATGGCGAGCTTCACGGTGTTGAGCACGCCGACCAGGATGGCGCGCGCGTAAGGATCGCCGGCATGGTAGGCGAGCAGCGACTCGGAAATGTCGAAATTGGCGGGCTGACCGAGATAGTCGAAGTTCGGCGCCATGC
Source organism: uncultured Bradyrhizobium sp. (assembly GCA_964552445.1). Classification (GTDB taxonomy): domain Bacteria; phylum Pseudomonadota; class Alphaproteobacteria; order Rhizobiales; family Beijerinckiaceae; genus Roseiarcus. The sequence continues at coordinate 1,036 of CAZKHF010000220.1, read as the reverse complement.
CGAGCCGGCGCATGCCGCCGACCACGTTGGCGCCGAGCCAGACGACGACCAGCGCCGCGACGGCGAGGCCGACCGCTTGGGCGATCGCGTGGCCGCCCCACCAGCGGCGGAGGCGCGCCAGAGCGCTCTCTTTCGACAACGGCGCGACGCCGCTCACATTCGCCATCGCAACAGTCGATCCGGGTCTTCGGAAGTTCGGGCGCCGGCCTTCGACACCGGCGCCCGAAGCGTTTTCAGCGGAACGGCGGCGAGTAGATCAACCCGCCCTGCGTCCACAACTTGTTGAGGCCGCGATCAAAGCCGATCTTCGTGCTCTTGCCAAGGTTGCGCTCGAAGATCTCGCCGTAGTTTCCCACCTTCTTGATGATGTTGTAGGCGAACTTGGGATCGAGGCCGATCGCCTCGCCGAGCGACGTATCCACGCCGAGGAAGCGCTTGATCCCGGGATCGTCGCTCTTCAAGAAGCTGTCGACGTTCTGGCTGGTGACGCCGTACTCCTCGGCCTGAATGGTGGCGTAGACCGTCCAGTTGACGATCTCGAGCCAGCGGTCGTCGCCGCCGACGATGGCTGGGGCGAGCGGCTCTTTCGACAGGCGCTCGGGCAGCAGCACGTAATCGTCGGGGTTGGGGAAGGCGGAGCGGCGCAGGCCGAGGTCGGAAGAGTCCTGGGTCAGCGCGTCGACACGGCCGGAGAGCAGCGCCTGGGTGAAGGTGTCGGTGTCCTCGATCACCACCGGCTTGTACGTCTTGCCCGCCTTCTTGAAGAAGTCGGCGATGTTGAGCTCGCCGGTGGTGCCGCTCTGGACGCCGATGGTCGCGCCGTCGAGATCGGACGCCTTGGTCACGCCGAGCGACTTCTTCACCAGGATGCCCTGGCCGTCATAGAACACGACCGGCCCGAAGTGGAAGTTGAGCTTGAAGGCGCGGGTGATCGTCTGGGTGACGCCGGAGAGCAGGACGTCGAATTGGCCCGCTTGCAGCGCGGGCAGGCGCTGCTGCGGCGAGGAGTTGGTGAACTCGACCTTGTCGGGATCGT
>CAZKHF010000219.1:0-5238 GCA_964552445.1 uncultured Bradyrhizobium sp. | reverse complement strand
CGGTGCCTCGGACGATCTGGCCCGCCAACCATCCTGCAATGAGGCCGACCGCAAGAATGACGATTAGGCTTTCGCTCGACATGACAACCTCGAAAGGTTCTCGACGGCGCAAACCGCCGCCAGTATTGCCGGCGCTATCGTAAAGCCGCCGGACGCGATCCGGCGCCCTCGGAATCTACGCACCCAGACATCGCGGCGCGTTCACGGTCCGGATAGGCTGGCTCATGCGTCGGAGCGGATCGCCCGCCGTGGGCGGCGCGCCGCGCGGTTTCGAAAAGGCCTGGCCGGCTTCTTGATCGGCGATGCCGGGCCGGCCAGGCTTCTTCAGCCGCTAGTTGACGATCTGAACGATCGTATGCGTTCGTGGATCGACGAGAACCGTCTCATCGTTGACAACCGCGTAACGGTACGCCCCGACGCCATATTCGGGCGGCGCCTCGTAATATTCGACGCCGTCCACCGGCAGAACGGCGCCGGTTTGCACCGCTTCGCTATACCGGTAAGACGGATGGTGTTCTCGGACGACGTAATCGTGAAAACGCGGGCGCTGATCGACGCCGAGCAAACCATCGACGCCGCCCGCCACCCCGCCAACGACGCCTCCGACGACGGCGCCAACCGGGCCGGCGGCGGCGCCTCCTTGATCCGCGCCATTGGCCGCGCCGCCGACAACGCCCTGCGCTTGAGCGCCGATCGGCGCCAGCAGCGACAGCGAAACTAGCGCCGCGCCAAGTGTGAGCATGGTTTTTATCATGTTGTCACTTCCATTTTTAGGGTGAATACGAATACAGTTCGCCGCATCGATTATCTCTCGTAATAGAAATGACGGCGACTGTGAGATCCTATCGAGACGAAAGAAGGATGAATAGGGTCGGATATTACCTATGTCCGCTCACGATGGGATGGCGCGGCAATTGCGTTGTCATACAGCCGCGATCGGCTCGACGGGAGATCGCGAGGAAGCCATCGAGATTTTGGAACGCGCCTACGCGCCGTCCGCAGCTCGCGAAGCCTGCTCGGCCTCGGAGCGCGTCGCGTTGATGGCGTCGATCACCGATTGCGGATCGGCCGGTCGAGCCATGACATCGGCCTGTTTGTCGACCCGATCGCGAACCGCCGGACTATCTCGGCGAAGCTCCTCGAGGAGCGCGACCACCTTCCCGGTCTTTTGCTCGCTCAGAATCGCCGGCTCAAGATTCAACAGCTCGCGGCGCTGAGTAAGACTATCGTCGCGCCGCTGCGTGGTGAGGATCAGCACGACCAGATATAGCGACGTCAACGACGCCGCCCCCGACAGCCATGGAAAGGGAGGCGGGTCGAGCGGACGATAGCCCAGCGTTGCGGCCAACCCATTCAGGCTCAACCATCCCGCGACGACGACTGTCAGGACCGCGATGAAGAGAGGGCGGCCCAACCAGGATGTGATGCGGTCGACGACGCGCTGATGCTGCGTAGCGTTGGCGAGGTGCTCGGCGTGGAGCTGGGCGATCGACTGGATCGTCGTTTCGATGTGGATCGGAAGGATCGACGTCGCGGCGTCCAAGTCAGGCACGGACGGTCCTCCAGAAGGGAAATTTCGCTTCGCGTCGCCGCGGATCACGTTGCGCGCACGACAGCGTCGACGCCGCTCGATCGCGGCGCCGCACGCATGCGATTGGCTAGCGGCCCATCAGCCACAGCACGAGAAGCACGATCACGACGACGCCGAGGACGCCGCCTAGTCCGGGGGCGCCATAGCGGCTGTGCGCGTAATATCCGCCGCCGCCGCCGAACACGATGATCAACAAGATGATGATGAGTATGAGATTCATGATCCAGCCTCCCGGCTGATGGGTTTCGCCCCGGCGGAGGCGGCGGGCCTCACGACTTCTTCAGCGCTTCTCGCACCGCGTCGTTGACGCCGCCGACGGCGTTCTGGATCTTGCCGGCGGCCTTTTCGGCCTTGCCGTCGCTCTGCAACTTGGCGTCGCCGACGGCCTTGCCGACCGCTTCCTTCGCGGCGCCTTTGACTTCCTTGGCCGAACCGGCGATTCTGTTCTTGTCCATGGCTGCGTTCTCCGTGTGTTTAAGGACGACACGCGACGGCAGCTCGAATTGCGCCGCTCCCGTTTCGCTTGGAGACGGTAGCGGGGTCGTTGGAGCGGCGGCAGCGTCGGAAAACACCTAGTGCTCTGACTCTTTCGGAAAGTTCACCGGCATGAGAGCCGGTGGCCGACAACCCTCCGTGATTGGTCGGGTCCTCCGGCGTCGAAACGGGCGCGCCACGCTTGCTCGTGAATCTTTTGACGGTGTCTGAGCACTAGGTTCGGCGAGGCTTCGAACTTCGGCGGCGCTCAGTCAAACTTTCGTTTCGCGTTTACGACAACGTCTCGATCGACCGCGCTGGACGATTGTCTCTCGCGTCTCTCGCGCTAACGATCGGACGCCGTTCGCGGCGCAAGCTGCTCAAGGCGCCAGCGCCAATCGGCTCGGCGGTTCGCTAAGGCGGCGCAAAATCGGCGCGACGCTCGAGCAGGTTTGCGCAAACGCTCTGCGTTCGGCTTGCGCTCCCTGCGTCGCAGAAGCGCCAATCGGCTCGTCTATCGACCAACACAACGCCGGAGCGCCAACGGAAATGGCGTTCACATGACCAACGGAAATGGAGTTCACGCGAATTGGCGGCGCCATGCGAGTCTTCGCGGCGGCGAGCTGATCGCTATGGCGAAGGCCTCCCAGCTCCGCGACCCCGACGACGGCGCAGATCACCGCGCCCGACACGGCCAGCCGTATGAGGTCGACTGAAATCTTCTGCATCGGATTCCCCCTGCGCGGTCGCGCCAGCCTTGGCCGCAAAAGTGATAACGCGAGGAAGCCGTAATGGTAGTCGATGTCGTGGCCGCGACGTCAGACTCGGATTCTACTCATTTCGAATCCATCGCCAAAGTAGTCGAGGCGCACGCCGCCGCTTCAGCTATTGAAGCCGACGCCGCCGCACTAAGTAGTTTCCGAACCTATCGCTCCCGCCGGGTGGCGTCTTACTGTCCTCTCCGGAGCGGTCCAGCGCGCGCAAAAGACGACGCGTTCGGCTCCAACGCCTGGCGGCGGCGGGCCCCCTCTCGCCGCCGCCAGGCCCTTTAGGCCGGGCGCATCCAGGCGATCGGCGATTCCGCCGAGAACCGAGAACCGAGAACGAGGAATCGCGAGATGTCGATATCCACTTTGAATATGGCCTTGGTCGCCTTGGCGGCGCTGGGCCTTGCGGCGTGCTCCACGACCGGCGAGAGACTTAGCGGCGCCGGCGTCGGCGCGGTGACGGGCGGCTCGATCGCCGGCCCCGGGGGCGCAGTCGTTGGCGGAGTCGCCGGCGCGGTCGTCGGCCCGACGGTCGCGACGGACATGGGCGTCCCGCATCGCCACTATCGCCACCATTGGCGCCACTATCATCACTATTACCATTCCTGATCGCCGCCGGGCGCGCCTTGCTGCGCCCGGAGTTTCCCTGCCGCCGGTTCGGCGCGGACAAGGCCGTCAACCATGATGCAGGTCATTTCAGCCCTGAAGGGCTACGCGATCGAAGCGAGCGACGGCAGGATCGGAACCGTCGTCGATTTCCTGTTCGACGACGCATCGTGGAGAGTGCGCTGGCTGGTCGTCGATTGCGGAACCTGGCTGACGGGGCGCAAGACGCTGATCCACCCTTCGGCGATTTCCCAGATCGACTTCGAACGACGACGATTTCTCGTGACGCTGACGAAGGCTCAGGTCGAAAAGAGCCCGGAATTGGCTGAGGACCAGCCGGTGTCGCGGCAGATGGAGAACCAGCTCTACGCTTACTACGGGTGGGACCCGCTTTGGGGCGGTTCCTATCTCGGCGAGACGCCCGGCGCGATCGCTTGGTCCTACATGGCGCCGCCCTATTTCGGCCTAGGCCTGAGCGCCGGCGACGCGCATGGCGAACGCGCGCGTTTGCAGGGGGCCGACCCCCATGTGCGCAGCGTCGAAGAAGTGACGGGATACCGCATTCACGCCGTCGACGGCGCAATCGGTCATATCGAGGATTTGATGATCGACGACGCCGACTGGAGCATCCACTATTTCGTCGTCGACACTCGGAATTGGTGGTTTGGCGAGCATGTGCTGATTTCCCCGCTGGCGGTGAAATCGATCGACTGGTTCGATCGTCACGTCGAAATCGACGTGTCGCGCGAACAGATCGAGTCGAGCCCGCCGTGGGATCGCTTCGACGCCTTCAGTCCGCTTTATGCAAAGCGGCTGCATGAGCATTACGGTTGGCCGGGGGCTGTCGCTTAAAGCGAGGTCGCCGTTCGACGATCGGCGCGCCCGACGCCCGTGCGCGCTAACCGATCGCCAGGCGGCGGAAAACCGGAACCTTCACAAAGTCGATTACGATGGCGAAGGCGGCGGCGGCGACAAACGTCGCGACGACCGCAATGAGCGACAAGGGCGCCATGGCGGTTCCCGTCACGGCGAGCGTCGCAGCGATCAGAATGTCGACGCACGACGACGCGGCGAGCCATGCGCTGGGACGCGAGGACCAGATTCGTCGCCGTTCGCGATTGTTGTACGTCGTCGCTTGATTGCCGAAGACGATGATGACGAAGGCGAGCGTCCTCAACCTGTCGATGTCGAATCCCGCAAGGCGCGCCCCCACGGCGAGGGCGGAAACGCAAAACGCCAGTTCGCCCAGCCCCATGACGGCGCCGGCGATCGTCAAATTGCCGATTCGCCAAACATTGGGCCGCGGCGAGGGCCGCACGTTGTCCGTCGTCAGCGACATCCCGAGAATGTCGCCGATGATCATGATCAGCGCCATCAGCAGCGGCGTCAGGATCGCTTGCCCGGTCATGACGAGCCCGGCCGCGATGAAGAGCACCTGCACGATCTTCTTGTTGAGGGAGTTGACCGTGTAGGTCAGGATTCGCTGATAAATAACGCGACCTTGCTTGACCGAGGCGACGATGCCGGCGAGGCCCGGCTCGGTGAGCACCATGCCGGCGGCCGCCTTGGCGACCTCGGTCGCCGTGGAGACGGCGATCCCGATCTGCGCTTGCCGCAGCGCCGGCGCGTCGTTGGCGCCGTCGCCGCACATGCCGACGGTATGCCCGCCGTTTTGATAGGCCTTGACGAGCTTGAACTTGTCCTCCGGCAGGACGCCGGCGAAGACGGCGTAGTCTTCCGGCCGGATCGCGTCGGGGATGGGCCCGGGCGGAAAGATCGCGCCGTCCAGCCCGACCGACC
>CAZKHF010000218.1:0-5248 GCA_964552445.1 uncultured Bradyrhizobium sp. | reverse complement strand
TCGATGCGCTCCAAGGAGGAGGCGCACGACTACCGCTATTTCCCCGACCCCGACCTGCTGCCGCTCGAGCTCGACCAGGCGTGGATCGACGCGCTCGCCGCCGATCTGCCGGAGCTGCCCGACCCCAAGAAGGCGCGTTTCATCGCCGACTACGGGCTTTCGGCCTACGACGCCACGGTGCTGGTCGCCGACAAGGAGACCGCCGACTTCTTCGAGGCGGCGGTCACGCACGGCGCCGGCAACCGCGACGCCAAGGCGGTCGCCAACTGGATCATGGGCGACCTCTCCGCCGCCGCCAACGCGCAGAACCTGCCGGTCGCCGAAGCAGGCGTGAGCGCCGCGGCGCTGGCGAGCCTCGTCGATCTCATCGGCGAGGGCGTCATCTCCGGCAAGATCGCCAAGGACGTGCTGGCGATGCTGCTCGGTCCCGACCAGGGCGCCGATCCGCGCGCGTTGGTCGAGGCGCGCGGCTTGCGTCAGGTCACCGACGCCGGCGCGATCGAGCGCGCGGTCGAGGCGGTGATCGCCGCCAATCCCGAGAAGGCCGAGCAGGCGAAGGCGAAGCCGGGCATGCTCGGCTGGTTCGTCGGCCAGGTGATGAAGGCGACCGCCGGCAAGGCCAATCCGCAAGCCGTCAACGAAGCGCTGCGGGCGCGTCTCGGCCTCTGACCGACGCGGCGCGCGACGCGCGCGATTCGACCGATTCGCGTCAAGACGCGTCGCAGCGCAGCCGCGCGCGACGCGCGCGGCGCAAAAAATCTCTCGCGCGGCGCCAACAAAAAATCGATCGCGTCGCGCGCGCGACGCGTCTCGTTTTGGCGCGCCGCGCCGGCGCTTGGCGCCGTTGGTCGAGCTGCGCGAAGCCATCGCGAAGCGACCGCGACGCGCCGCTGCCGCAGAACTTCGACTCTCGCAATCCCAAGGAAAACATGCCCTCTCCGCGTGTCGAGCTTCCGCGCCTTGCTGCATGCGGAGGAGCGCGGCGTCGGCGCGCGACGCGGCTAAGCGCGACGCGCGCTTATGCTCGTCGCCTTCCGTCAAAGCGCGCTGCGAGGCCCGAGCGCGCGCGATAATTCGATAGACCGCGCATTGACGACGCTTCGCGCGCGCGTCGGTCGCTTGCTCTCAACAAAAACGTCGCTAATTTCGTCTGCGCGTTTCCTTGCGTGGCAATCGTGCGCGAGGAAGGTGATCTAGAGGGACGCATACAATGGCGAAAGCTGCAGCTAAGAAACCGGCGAAGAAAGCCGCCGCGAAGAAGACCGCCAGGAAATCCGCCGCCAAGAAGACGGCGCGGAAATCCGCCGCCAAGAAAGGCGCGCGCAAGGTCGTCGCCAAGAAAGCGACGCGGAAGGCCGCGGTGAAGAAGAGCGCCAGAAAAGCGGCGCCGAAGAAGACCGCCAAGAAGACCGCCCGCCGCGCGCCCGCCAAGCGCAAGAAGGTCGTTCCCCCGCCGGCCGCCCCGACCGAAACCCCCGTCGCTCCGACCTGAGGGAAGTCCTTCGGCAGGCAACGGCTGATCAGACCCGGTGCGCGGCGTTTTCGCCCGGTCTGATCAGCCCGCGCCAAACCAAGTCGCGCGGCCGATCGGCGGCCGGTTTTCGTCGCTTCGCGGCGAAGTTGTGAATGTCGCTTCGGCGACGCGAGCTCGCCAAGCGCGTTGGCGTCAAGCTCCCTTCCGCCCCCACGATCCTGACGGCGCCGCGGCGCGGGCGGCTGTCTTCATGCGGACGCGCGTCGCGCCGACGAGACGGGCGGCCGCCGGCCAGGCCTCCGCTCATCGCTTCACTTCCATTCGCCTCCGCCAGCGCCGTCGGACGTCGACGGAATTCCGGTCGCTCGCGGAACGCGAGCGTGCTTGCGCGAGCGCCGGACCGCAGCGGCTTCCCGCCGACGAAGGGGCGCGCGCGAAGCTCCCGGCCGATGGAAGCCGACGGGGGCGGCTGCGCGGTCCGCTTGCGCGCGGGCCTTGCAATGGCCCCGCCTGTCGGGCATATCTCCGCGGACGCGCCGCGCTGCGGCGCCGATGCGGAGATGTGGCCGAGAGGCTGAAGGCGGCGGTTTGCTAAACCGTTATAGGGTTGTAAAGCCCTATCGAGGGTTCGAATCCCTCCGTCTCCGCCACCTTACGCCCTTCGGGCGTCTGGCGGCGCGCGCTTCCGATCTCAAACTTTCCGCCGCGCCTCCCGGCCGAACGTTAACGCTGCGTTATGGCGCTTCTGGCAGGCTCGTCGGCATGACCCTCGCCCCGCCGATCGCCGCGCCCGCCAAGGACGCGCGCAGCGCCGAGACCCGCGTCGCCGGCCTGGCGATCGCGCTCGTCGCTCTCTTCCTCTTCGCGCTGGCGGTCTTCTCGCTGCGCGTGTTCGGCGACGGCGACACCTTCACCCACTTGGCGGCGGGCGAGTGGATTCTCGCCCACGGGACCGTTCCGCGCGCCGATCCCTTCTCCTTCAGCTTCGCCGGCCAGCCGTGGACGGCGCACGAATGGCTCGCCGAAGTCGTCATGGCGCTCGCCTTCCGCGCCGGCGGCTGGAGCGCGGTCGCGATTCTGACCGGCGCCGCCGCCGGCGCCGCCGCGCTGATCGTCGGCCTCAGGGTCGCCCGCGATCTGAGCGGGACGGCGCTGTTCGTCGTCGTCGCGCTCGGCCTCGGCCTGATCACCGCGAGCCTGCTGGCGCGTCCGCACGTGCTGGCGCTGCCGCTGGTCGCCGCCTGGGGCGCCGCGCTGATGGCGGCCCGCGACCGCGGCCGCGCGCCCTCGCTGGCGCTGGTCCCGTTGATGACGCTGTGGTCGAACCTGCACGGCGGCTTCCTGTTCGGGCTGGCGCTGATCGGCCCCTTCGCGCTCGAGGCGGTCGCGCTCGCGCCGTGGCCGGCGCGCGTCGCCGCCGCGCGTGACTGGACGCTGTTCGCGCTCGCTTCGCTCGCCGCCGCCCTCGTCAACCCCTACGGCGTCGAAGCGCTGCTGTTCCCCTTCCGTCTGATGGGCGTCGACAACCTCTCGCGCATCAGCGAGTGGCGGCCCCAGGACTTCGGCCATCTTCAGCCGATGGCGATCTCGCTGCTCCTGCTCCTCGGCTTCGCGCTGACCCGGCCGATGCGCACGCCGCCGATCCGCGCCGCGACGCTCGTCGGGCTGGTGTTCATGTCGCTGCAGCACGCCCGGCATGAGATGCTGCTCGGCCTGATCGCGCCGATGCTGCTCGCCCGGCCGATCGCCGCGGCGATCGGCGCCGAGGCGCCGACCGACGAGGATTGGCGGCGGATCGCGCGCCTGGCGCTTTCGACCGCGGCGGCCCTGGCGGCGGCGCTCAGCCTAGTGCGCTTCGCCGCGCCGCTTGCGCGCGTCGATGGGCCCACGGCGCCAATCGCGGCCCTGAACGCGGTTCCGGACGACTTGCGCGCCAAGCCCGTGCTCAACGGCTACGGCTTCGGCGGCTATCTCATCTGGTCGGGCGTGCGGCCGTTCATCGACGGGCGCGCCGACATGTACGGCGGCGAGATGCTCGGGCTCTACGAGAAGCTTTACGCCGGCGACCCCGCCACCGTGGAGGCGACGCTGAAGCGCTACGACGCCGCCTGGACCATCTTCCCGCCCGACGGCGGCGTCGTCGCCGCCCTCGACCGCGAGCCCGGCTGGCGGCGCCTCTACGCCGACGCGCGCGCCGTCGTGCATGTGCGCGACGACGCGGCGGCGGCGGGGTTGCGCGGGGCGCAGTGAGGGGAGGCGGGCGGCAAGGGAGCGCTGACCGTCAGAAGGCACACGAGGGGCGCGCCCGCCCCTACCGCGAAAATTTCTTATACTTCAGCCGGTGCGGGATCACGCTGTCGATCCCCAGCCGCCGCTTCTTGTCTTCCTCGTAGTCGGCGAAGTTGCCCTCGAACCATTCCACATGGCTGTCGCCCTCGAAGGCGAGCATGTGGGTGGCGATGCGGTCCAAAAAGAAGCGGTCGTGGCTGATGATCACCGCGCAGCCGGCGAAGTCGAGCAGCGCCTCCTCCAACGCGCGCAAGGTGTCGACGTCGAGGTCGTTGGTCGGCTCGTCGAGCAGCAGCAGGTTGGCGCCGCCCTTGAGCATCTTGGCGAGGTGCACGCGGTTGCGCTCGCCGCCCGACAGCATGCCGACCTTCTTCTGTTGGTCGGGCCCCTTGAAGTTGAAGGCGCCGCAATAGGCGCGCGAGTTGATCTCGCGCTTGCCGAGATAGAGGATGTCCTCGCCGCCCGAGATCTCCTCCCATACGGTGAGCTTGTCGTTCAGCGCGTCGCGCGACTGGTCGACGTAGCCGAGCTTCACCGACTCGCCGATGCGGATCTCTCCTGAATCGGGCTTCTCCTGGCCGGTGATCATGCGAAACAACGTGGTCTTGCCGGCGCCGTTGGGGCCGATGACGCCGACGATGCCGCCGGGCGGCAGCTTGAACGACAGCTTGTCGATCAGCAGCCGGTCGGCGAAGCCCTTCGACAGATTGTCGAACTCGATGACGTTCTGGCCCAGCCGCTCGGCGACGGGAATGACGATCTGGGCGACGCTCGGCGCCTTCTCGCTACTCTTCCTGACCAGTTCGTCATAGGCCTGGATGCGCGCCTTCGACTTGGCCTGACGGGCCTTGGGCGAGGCGGCGATCCACTCGCTCTCCTCGGCGAGCGCGCGCTGGCGCGCCGCCTCCTCGCGGCCCTCCTGCTCGAGCCGCTTCCGCTTCTGGACGAGCCACGCGGAATAGTTGCCCTCGTAGGGAATGCCGCGGCCGCGGTCGAGCTCGAGGATCCAGCCGGTGACGTTGTCGAGGAAGTAGCGGTCGTGGGTGACGATGAGGATCGCGCCGGGGTACTGCCTGAGGTGGCCCTCCAGCCAGTTGACCGTCTCGGCGTCGAGATGGTTGGTCGGCTCGTCGAGCAGCAAGAGCTCGGGCTGTTCGAGCAGTAGCCGGCACAGCGCGACGCGGCGCTTCTCGCCGCCCGACAGCGCGGCGACGTCGGCGTCGTCGGCGGGGCAGCCGAGCGCGTCCATCGCCTGCTCGACCTGGCTGTCGAGGTCCCACAGGCCTTTCGCCTCGATCTCGTCCTGCAGCCGCGTCATCTCGTCGGCGGCCTCGTCGGAATAATTGACCGCCAGCTCGTTGTAGCGGTCGAGCAGCGCCTGCTTTTCCCGCACGCCGAGCATCGCGTTGCCGCGCACCGTGAGCGCCGGGTCGAGCTGCGGCTCCTGCGGCAGGTAGCCGACGCGCGCCCCTTCGGCGATGAAGC
>CAZKHF010000217.1:0-5251 GCA_964552445.1 uncultured Bradyrhizobium sp. | reverse complement strand
CTGGAGGCGGGACCAGAGCTGACCCAGGAGCGGGTGGTGGCCTGCATGGTCTGACTCCATTCGTCGCCAAGCGCGGCCAAGTGCGGCGGATCGTCCATTCCCGCATGTCCGGCCTGCGCGCGCAGCGCCAGTCCGCGCGCGCCCGTCGCGAACGTCGGCGCGCTTACCGTCGGCGATGGCTTTGATGACGGCTCGCTGCGTCAGCGAAGGGGCGCCGGCGTCGGCAATCGATGGGCGACCTTGAACCGATGGCGATGATCGCGGGATTTTCACGGGTTGCAATCGATTTTTGTCCAACTGATTGATAGATATCGGAAACCTTGCGCGACTTCGGTTTGCAAAGTCGCCCAGGGCCGGCGCTGTTTCGCGCTCGCCCTTTGGGTGGTCGCCGATCGGCGACGAAGCCTCGCTCTCGACGGGTCGCCGACGGCGATCGGGCGCCGATCGCGGCGGCCGTGGCGCTCGCCGCGCTTTTTGCGGCGCGCTGGGCCGCAAATCGTGGCCGGCGGCGCCTTCCGGGCTTGCTTCGTCGCCCCGATCGACCTACCGCTGCCCGCCGTCCGTCGAACCGCAGCGAAGAGGGCCTTGCGTTGGCGTCGTGTCTCAAGCTTTCTTTACCGTCGGCCGCATCGCCCGTCGCCGATCGGCCAGCCGCGTCCCCATTTGAGCGGCGCCGGCGGCCTTCTCAGGCTCGCCCGGTCAGCCGCCGATCGCCGCGCCTTCGCGCCGCGGCGTGATCCGGGTCGTTCGCCTGTCGGCGGCGGCTCGACCCGCTCTTCTCGCCAAGCCCCTGGACAGGGCGCTCAGATCGCGGCTTCCCTGCGCAATCGCAAGCAGACGCCCGACAATTCTATGCTTAGAGGAAACATGACGAAAATCGATCGTGACGGATTCACCACCAATTTGGGCGTGCTGGTGGCGACCCTCGGCTCGGCTGTCGGGCTGGGCAACATCTGGAAGTTCCCCTCGCTGACCGGGACCAACGGCGGCGCCGGCTTCCTGCTGGTCTATCTCGCCGCCACCATGCTGGTCGGCCTGCCGGTGATGATCGCCGAGACGATGCTGGGCCGGACCGCTCGCGCCGACGCGGTGACCAGCTTCGAGATCCTGGCGCCGCGCGGGCAGTGGGAATGGAAGGCGATCGGCTGGATGGGATGCGCCGCCGCTCTCCTGATTATGGCGTTCTATTCCGAGGTCGCCGGCTGGGTCTACGCCTATGTCTTCAAGGCCGTTTCGGGCGAAGTGTCGACCGTCGACCCAAAGGTCGCCGGCGCCGCCTTCGCCAAGCTCGTCTCGTCCCCGCTCACTGTTCTCGCTTGGCAGTGGGTGGTGCTGGCGGTGACCGGCGGCGTGATTATGTGCGGCGTGTCGAAAGGGATCGAGGCGGTGACGCTGCGGCTGGTGCCTCTGCTGTTCATTCTGCTGGTGGCGCTCTGCGTGCGCAGCCTGACGCTCGACGGAGCGGGCCGGGGCCTCGGTTTCCTGTTTCAGCCCGACTTCGCCAAGATCACCCCGGCGGTGGCGCTGACCGCCCTGGGCCTCGCCTTCTTCAAGCTGTCGCTCGGCATGGGGACGATGCTGACCTACGGCAGCTATTTCCGCGACGACCAGAACATTCCCTGGACCGCGACCCGGGTCATGCTGGCCGACCTATCGGTGTCGCTCCTGGCGGGCGTCGCCATTTTTCCCGCGGTGTTCACCTTCGGCTTCGAGCCGGCCGCCGGGCCGTCGCTGGTGTTCATGACCATTCCCGCGGTTTTCGCCTCGATGCCCGGCGGAACCGTCTTCATGACCATCTTCTTCCTCATCACCGCCATCGCCAGCGTCGGGGCCATCCTGTCGTTGATCGAGGTGCCGGTGGCGGTCCTGTCGGAGCGCTACGGACTGGGCCGCAAGCAGGCGGCGCTGACCACGATTGCGGCGATCGCCCTTCTCGGCGTCCCGGCTTCGCTGTCGCAAAGTCTGATGGCGCATGTGGCGATCTTCGGGCTCAATCCGTTCGACCTGTTCGACTTCGCGAGCTCGAACGTCCTGCTGCCGCTCGGCGGCATCCTGATCTGCCTGTTCGTCGGCTGGGTTTACGGATTCGACAAGACGGCGCGCAGCCTTTCCAACCACGGCGAGCTCAACAATCGCGGCCTGATCAAGGCGGTGTTCTTTCTCATCCGCTTCATCGCGCCGCTGTCGATCGCCATTGTGCTGTTGAACGGCCTCAAGCTGATCTGAGGCGCGCTCGTGGCGGACGCCGCGAGCCCCCGATTCCCCGACAGGAGAGGGCGGCGGCGCTGAGCCGCGCGACCGGGCGCCGCCGCCCTCTCGACTGAACGCGCCGTCGGGCCGCGACCCATAATCGCCGCCGGCGCCGCTTTCCGAGCTTGCATCGCCGCCCGGGCCGAACTACCGCTGCGCGGCGTCGATCGAAACGCAGCGAAAGGGGCCTCGCATTGGCGTCGAGCTCAAGTCGTTCCTCCCCGCGCCGCGCGTCGCCAGCCGCCGCCCGCCGCCGGCCGGGCGCGTCCGCCCTTGGCGGCGGCGTGGGCGTCTTGTTTAAGCTCGCCTGGCTCGCCGGCGTCGTCACCGCCGTCGCCCTCATCCTGTGGATCGGCGCGGGGAGCGTCGCCGCCGCCGTCGCGGCGTCGGGGTGGGGCGTCGTCGCCGTCGTCGTTCTGCGCGGCGTCGCGCTGATCGGGGCCGGGTTCGGCTGGTTCTTGCTCTTCCCGCCGCGGGCGCGACCCCCGGCGCGGGTCTGCGTCCTCATCCGCTTCTTGCGCGAAGGCGCGAACGCGCTTTTGCCGATCACCCAGATCGGCGGGGAGGCGATCGGCGCCCGCGCCCTCGCCCTGACCGGCGCGCCCGCGACGCTGGCGGCGGCGAGCGTCATCGTCGACGTCCTTGTCCAGGCGACGACCCAGTTCCTGTTCGGCCTCCTCGGCTTGGCGGCGCTTGCAGCGATGCGCGAAGCCGATCCGGCGCCCCGGGCGATCGCCGTCGCCCTCTTCGCCGCCGCGCCGGCGCTCGCCGGCTTTTTCCTCGTCCAGCGCCCGATCGCGCGGCGATGGATCACGCGGCTGCTCCAGCGCCTGGCGGGCGGGCGCGAATGGCTGGCGTTCGGCGCGATCGACGCGCTCTACGCCCGCCTCGCCGACATCCACGCCAACGGCCGGGGCGTCGCCGCCGCGCTGCTGGTCCATTCCTGCGTGTGGCTGTTCGGCGTCCTGGAGGTGTGGGCGGTGCTCGCCTTCATGGGCTATCCCTGCGGCTATCTCGAAGCGCTGGTGATCGAGAGCCTGATGCACGCGGCCAAAGGCGCCGCCTTCCTCATCCCCGGCGCGCTCGGCGCGCAGGAGGGCGCTTTGATCGCCATCTGCGCGATCTTCGGCGTGCCCGCGGAGGCGGCGATCGCCCTGTCGCTGATCAAGCGCGTCCCCGACCTCGTCTTCGGCGTGCCCGGCCTGATCGGCTGGCAGGCGATTGAGGGCAGGGCGCTGCGAGGAAGCGGGAGCGCGGCGGTCGCGGAGAGCGGACCGGCCGAGTGATCGCCGCCTTCTTTCTTTGCCTCGCCGCGGCGGGCTGCCTCTATCTCATCGTCGCGGCGGCCGTCGCGCGCTTGCCGAGCGGCGGCCGAGCGGCGGCCGCGCCGCCGCCGGCGGTCTCGGTCCTCAAGCCGCTGCACGGCGACGAGCCGCGGCTGTTCGACGATCTCGCCACCTTCTGCGCGCAGGATTACCCGGCGCCGGTCGAGATCGTCTGCGGCGTGCGCGATCCCCGCGACTCGGCGATCGCCGTCGTCAAGCGCGCGCAAGCGGCCTTTGCCGACGCCGACCTCACGCTGGTCGTCGACGAAACGCCGCTCGGCGCCAATCCCAAGGTCGCCAATCTCGCCAACATGGCCCGCCGGGCGCGTCGCGAGTGCTTGGTGATTTCCGACAGCGACATCGCCGTCGGGCCGCGCTACCTTGAGCGGGTGGCGGCGACGCTCGCCGGCGCTGGCGTCGGCGCCGTCACCTGCTTTTATTATGGCGCGGCGGCGACGGGTTTCTGGTCGCAGCTTTCGGCGCTGGCGATCGACGCGCATTTTCTGCCCAACGCGCTCTTCGGCCTCGGCGCCGGTCTGGCGACGCCGTGCTTCGGCTCGACCATCGCGCTGACGCGCGCGCGCCTGGCCGAGATCGGCGGCTTCGAAGCCGTCGCCGACCGCCTCGCCGACGATTACGCGATCGGCGAAGCGGTGCGGGCGCGAGGACTGAGCGTCGCCGTGGCGGACGTCCTCGTCGCCCACAGTTGCGCCGAGACCAGCTTTGGCGAGCTGTGGCGCCACGAGCTGCGCTGGGCGCGCACCATTCGCAGCGTGGCGCCGCTCGGATACGCGGGCTCCTTCCTCACCCACCCGCTCGGCGCGGCGCTGATCGCGGCGGCGACCGGCGCGCCGGCGCTCGGCGCCGGGCTGGCGGCGCTTGCCATCGTCTGCCGAATTGTGCTCTTTGGCGCGATCCGGCGCCGTTTCGGCTTCGCCGCGCCGCCGAGCTGGCTGCTGCCGCTGCGCGATCTGCTGTCGTTCGCGACATTCGTCGCCGGCTTCTTCGGCGGCGCCCTGAGCTGGCGAGACAAGCGCTTCGACCTTCGGCCCGACGGCCGTTTGCGCGCGCTGAGGTGAGCAAGAAGACGATGATGCGAAGCTTGTTCCTGCAGGCGCCGTCGTTCGACGGCTACGACGGCGGCGCCGGCGCGCGCTACCAGATGAAGCGCGAGGTGCGCTCGTTCTGGTATCCCACCTGGCTCGCTCAGCCCGCCGCGCTGGTCGAAGGCTCGAAGCTGATCGACGCGCCGCCGCACGGGCTCGCGTTCGAGGATATCGAGCCCGACGTCCGCAGCCACGAGCTGATCGTGATGCACACCTCGACGCCGTCGTTCAAATCCGACGTCAAGACGGCGGAGAAGATCAAGGCGATCAACCCGACCTGCAAGATCGGCTTCATCGGCGCGAAGGTGGCGGTCGAACCGGAAAAGAGCCTCAAGGCGACGACCGCGCTCGATTTCGTCGCCCGCAACGAGTTTGACTTCACCATCAAGGAGGTCGCCGAAGGGCGGGACTTCGCCAGCGTCAAGGGGATCTCCTACCGCAACGCGGAAGGCGCGATCATTCACAACCAAGATCGCGAGGTCCTCGCCGACATGGACCAGTTGCCGTTCGTGACCCCGGTCTACAAGCGCGACCTCGACATCAACCGCTATTACGGCGGCTATCTCAAGC
>CAZKHF010000216.1:0-5256 GCA_964552445.1 uncultured Bradyrhizobium sp. | reverse complement strand
CGGTGATCGGCGCCTACACCGACTGGACCCCGCTGACGGGGCGGCCGGGGCTGTTCGCCGAGGACATCGACGAGGGCGACCCGTGGCAGTTCAGGAACGTGCTGGTGCGGTGAGGGAGCGGCGCCACTTTCCGGCGCAGGCGGGCGATTTCAGGGGGTTGCGGGAGATTCTTCCGCCGTGCTGGCGACGGGGGGCGCGTGTGCAAGGGTACTTAGCGAATGGTGACCCGCGCGCCTTCTGACCTCGGCATACCCCGCGGCTAGGCCGCGGGGCCACTCGACTGTCCACCCTTTATGGCGCGGAGCGCCGGCGCAGGAGTGTCAAAAGTGACTCCCGCCTCACTGACGCGTTTCGTGAATGCTTTCAACAGACACTCATCCAAATCCGGGGAAACCGCATACACAATGTCCGTTCCGCCAAGTGCAGGAAACTGAAATATAGCCTTGCCGTCTTTTTGTTCTCTATAGTCGAATAGCGAACCAACTGTTGGTTTTTCATAGTACACACGGAAAGAGGTTTTACCTTTCCTGTATTTTAGTTTCTGCACCTCTTGAAACAAAGTCTCGTTCCTGACAAGAAAAAATAACCTGTTTCTCGCGTAATTCAACGCATCAAGCTCACCATCAGACGGCAATAGACTTTCATCCTCTGCGACTGGTGCGGCAACAGACGCGGGCGTATTAGCGACGGATGGTATTGTCTCCTGTCGCTCTTGCGGGGCGCGGACCACGTCTTTCGGTGCATAGCCAAAGCGCGCAAGCGCCTCTTGAGCAACAAAGGCTTCCATCGCAGATCGAACGACTTCGCGATTGGCCTCAACAATCTTGTGAGTCACCTTGGTGATCTTGCTTCCAACATCGCAGCTTCCTAAAATAAATCGAATGAAATCATCCGACGGATCGGACTTGAATTTCTTTACGGTTTCAACAATAGATTCGAATAACAATTTTCGCTTAGCTTCCGCCCCAACATCTTCTGGATTGAATAATCCGCTTCGGATAGCAGCAATGCCACCGAGAGTGTTATCGTCAATGGCACCGTCTTTTGCCACTTCTGCGAAATCAAACCGAAGAAACGCCGCTTCATCCATCATATTTTGTTTGTCTGAATCGGCGTAGAACTCGAATTTCAGACCGTCAGTAAGAATGCCGAGTTTTACAGTCTGGCAGGCATTGAAATAACTACGCAGTTGGCCACGATCGTCTTTTAATGGCGAGCCGACACGCTTCGATTCAAGAGCAATGACTGGTGCCCCCTGGTGTAAGATCGCGTAATCTACTTTATTTTGATATTTTTCCGAGAAATCAGCGTGGTGCTCCGGAGACACCTCGTCAGGATTCGCCACATCGTATCCAAGCGTGGTCAGGAAAGGTTGGACAAGCGACATGTTCGTGCTCGCCTCAGATTCAACCTTGGTCGCCTTGCTTACGGCCTGCCTCGCGTGTGCGATAACGCGTTGCCGAAATTCTTCTAACTCGGGTGTCATGTTGGTTTCCTTCGAGGCGTCCACTCCTGGTTGGGGGTGTAAACAACTCTTGAAGATGAATGCCTTCGAGGTCGCCGGCGTTCCCAGCGACACGATTTCACAAGTCGCTCGCACAGGCTAGGCCCATGATATTTTTGTGACGTCACACTATTCGGGACCCAGGCCGACGCACTGACGCTCAATTAGCGTGTCTCACCGCGGGAGTGCGGTCCGCAACGAATTCTCCAATTTCGCGCCCCGCAGTCAGCACCAAACTTTTCGCTGCGACGACCGGCCCCGCTTCCCTCCGTCACACACGAAGCTGTCGACCTCATGGAAGCATGACCTTCCGAAGTTTTGCGGCTGTCAATGGCCTTTGGCCGTCGGAGGCGGCGCGCGGTACGCGCGCCATTGACAGCCGCAAAACTTCGGAAAAAAGAGGCTTCCATGAGGTCGACGGCGCTCCCCGCCGAACTGCGGCCTCGGCCGCCGCCGTGTGTCGAGCATGAACGTCCGAGCCCGCGAACGTTTGAGATGGGGCGGCCTACAGCGCGCCCAGATCGACGCCGTTTGGGAGCTTGCCACCCGCGCTTTGATAGAACGACGCCAATTGGCGCGCTAGCATCCCGGCAAGAAGCTCTTCCATTGCGGACACGTCGAGTCTTCCGTCGCGCAGCGCGCTATCCGCTTCGTCGAGTGCTCTAAAATAGCCTCGCCGATCGGACACGATTTGATCGGGAATCGTCGGCGTACCCGGCAGAATGAACCTCGACTTAATCATCAGAACGACGTAGGAAGTAATCCGCGATGTTCGCCCATTGCCGTCCGCGAATGGGTGGACCCAATTGAGACGCCACATAATGTACGCGGCGAGGTGCAGCGGCGTCGCCGAACGCCAATGGCCGTTCACATATTCGCAAAGGTCCTCGATCAACTCGGGGACAAGATGGGCCGGCGGAGGCTCGTGTCTACTCTCGCTGATCTTCACGCTCGACGGGCGATAATTGCCTGCAAACATGCTGATGCCCGCCAGGGCCTCGCGGTGAAGCGTCAGGATAAGAGAGGGGCGGAGCCTGAAACGATAGTCGCTATGTTCTTGACGGTCGATCGCTTCTTGCGCGGTCGCCTTCCCCACGTCGAATTGACGAAGGCCGTTGGCGGCCTCCGCCTCCGCGCGTTTCACTGGATCGGTAATTTGTTCCGGTTCGCGGGCGATACTATCGCGACGCTCAGCGGGACCGTTGCTGGTCTCGCTCACGAGCGATTGCCTCGGCTTGTGCGTCAATCATTTCGCGCGTGATCAACACATTTTCAAAAGCTGTGTTCCCGTACGCGAAGCTGCGCCGCTGCTCCTCTTGTTGCTGCGGCGAGGGGCTTGCCTTCCGCGCAGCCTCAATAAGTGCCTCCAACTCCTTCGCCACAGCCGCCTCCTCGATTCGATCTCTTATAGAACATATGGGCACTTCGTTTACAAACCGCAATTCGTCGACCGAAGGTCAGGTGGCGCGTGCCCATCTCACGAATCGCTGTCGCCATTTGGTGGAAACCGAGGCCCGCGTATTCAGGGTCGGCCCGCGCCAATCCTTTCGCCGCCGCATCCGCCCCGCCTCTCCCCGTCACGCGCCAAGCCGTCGACCTCACGGCGGCATGACCTTCCGCAGTCTCGAACCTGTCAATGGCGCGCGCGCCGCGCGCCGCCTCCGGCGGCCGCAAGTCATTGACAGGTTCGAGACTTCGGAAAGACGAGGCTGCCGTGAGGTCGACGGCGCTCCCTGCCGAGCTGCGACCGCCGCGGCCGCGTTACGCGCGCGTTCTGGCGTCGCTTTGATCGAAGCGATGCGTAGTCAAAGCGCCTTGCGGCGCGACCCCTCATCCGGCGCTTCGCGCCACCCCCGGGTCTTCGCCCGGGGGCAGGCTCTTCTCCCGCGCGCGGGAGAAGGGTTGGGCGCGCGCCTCCGCGCCTCCCGTTGTTTGGCCGGTTTGCCGGCCGTCCCTCCTTCGCCGAGCGGGCGCGGTTGACTTTCGATGTCGGGACGCCACAACGGGCCCGCCGGCGACGGTCGGCGAGCGCGCCGCGCCGCGCGCGCTGCAAGGGACGGGTTCGTCATGACCGACTTCGCCGCGGGATGGGACAGCTTCTACGTCATCGTCGGCGCGGCGGCCGGAGCGCTGATCGGCTTGCAGTTCGTGGTCATGACGTTGATGGCCAGCCGGCCGCCGAGCATGAATTCCGCCAAGGCGGCGGCGGCGTTCGCGACCCCCACCATCGTCCACTTCTGCGCGGCGTTGTTGTTATGCGCGCTGATGCGCGTTCCCTGGCCGGCGCTCGTCTATCCGGCCGCGAGCTGGGGCCTGATCGGCGCCGGCGGTTTTGTTTACACGGCGCTGATCGGCTGGCGGATGGGCAGTCAGACAGTGTACCGGCCGGTGCTCGAAGATTGGGCGTTTCACCTTGCGGCGCCGATCATCGCCTACGGCCTGTTGGCGGCCGCCGCGCCGCTCGCCTTCGGACGGATGACGATCGCCGAGTTTGCCGTGGCGGCGGCGACGCTGACGCTGCTGTTCGTCGGCATCCACAACGCCTGGGACGCTACCGCCTACCACGTCTTCGTCACCCTGGGTTCGCGCGCCGCGCGGCGGGACGGCGAATGAGCCGGCCGAGGAATAGGCGGCACACGCGCGCCCCTTCCACCGCGCTGCGCGTGGTGCCCCTGCCCCGCGCGGCGCGCGGGGGAGGATCGCCGCGACGCCGAGTGATTTCCGCCTGCCCTCCCGCCTGAGCCTTTCAATCGCATGTGGCTGCTCTTCGCCTTTTCCGGGCCGGTCTGCTGGGCCGCTTCGACTCATATCGACAAGTTTCTCGTCGATCGCTATTTCCGCGATTCCGACACCGCGGTGTTGATGGTCTTCACGGCGTTGATCGGCGTTGCGGTGATGCCGTTCATCGCGCTGTTCGCGCCGGAGGCGCTGTCGCAGGACGCGGCGAGCGCGCTGGTGATGGCGGCCTCCGGCGCTCTCTACATGGGCGCGATGCTGTTCTATCTGCGGGCCATCCAGTCCGCGGAGGCCTCGGTCGTCGCGCCGTTGTTCCAGGCGTCGACCATCTTCACGCTGCTACTCGCCTATCTGCTGCTCGGCGAGATCCCCGGCTGGCGACGGATCGCCGGGATGGCGCTGATCGTCGCCGCGGTCGTCTCGCTGACGATCGGTCCCCGCAGCGGCAGGCGGTCGATCCGCGGCCGAACGCTCGCCCTGATGCTGGGGGCGACCTTCGTGGTGGCGCTCTCCGGCGTCCTGTTCAAGTATTTCGCGGTGCGCAGCGACTACTGGAGCACGATCTTCTGGACCTTCGTCGGCGAAGCGGCGTTCGGCGCCGGCATCGTCGCTATTCCCGCTTATCGGCGCCAGTTCGCGGCGCTGCTGCGCACCAACACCGCGGCGCTGTTATCGGTCAACGGCGCCAACGAGCTGATCAACCTCGGCGGCGGCCTCGGCGTCCGCTTCGCTTCGCTGCTGGCGCCGATCGCGGTGGTGTCGGCGATCTCGTCGACGACGACGCTGTTCGTGTTCGGCTTCGGCGCCCTGCTCAGCCGGTTCGCGCCGGCCGTGGCGCGGGAAGACCTGTCGCGCGGCAATCTGCTGCGCAAGGGCGCGGCGGCCGCGGTGGCGGCGGCCGGAGTCCTGCTGGCGTCGTGACGGCGGCGGGCCTCAGTAGTTCTCGCCGACCGGCTCGAAATAGGCTTGCGGGTGCTGGCAGGCGGGGCAGAGGTGGGGGGCCATGTCGCCTTCGT
>CAZKHF010000215.1:0-5295 GCA_964552445.1 uncultured Bradyrhizobium sp. | reverse complement strand
CGATCTTGCGCGACTTGGCGATCAGCAGCACGCCCGCGGTGTCGCGATCGAGCCGGTGGGCGAGCACCGGCCGTTCGCCTTTCGCGTCGCGCAACGATTCGAGCATGCCGTCGATGTGTCGCTTCGTGCCCGAGCCGCCCTGCACCGCCAAGCCGTAGGGCTTGTTGAGGACCATCAGGTCCTTGTCCTCGTAAAGGATCATCGCGCGAATCGCCTCGGCGTCGCGCGGGTCGGCCGCGGGTCTTTCCGCCGCCGGCGCGGCGAGGTCGAGCGGCGGCACCCGCACGCTCTGGCCCGCCTCCAGGCGGGTGGAGATCTCGGCGCGCTTGCCGGCGACGCGCAGCTCGCCCTTGCGCACGATCTTGTTGAGATGCGCCTGCGGCACGGCGGGGAAGCGGCGGCGGAACCAGCGGTCGAGCCGCATCCCGGCTTCGTCCTCGCCGACGACGTAGGTCGCGACCGCGCCCGACGCGCGCTTGGGCTCAGCCGCGCCGCCGGCGGAATCTCGGGAGGAAGAACTTCGGCTCCGCATGTCGCGGCTATAGCGCAAGGCCGCGCGGCGCGATAGCCGCATGGACGGCTCCAGCGAAATCAATAGATTATGCAGATTCGTCGATGTTCTTGGCGAGGCTGCGGCGCTGAACGGCGGCGCCACCGGCGAACGCGCCTTTCAGTAGAGGCCGGGCACGAGCCGCCAGCTGCGCGCGCGATAGGCCGCGTATTCGTCGCCGAACGTCGCGGCGAGCAGCGCCTCCTCGGCGCGGATGCGCGCGATCAACGGCGGCGCGAGCAGCGCCGTCAGCGCGACCCCGACGAGCGAGCGGAACGCCAGCGCCCAGCCGAGCGAGCTGATCAGCAGGCCGAGGTAGCTCGGGTTGCGCACGAAGCGATAGAGGCCGTCGGTGACGAGCCGATGGCCGGCCTGGATCGCCACCAAGCCGCTGAACCGCCCGCCGAGCGCGAACACCGGCGCGAGGCGCAATGCGCCGCCCGCGGCGTACAGCGCGACGCCGGTCCAGCGCAACGCTTCGCCGTCGACGACCAGGAAGCCCGCACGGTCGCACAGCGCCGGGAGGTAACCGAGCGCGAGTCCGATCGCCGCGAAGACAACGATCACCCAGCGGTTGGCGCGGTCCTCGCGCACGCCGGCGCTGAGGTTTCCCTTAGTGAACTGCGCCGCCGCGCCGAGCGCCAGCGTGACCAGCGCGAGCGCAATCAACGCGCCGTGGGCGAGGAATGCGGCGAGGCCGCCCTCGCCCGCCGCGGCCAGCGCGAGATAGGCGAGCGTCGCCGCCAGGGTGAAGACGGCCATTCTCGGACTGAGGGACATCGAGGCCTCCCGGGTGGGTGCGACCAAGGCGATTTAGGCGCGGCGCGGCGGCGGCGCGAGGGGCGCGAGGGGCGCGCAAGCGCGCCGCAGGGGACTTTTGCGTCAAAAACTTGGCGGACGCGGCCGGTTGTTCTATTTCTCGGCGCGGCCGGGCCAAGAAGAGCGCCGCGGTCCGCACGAATTGGCTGGAGCATCGCGCGTTTTGCCGCCTCGCGTTTCCCTCATCGTCGTCGCGGCCGGACGCGGCGCGCGGCTCGGCGCGCCGGTTCCCAAGCAATATCTCGCCTGCGCCGGCAAGCCGCTGCTCGCCCATGCGCTCGAAGCGCTCGCCAGCGCCTACGAGTATTGCGCCGCGACGGTGGTCATCCACCCCGACGACCGCGAGCCCTATAAGGCGACGCTCGGCTATCTGACGCCCGGCGCGGCGGCGGCCTACGGTCCGCCCGCTCTCGGCGGCGCCAGCCGCCAGCAGAGCGTGCTCGCCGGGCTGGAGGCGCAAAGCGCTTCGCCTCCCGACTTGGTGCTCATCCACGACGGCGCGCGCGTCTTCCCGAGCCGAACGCTGATCGCGCGCGCGGTCGAGGCCGCCGAGCGCTGCGGCGCGGCGGCGCCGGCCACTCCGCTCAGCGATTCGATCAAGCAGGTCGATCCGGCTGGCCGGGTCGTCGACTCGCCCGACCGCTCGGCGCTGCGGGCGGTGCAAACCCCGCAGGCTTTCCGTTTCGACCTCATCCTCGCCGCCCACCGGCGCGCCGCGCGCGAGGGCGTCGCCCACTTGACCGACGACGTCGCCGTCGCGGCCTGGGCGGGCAGCCCGGCCTACGTCTTCGACGGCGACTCGGAGAACCGCAAAGTGACGACCCTCGACGACCTGCGCGCGGCGGAGGCGCGGCTGATGGCCGCCGCCCCAGACGTGCGCGTCGGCCAGGGCTTCGACGTCCACGCCTTCGCGCCGGGCGACCGCCTGTGGCTCGGCGGCGTCGAGATCCCACACACGCGCGCGCTGGCCGGCCATTCCGACGCCGACGCGGCGCTGCATGCGATCGCCGACGCGCTCTACGGCGCGCTTAGCGAGGGCGACATCGGCGCGCATTTCCCGCCTTCCGACCCGCAGTGGCGCGGCGCCGCCTCGTCGATCTTCCTCGCCGACGCCGCCCAGAGGGTGCGCGCGCGCGGCGGGTTCATCGCTCATCTCGACGCCACGCTGATCTGCGAGGCGCCGAAGATCGCGCCCCACCGCGAGGCGATGCGCGCCCGCATCGCCGAGATCGCCGGCGTCGCGGTCGAGCGCGTCGCGGTCAAGGCGACAACCACCGAACGCCTCGGCTTCCCCGGCCGCGGCGAGGGAATAGCCTGCCTCGCCACCGCGACCATCCGCCTGCCTGGGCGGTGACCGGAGGGTGACGAACCGCGCCGGCGACGGCGCGAAGGAGGCGCGCGATGCTCTTCCGCGACCGCGCCGAGGCCGGCCGCCGGCTGGCTCAGGCCTTGGCAGCCTACAAGGATCGCCGGCCAGTCGTCCTGGCGCTGCCGCGCGGCGGCGCGCCGGTCGCCGCCGAGATCGCCGTGGCGCTCGACGCGCCGCTAGACCTCGTGCTGGCGCGCAAGATCGGCGCGCCCGGAGAGCCGGAGCTGGCGATGGGAGCGGTGGTCGACGGCGAGCCGCCGATCGTCGCCCGCAACGAAGACGTCGTCGAGGCGCTCGGCGTCTCCGAGCGACAGTTCGCGGCGGCCTGCGCGCGAGAGCTTGATGAGATCGCGCGCCGCCGCCGCCGCCTCCTCGGCGGCCGCCGGCGCGCCGAAGTCGCCGGCCGCGCCGCGATCGTCGTCGACGACGGCGTCGCCACCGGGGCGACCGCGCGCGCCGCGCTCCGCGCCATCCGCGCGCGCGCCCCGAGCGCGCTCATCCTCGCCGTTCCAATCGCCGCGCCGGACACGATCGAGGCGCTCAGCGCCGAGGCCGACGCGATCGTCTGCCTGGCGGCGCCGCCAAATTTCGGCGCGGTCGGCTTCTACTACGACGATTTCCGCCAGATCGAGGACGAGGAGGTCGCCGCCATTCTCGCGCGCTTTCCCGACGGGGCGGACGCGCGCGGCTAACGGCGCGGTGACATTTCCGCGAATCATGCGTTAGAAAAGGCCGACGCCGTCGTCAACCGAGTCGCCGCAAGCGCCGGGTCCCTTTCGAGAAGCGCGCGATGCATTGGTCGCTGACGATTGGCCGCTTCAGCGGCGCGGCGGTGAAGATCCACATCACCTTCGCGCTGCTGCTTCATCGCGCTGTTGTTCGCCTGCGTCGTCCTCCACGAATTCGGCCACGCGCTGATGGCGCGCCGCTAAGGCGTCGTCGCCACCGAGACGGCGCCGCCGCCGATCGGCGGCGTGGCCAACATGGCGCGCTCCGGCCGAGACGATCCGCGCCTCGGCGCCGCTCGGAGAGGCGGTCAACCGCTTCGCCCGGCGGGACCTTTCCGGCCTCTACGTCGTCGACGGCGACGGCGTCCTGGTCGGCCTGCTCACGCGCCGGAATTTGGCGGAATTGATGATGATCCGATCCCTGCGCCCCGAATGGCGCTTCGAGCGGCGGCGCGCCCCCGCCGCGGACTGAGGAGCGATGATGACGACGCGTTTCAGCCGGGCGGCGATCGCCCTTCTCCTCCTCGTCGCGGCGGCGCTCGCCTGGGCGGAGACGGCGCCCGCCGTCGCCGACGAAGTCCGCGCCGCCATCCTGCTCTACCATCGCTTCGATCCCAACCACGCCCCCAAGGCGACGACGGTGACGACCGAAGCGTTCGAGGACCAGCTCAACTGGCTCGCCGACCACGGCTACAAAGTCGCGCCGCTCAGCGCGGTGGTCGCGGCGCTGAACGGTGGCGGCGAGATTGCGCCGCGCACCGTCGCCATCGCCGTCGACGACGGCTACCGCTCGCAATACACCGACATGTATCCGATCATCCTGCGCCACGGCGTTCCGGTGACGCTGTTCGTCGTCGGCCGCGCCGTGTCCGCCGAGAAGGACGCGCTGAGCTGGGAAGAGATCGACGAGATGACGAAGTCGGGGCTGGTCGACGTGCAGTCGCACACTTTAAGCCATCCGCACTTGTTGCGGATGCGCGCGCGCCAGCGCCCTGCCGTCTACCAGGCCTTCGTCAACATCGAGCTCAGCGGCTCGAAGGCGCTCTTGGAGGAAAAGCTGAAGCGGCCGGTCTCCTATCTCGCCTGGCCCTACGGCGAGGTCGACGCCGACCTCGAGCGCGCCGCAAGCGCCGCCGGCTATTGCGCCGCCTTCGCGGTGGCGGGCCGCCAGGCGCGCGCCGGCGACAACCCGTTCGCGCTGCCGCGCATCGTCGTGCGCGACGCCGACCGCGGCGAGCGTTTCGACCGGCTCATCAACCTCGGCGGGACGACGACCGTCGCCGCCGCGCCGCCGGCGACCTGCGCGGCGCCGCGCTGAGCCGGGGCTTTGACGCGCGCGCCGAAAAGGCGTCCTCTTGCCCGATGCCGCGGGCGCTCATCTCCATCCACTCCCACGTCGTCTACGGCCATGTCGGCAATTCCGCCGTGGTCTTTCCGTTGCAGCGGCTCGGCTGCGAGGTGTGGCCGATTCACACCGTGCAGTTCTCCAGCCACGCCGGCTATCCTGGCTGGCGCGGCCGCGCTTTCGACGCGGCGCTGATCGACGAATGCGTCGCCGGGTTGCAGGCGATCGGCGTCCTTGACCGCTGCGACGGTCTGCTTTCGGGCTACTTCGGCAAGGCCGAGATCGGCGCGGCGGCGTTGCGCGCTTATGACGCGCTACGCGCGGCCAATCCCGCCGCGACCTATGGCTGTGACCCGGTGATCGGCGACGAGGGGCGCGGCGTCTACGTCGACGCGGCCGTCGCGGATTTCCTGCGCGAACGCGCCCTGCCCGCCGCAGCGGTGCTGACGCACAACGCGTTCGAGCTTTCCTTCCTCGCGCGACG
>CAZKHF010000214.1:0-5343 GCA_964552445.1 uncultured Bradyrhizobium sp. | reverse complement strand
GCCACCAGCCCGTCGTAGCGCCCGCCGCCGCCGACCGAGCCGAAGCGGATCGGCTGGCCGTCGTCGCCTTTGACCTCGAAAGTGAGCTCGGCCTCGAACACCGGGCCGGTGTAGTACTCGAGGCCGCGGACGACCGAGGGGTCGATGCGAACGCGTTTCGTATAGTAACCAGCTGCCGCGCAGAGATCCGAGACGCTCTGGAGTTCTTCGATTCCTTCTGCCACTCTTCTATTGTACCCAAAGTGGCCAGCGAAAATCTTAAGCGTCTCGTCATTGGAAAGTGCGTTGTGCGGCGCGTACTGATCGACTGCGGCGTCCGCTTTTTTCACGTCCGACAAGGAGCGAATATCGACGAGCTGGGCGCTTGCCCCAAGCCAAGTCATGATCTCATGTTGCTGATCGTCGTCGAGCGCCGCGCCCTTCGTGAAATCGCCCGATTCATCCCGCCGGCCAGCGCCAAGCAGCAGCCGCACGCCCTCAAGGCCGAATTTGTCAAACTTGTCGAGCGCGCGCAGCACAGTCAGCCGCCGGCCCGCGTTCTCCGGCCCGCCAAGGTCGATCGCCTCCATCACGCCGTCGAGCACCTTGCGGTTGTTGACCTTGATCACGTAGTCGCCGCGCTTGATCCCCAGCGCTTCCAGGCAGTCGGCCGCCATCATGCAGATCTCCGCGTCGGCCGCGGGCGATTTCGCGCCGACGGTGTCGGCGTCGATCTGCATGAACTGGCGGAAGCGCCCCGGCCCCGGCTTCTCGTTGCGGAACACCCAGCCGGCGCGATAGCTGCGGTAGGGTTTCGACAGCCGCTCGTAGTTCTCGGCGACGTAGCGGGCGAGCGGCGCAGTCAGGTCGTAGCGCAGGCTCAGCCATTGCTCGTCGTCGTCCTGGAACGAGAACACCCCCTCGTTGGGGCGGTCGAGGTCGGGCAGGAACTTGCCCAGCGCCTCGGTGAACTCGATGAACGGCGTCTCCACCGCCTCGAAGCCGTAGCGCTCGTAGACGGCGCGGATCTTCGCCGTCATCGCCTCGGCGGCGGCGATCTCGGCGGCGGCGCGGTCGATCAGGCCGCGCGGCAAGGCGGCGCGGACGCGGGAGGCAGAGACGGAGTCGGTCATGGACCTGAGCGTTGGAATGAAAATCGGCGCCTGCCTTGCCCGAGCCGCCGACGGGGGTCAAGCGGCGCGGGCAAATTCGCGGACGGCGCGCTGTGTCGACGCCGACTCCTTCCGGCGAGTCTGGACCGCTGGCCTCACGCCGCAATTGACTTCGCGGCCGTATTCGTCGAGGGCTGGTTTAGAGCGTTCTGCTTGTGGGTCGACGCGGGCGCCCCCTCTCCCCGCTTTGGCGGGGAGAGGGTGGGGGTGAGGGGCGTGGCGCGTTCATGCCGATCGTCGCCGCTCGCCAGGCCCCTCATCCTCGCCTTCTCCCCGCTTCGCGGGGAGAAGGGACGACGCGCCGCCGCGTCGACTTGAAAGCAAATCGCTCCAGCGCCGAGGCCGTTTGACGGGGCGAGCGCATGGGCGAGAAGGACGAAGCGGAAGAGAAAGAAGAGGCGTCGCTGCGGGCGCGGCTCGACAAGCTCGCCGGCGCGCTTGCAGAGCGGCGCGAGCATGAGGAAAGCGTCGAGGCCGAGCGCGCGCCGCCGCCCGCGCCGATGACGCGGGCCTATGCATTGGCCGGCCAGTTCGCCGCCGCGATCGCGGTCGGCGCCGCGATCGGCTGGGGGCTCGATCGCTTGTTCAACACGAGCCCATTGTTTTTCATCATTTTCTTCCTGCTCGGGGTGGTGTCGGGCGTCCTTGAGCTGATCCGCGCGACCAACCCCAAGCGTCCGAGCTCCTGACCACAAATCGCGCTTGTGCGGCGGCCGGGCGCCGGATAAAGACGGGCGGCGCTCGGTCCCCATGGGGCCGAGAGGACCCCTCGTGCGGGTCGCGGATTAAAGAGGTTGACACGTGGCGAGCGAAGCCGGAGCGGCGATCAATCCGATCGAGCAATTCTCCCTCACGCCGATCGTGCCGATCCACATCGCCGGCCACGATTTCTCCCTGACCAATTCCGGGCTCTACATGCTGATCGCGGTCGGCGTCGTCTGCGCGCTGATGACGGTGGCGGCGCGCGGCGGCGACGGCGTGCCCGGCCGTCTGCAAGCGCTCGCGGAGATGGCCTACGAATTCGTCGCCGGCATGGTGCGCTCGGCCGCCGGCGAGGAGGGCATGCGCTTCTTCCCGCTGGTGTTCAGCCTCTTCATGTTCATCCTGGTCTGCAACGTGATCGGGCTGATCCCCTATTCCTTCACGCCCACCGCCCAGATCGTCATCACCGCGGCGTTCGCGCTGCTCGTCTTCTTCACCGTGATCGTCGTCGGCCTGTGGGAGCATGGGCTCCATTTTTTCAGGTTGTTCGTGCCGCCCGGGGTGCCCTGGTACATCCTGCCGCTGGTGGTGGTGATCGAGGTGATCTCTTTCTTCACCCGGCCGCTCAGCCATTCGGTCCGCCTGTTCGCCAACATGCTCGCCGGGCACATCACCCTCTACGTGTTCGGCGCCTTCGTCATCATGCTGCTCGGCGCCGGCTTGGCGGTCAAAGTCTTCGCGATCCTGCCCTTCGCCATGGTGATCGCCATGTACGCGCTCGAGCTGTTGGTCGCGGTGTTGCAGGCCTACGTCTTCGCCATGCTCACCTGCATGTATCTCGCCGACGCGTTGCACCCAGGCCATTAGGCGGCGTCTCAATTCCCATCGGAAGCCACACCCACTCAGGAGCTAAGCCATGGATCCCACCCAACTCGCCCACGCCGCGAAGTACATCGGCGCGGGCCTCGCCGCGATCGGCACCGGCGCCGCAGGCATCGGCGTCGGCACGCTGTTCGGCCAGTTCCTCAACGGCGCGCTGCGCAACCCCAGCGCGGTGGAAGGCCAGTTCGGCCGCCTGATCTTCGGCTTCGCGGTCACTGAGGCGCTCGGCATCTTCGCGCTCCTGATCGCGTTCCTGCTTCTGTTCGCCGTCTGATCTTCGCGCGAACCCCGCCTTCTCGCGAGGAGACGCCGCGGCGTCTCCTCGCTGTTGGAACGATCGACAAGCGATGGCCCAAACCCCTGACGCCCCGGCGCCGCAGGCGACGCAAACCGAAGTCGGCCACGAAGCCGGCGGGCAAGCGAATTTCCCGCCGTTCGACAGCGCGACTTTTCCTTCGCAGCTGCTGTGGTTGGCGATCGCCTTCGGCGCGCTCTACTGGTTCATGGCGAAGAAGGCGCTGCCGAAGGTCGGCGCGGCCATCGAGGAGCGCAAGGCGCGCATCGCCAGGGACCTCGACGACGCCACGGGGATGCAGCAGAAGGCGGCGGCGGCCGCCGCCGCGCACGAGAAGTCGCTCGCCGAGGGACGCAGGAAAGCGCTGCGTCACGCCATGGAGGCGCGCGACGCGCTGGCGGCCGAGGCGGAGGCCAAGCGCAAGACGCTGGAGGCCGAGCTGGCGACGAAGCTCGCCGCGGCGGAGGCGCGCATCGCCGCGACGCGCGAGCAGGCGATGACCAACGTCGACGCCATCGCCCGCGAGGCGACGGCGGCGATCGTCGAACGGCTGATCGGCCGCCCGCTCAAGGCGGAGGACGTCGCGGCCGCCGTCAAGTCGGCGAAGACGGAATAGCGGGAGCCTCGCGATGGATTTCGGCGCCGAATTCTACGTCCTCATCGGCTTCATCGTCTTCGTCTGCCTGCTCGGCTATGTCGGCGCGCACCGCTACATATTGAACGCGCTCGACGCCCGCGGCCAGGCGATCGCCGACGAGCTCGCCCAGGCCGCCAAGCTGCGCGCCGAGGCGACGGCGCTGCTCGACAGCTTCGAGGAGAAGGCGAAGGAGGCCGAGGCGGCCGCCCAGCAGCTGCTCGCCGAAGCGCGCGCCCAGGCAGAAAAGATGGCCGAGCAGACCGCCGAACACATGCAAGAGCTGGTCGCCCGCCGCACCAAGCAGGCCGAGGCGAAGATCGTGCTGGCCGAATCGCAAGCCGTCGCCGACGTGCGCGCCGCCGCGGCCGACCACGCCGCCAAGGCCGCCGAGCTGCTGCTGCGCCGAGAGACGCAGGGCGCGCTCGGGGCCGAACTCACCGCGCGCGAGATCGCCGCGCTGAAGGATCGACTGAACTGAAGCGACCGCGCGCGCGACGCGTGGCCGCGGCGCGACGCCGCGGGGATTTGTCGCGGCGGCCCTTGACCCCTTTGGGCGCGGGTCCCATGCTGCCAACGCGTTATCGCGCGCTTGCGAGGAATTCGGCCATGAAACGCCTGCTCGTCTGTGTCGCGGCCTTGCTCGGCTTCGCTTTCGCCGCCGGGGCCCAGGCCGCCGGAATCGTCGTGCCCGCCGAGCAGCGCTATTCCGCCTATTCCGGCTCCGTGCCGGAGTGCGATGACGCCGGCGTGCTGGGGCAGATCACCGGCGGCTTTGGCTGGAAGGAATACTGGTTCTGGAACTCGTCGGCGCAGGTCAGCGGTTTTGACCGCATCCGGGAGCTCGGTCTGCGCGCCAACGGCCTCGGCTACATCCCCCGCCGCTATTGCGCGGCGCGCGCCGAGATCGCCGGCGTCGGCGAGCGCGTCGTCGTCTACCAGATCGCCGAGGCCCTCGGCCCGATCGGCTGGGGCTACGGCGTGGAATGGTGCGTCGTCAGCTTCGACCGCAATCTCGCTTACGCTCCGGGCTGCAGCGCGCTGCGCCCGTTCGTCCAGCGCAAGCTCGTCTACGACGTCCTGCGGGCGCGCTACTAACAGCGCGCTTGTCCCCGCGCGGGAGCCCGCTCATGCGTCTCCGCCTTCTCGCCGCCGCGATCCTTCTCAGCGCGCTCGCGCCTGCGCCGCCGTCCTCTGCGGCCGAGCAGGGCCGCGACGCGCCGGGCGATTTCGACTATTACGTGCTCGCCTTGTCCTGGTCGCCGGGGTTCTGCGACGCCGGCGGCGCCGACAAGTCGCCGCGGCAATGCGCGACCGGCGCGGGAAACGGCTTCGTCGTGCACGGCCTGTGGCCGAACCGCTCTTTCAGCCGCAACCCAGAGGACTGCGCCGCCGGCGCGGCGATTTCCGCCGAGGCGCTGCGGCTGACCGACGGCGTCTATCCCGACGAAGGCCTCGCCCGCTACGAGTACCGCCGCCACGGCGCCTGCACCGGCCTCGACCCGGCCGCTTATTTCGCCGCGGCGAAGGCGTTGCGCGATCAGATCGTCGTCCCCGCGGCGCTGAAGGCGCCGCATGAAATGCTAACCCTGGCGCCCGACGAGATCGAGCGCGCCTTCCTCGCCGCCAACCCCACGCTCCGCGCCGAGGACATGGCGATCGCCTGCCGCGACGGCGAG
>CAZKHF010000213.1:0-5380 GCA_964552445.1 uncultured Bradyrhizobium sp. | reverse complement strand
CGCCGATTTCTCGATTTACCGTCGCTTGGCGTCGAGCACAAAGGGAAAACGGTGCGCGTTACTTTTATTCCGCGAGCGCGCGACAATCGTCGCGCCCGCCGCCTCGACGCCGCGCGCCTGGAAAACGGCCTTGGCGATATGGAGCCCGGCGATCGTGACAGACGACAGATTATTGATAGACTTGCCTATGGGCGGCTTCTCTCAGATGGGTTCATGACAACGACCATCATGGCGCATCGCCGCCGCTCGGGGCGCCGTCCACCTGATCGCCGTAGTCCGAGGAGGTCAAGAGAAAGCGCGACAAAGATTATCCACTTGTCGCCGATTGTCGTCAGCAGTTCCCGGACCGCCATCGGGTCCGAGCTTCTGCAGATGGCTGCGGGGTCCAGGTGGCCGGATTTGCTTTGTCTCTCCATGACTTACCTCGGAGCTGGCGACTGAGTTCAAAGCGCTTTCTTCTGCGAAACCAGCTTTCGAATTATATGTAGCTCGTCTGTAGTAAGCGACCTTGCGAAGCGCATGGAGAGTCAAGAATGGCGAATCCGAAATACGCCGCCTACGAACCCGCCGCCCCTTACTTCGATCTGGTTCGAGGGGCGCTGGGCAACCTCGTCGATGGCGAGCACTTCTTTGACATTGTCACCGGCGACGTCGTCTACGAGGTCCTCTACGATGTCCCCGGTTGGCCTCGCGTCATCAAGGGGCGGGCCGACCTGATGGCCGCGTTCAGGGGCTATGTCGACAACGTCGCGCTTCAGTCTGCCGATAGTTTGACTGTCCACAAGACAGACGACGGCCGTGTCGTCGTCATCGAATACGAGGTCCATGGGACGATCCTCGCAACGGGCGTGAAATATAACAATCGATTCTGCTCGATCATCAGGATCGAAAACCGGAAGATCGCGCACTGGAGAGACTACATGGACTCTCTCGCCGCCTGGAACGCGTTGACGGCGCCGGCGCAGTAGGCGGCTAGCATCCCGAGAGATTCAGAGCTGTATTGCGGTGACGGGTATTGCGGTGACGGGGGTATTGTGGTGACGGGATACGAATTTCCCAATTCGACCGGCCGCGCTCGCCTCGGCCGCGGGCGCGTCGCCCGCCCCCGTGGCCGCGCCGCCCGCCTGCGCAAGAGGGAACGAATCCGGCGCCCAACCCCCTGATTTCCCTCTCCCGCGTCCCAGGATTGGCCGACCCTTTTCTGGCCGCTCTAGCCCGCGCTCCTTCGCGCGCCGCTGCCCCGCCAGCTCGCCGCGCTCTCCCGTCGCCGCCGCCTGCTTCAGCCGGCTCTTCGCCCCGGCGACGAGCCGCGCCTTCGACGCCGCGACGCCGAGCGTCTTGGCGATCAGCCGGCGCAGCGCCTCGTTGGGCTTGTCGTCCTTCGGGGCGCTGCGGGCGCGCGCCAGCAGCGCGCGCGTTCCCTCCGGCAGCGTCGCGCCGCCGTCGATCGCGCCACACTCGCGCCGAGCAAGCAATGAGCGACCGCGCCTGCAACGCCTGCGCGTCGCCCCCTTGCAACTCACGGGGCGCCGACCTTGGCGTGACGGCCGGAGCGGCGGCGAGCGGAAGACCGGCGCCTCTTCGGGACGCCGTGCCCGCGGGAAAGCGTCGGGCTTCGCTTGCGGTTCCATCGAACCCGAACCGGCGCCTGGGCCGCTCGAAGCGAAGCCCGCTTGCGCGCGGACAGGATCGGCCGGACGCTTCCTATGCCGGCGTCGACGTCTCCAAGAATCGGCTCGACGCGCTCCTCTCCGCCGCCCCGCCTCAGTTGTCCTTCGCGCCCTCGAGGATCCAGGTGCGGAAGACGTCGCGGTCGCAGACCGATAATTGCTTCTTGCCGTGCGGCATGCGGATGTCGGGCGAGACGCGCCAGTCGAGCAGCCGCATCAGGCTGCTGACGTCCGGGTCGCCGGCGACGACCACCGCGCCGTACTGGGTGCCGCGCATCACGCTCTCGTAGGAGGAAACCTCGAAGCCGCTCTTCTCGGTTCCCTCGCCGCCGGGCAGGTGGCAGGCGCCGCATCGGAACTTGAGCAGCGGCAGGACGTCCTCGGCGAAGCTGACGCGCGGCTTCGCAGCTTGGGCGGCGCACGCTTCGCCCAGCGGAAGCTCGATCGCGACCGCCAGGAAGAGGATCGTCGGCAGCGCCGTCGCCGCGCCGATCGCCACAATGAATTGTGATTTCATACGACCCTCCCTCCAGACCCGACCTTCGCCGTATCGGCGGCGACGGCAGGCGCGAGCCTGCGCCGGCGGGCGTGAAGCGCAAGTCTGCTTCGGCGCGCGTTGTCTGGCAAGCGCGGGCGCGGGGCGCGGGGGGCGTCGGGACGGGCGGCGCGCCGCCGGCGCGCCGCCCGTCCCGACGCCCTCGCTCCCCACCCGGTCGCTTTCTTGCTAGGAGAGGCGCGAAGTCGAAAGGAGCGAACATGTCCGAACTTCGTCCGCCGCGCCCGGCGCTTGCGCGCCTCGCCGTCGCCGCCGCGCTGGGCCTCGCCCTCGCCGCCGGCCTGGGCGCCGGCGGGGCGCTCGCCGAAGACGCGGGGCCGACGGCCTGCGCGCTGTTCAAGGGCCGCATCGTCACCGAAGGCGAGGTGCGCGAGACGGCGGCGTCGTGGAGCGCCGAGGTGGTCGAGCGCCACGGCCGGGCGGCGCAGGCGATCGCCGCGGCGCTGGAAGCCGAGATGGCGCCGATCGACGGCGAGTCCGATTCGCTCCTCGCCTTCGCCGCGGAGGGGCGGGTGCGCGTCTTCGCCTTCGACCACGGCTGCGTGCGCAATTGGGCGGTGGTCCGCGCCGATCAATGGGAGCGCGCGCTCGGCGCCGAGACCGCCGAGCCGAAATGACCGGCGCGCGCCAGCTCTCGGCGGCGAAAATCGGCGCCGACCGGGGCTGCGTCGCTGTGCCGCGTGCGGCATTTGGTCCATTGCTTGCATGGAAACGTTCCGTGGCCCCGCTCTTGCTTACGGCAGGAGGGGGCAGTGAAAAGGAGCGACCATGCAAGAACTCCGCCCCCGGCGCGCCGTCCTCGCGCGCTTCGCCTTCGCCGCCGCGTTCGTTTTCGGCGGCTCCCCCCTCTCTCTCGGCGTCGGCGCGGCCCTCGCCGCCGAGGAAGCCCCGGCGGCCTGCGCGCTGATCGAAGGCCGCATCGTCAGCGTCGGCGAGGTCCGCGAGATCGCGGCGTCGTGGAGCGCCGAGGTGGTCGAGCATCGCGGCGCCGCGGCGCAAGCGATCGCCACGGCGCTGCAGGCCGAAATGGTTCCGATCAGCGACGAGGCCGACGCGCTCATCGCCTTCACGGCGAAGGGGCGCGTGCGCGTCTTCGCCAGCGACCACGGCTGCGTGCGCGGCTGGAGCGTGATCGACGCCGAGCAATGGCGGCGCGCGCTGAAGCTCGCGCTCGGCGACCAGGCGTGATCGTTCGGCTCGCCTTCCGACGGGCGTCTGAGCCGCGCCTGAGCCCGCGCTCTTGTTTGGTCAAGCGCTGAAAGGCGCGTGAAGCGGACGACGGACCGCTCCAGGGTCGACGCCACGCCCGGCGCCACTCGGAGTTCGGGCCGCAAACGCGCGCGCCCGCCGCGCTTGACCTTTCGTCGCCCGCCTGCTCGAAACGGCGCGCGGGGGCTCGCGGATGCGGAGCGCGGCGTGAACGATCGGCCCAATATCGGCAAAGGGCTCCTTGGCGGCGCGAGCCTCGCCGCCATCCCGCGCGGCGTGTGGGCGCTCGGCTTCGTCTCGCTGCTGATGGACGTCTCTTCGGAGATGATTTTCGCGCTGCTGCCGGTCTATCTCGTCAGTGTCATGGGCGCGTCGATGGAGGCGGTCGGCGTCGTCGAAGGCGTCGCCGAGGCGACGGCGTCGATGGTGAAGATCGTCTCCGGCGGGCTGTCGGATTGGCTCGGCCGGCGCAAGTTGCTCGCCGCGCTGGGTTACGGCCTCGCTGCGCTGTCAAAGCCGATCTTCCCGCTGGCGGGGTCGGTCGGTTGGGTGACCGCGGCGCGGTTCATCGATCGCGTCGGCAAGGGAATCCGCGGCGCGCCGCGCGACGCGCTGATCGCCGACATCGCGCCGCCCGAGCTGCGCGGCGCGAGCTTCGGCCTTCGCCAGGCGCTCGACACCGTCGGCGCCTTCGTCGGGCCGCTGCTCGGCGTTCTGTTGATGGCGGCGACGGCGAACAATTTCCGCGCCGTGTTTTGGGTTGCAGCCGTTCCCGCCTTCCTCGCCGTCGCGCTGCTTCTCGCCGCGGTCGACGAGCCCGCCGCGACCGGCGCGCGGGCGAAGAAGGCGACCGCGTCGGCCGGCGCGCCGCGCGCGCTGGGGCGCGCGTTCTGGCGCACGACGGCGATCGCGTCGTTGTTCGCGCTGGCGCGCTTCTCGGAAGCGTTCCTGGTGTTGCGGGCGGTCGGGCTCGGCCTGCCGGCGACGCTGGCGCCGCTGGTCTTTGTGACCATGAACCTGGTTTACGCGCTCGCCGCCTATCCCGCCGGCGCGCTCTC
The DNA here is from genome assembly GCA_964552445.1 of uncultured Bradyrhizobium sp. Taxonomy (GTDB): domain Bacteria; phylum Pseudomonadota; class Alphaproteobacteria; order Rhizobiales; family Beijerinckiaceae; genus Roseiarcus. The sequence continues at coordinate 887 of CAZKHF010000213.1, read as the reverse complement.
CGACCGCTTCGACCGCATGGGCGTCGCGAGCGTCGGCTTCTTCCTGCTGATCGTCGCCGAGCTGACGCTCGGCCTCGCCTCGAACCTCGCCGTCGCGGCGCTCGGCGTGGCGCTGTGGGGCCTGCATCTCGGCCTGACCCAGGGGGTTCTGTCGACGCTGGTCGCCGATGCGGCGCCGGCGGAGAAGCGCGGCTCGGCGTTCGGGATCTTCAACCTGGCGAGCGGCGCAGCCTCGCTCGCCGCGAGCCTCATCGCCGGCGCGCTGTGGGACGCGTTCGGCGCGCAGGCCACCTTTCTGACCGGCGCCGCTCTCGCCGCGCTCGCGCTCGTCGGCCTATTCGCGTGGGCGCGGCCGCGCGGAGGCGCGGCCTTGCGGCCCTGAGCCGGCCATGCTAATCGGCGCGCCGACCCGTTGACCGAGCCCTTCTCGGCTCGCCGTCGCGACCTCGCGGAGAGGTGGCAGAGTGGTCGATCGCACCGCACTCGAAATGCGGCGTACGGGCAACCGTACCGGGGGTTCGAATCCCTCCCTCTCCGCCATCGTCCGGCTAAACCCTTTGTTTACCTGGACTCGCTAGGATTCAAGGGCTTTTCCGCCGCTGAGTGATACACAGCGGTGATACACAATGGCCCTGCGCATGGCGTCGCCATACCGGCACCCCAAAACGGGCATGTTCTGGTTCCGCCGCCGCGTGCCCGACGCGCTGCGGCCGCTCCTGCGCAAGACGATCTATCAGCGCAGCCTCGGCACCAAGGACGTCGCCGAGGCGAAGCGAAAATTCCTCCAGGTCGCCGCGACGGTCGACCGCGAATGGGCGCGGCTGCTGGTTGAGGGGCTGCCGCCGCCCGACGAGCCGCCGCGGCTGACGCGCAAGCAGACGCTCGGA
>CAZKHF010000212.1:0-5439 GCA_964552445.1 uncultured Bradyrhizobium sp. | reverse complement strand
CCCAACCGCCAGGACGATCTTTCCGGCCTCGGCTATCTCTGCGCCGCCGGCGTCGTCTACATGGGCCTGGTCGCGCTCAACCGCGCGCTGCGCGACTCCGGCTTCTTCGTCGGGCGCGCGGCGCCCGACCTCAAAGCTGCGCTCGACCTGGTGGCGCTGGCGACCGTCGCCGACGTCGTGCCGCTGATCGGCCTCAACCGCGCCTTCGCGCTGCGCGGCCTCGCCGTGATGCGCCAGCGCCAGCGCCCGGGCCTGGCGGCGCTGTTCGACGCGGCGGGCGCCGACGGGCCGCCGAGCGCCTATCACCTCGGCTATCTCATCGGCCCGCGCATCAACGCCGGCGGCCGCGTCGGCGACGCGGCGCTCGGCGCGCGGCTGCTGACCACCCGCGACGACCTCAAGGCGCGCGAGATCGCCGCCGAGCTCGACCGGCTCAACCGCGCCCGCCGCGAGATCGAAATGGCGACCCTCGCCGAAGCGGAAGCCGAGGCGCTGGCGGCGCTGGGGCTCGAGGAGCGGGGCGCGGCGGTGGTGGTGGCGGGCGAGGGCTGGCCGTCCGGCGTGGTCGGCCTGGTGGCGGCGCGGCTCAAGGAGCGGTTCGAGCGCCCCGCCTTCGCGCTGGCGGTCGGCGCGCGCGAGGCGACCGGATCGGGCCGGTCGATCGCCGGCGTCGACCTCGGCCGCGTGGTGCGCGCCGCCGTCGAGTCCGGGCTCGCGCTGAAGGGCGGCGGCCACGCCATGGCGGCGGGCGTCACGCTCGCCAAGGGCCGCATCGGCGAATTCCGCGCCTTCCTCGAGCAGAAACTGGCCGAGCCGGTCGCCGCGGCGCGCGCCAATTCCGGTCTGGCGATCGACGCCGCGCTGACCGCGACCGCCGCCACCCCGGCGCTCGCGCGCATGATCGAGGCGGCGGGACCGTTCGGGGCGGGCAATCCCGAGCCGATCTTCGCCTTGCCGCGCCATCGCCTGGCCGAGGTTTTTCCCGTCGGCGCCGACCATTTGCGGCTGCGCGCGGTCGCCGGCGACGGCCGCGCCATCGAGGCGATCGCCTTTCGCGCCGCCGGCAAGCCGCTCGGCGAGGCGCTCCGGCGTCTCAAGGGCGGAAACGTCCATCTCGCCGGCGCGCTGGCGATCAACCGCTACGGCGGGCGGGAGACGGCTCAGCTGCGGGTGGTCGACGCCGCGGAGGCGTCGAAGTAGCGGCGCGGCTCGAGGCTCGCCGCGCCCTCGAACACGATCTGGTCGGCCCAGCGCGCCGCCTTGCGGCGCTGTTCGTCGTCGCGCACAGTCCAGGTCATCACCGGCACCGACAACATCCCGCGAAGCAGGTAGGGAATCGCGTGCGGCAAGTCGTCGACCCGCCAGGAGAGGAAGTCTGGCCGCGTCTCGGGATAATGGGTGAAGGCCGCGCACGCCTGCTTCTGCGCGGGATTGAGCGCGCGCCACTCCCAGCCCTCGTAGCTCGCCTCGGCGACGACGCCGAGCGGCACCACGTCGCCGCAGCGCGCCCGCAAATGCGTCACCACGTCGGGGTCGAAGCTCTTCAGCGCCAGCGGGCCGTCGTAGTCGCGCGCCAGCGCCGCGACGCGGTCGGCGAGGCGGATGTCGCCGTCGAAGGCGCTCTTCAGCTCGCAGATCACCGGCGTGCGGCCGCCGACGTAGGCGAGAAACTTCGGCAACGTCGGGATCGTCTCCGACGAGCCGCGGAAAACGACGCGCTGCAGCTCGGCGGCGGACTTCTCGCCGATCGCCCCGCGCGCGCGCGTCAGGCGGCGCAGCGAATCGTCATGGAACACCACCGCCTCGCCGTCGAGGCTGAGCTGGACGTCGCATTCGATAGCGAAGCCGCCGGCGATCGCCGCTTGCGCCGCGCCGAGGGAGTTTTCGACCAGCCCCTTGGCGGAGTCGTGCAATCCGCGATGGGCGATGGGAAGCGCGGTCAGCCAGACCGGCGCGCTCACGGCGCGACCTCGAACACCGCCTCCACCTCGGCGAGCGCGTCGAGCGGCAGATAGGCGACGCCGACCGTGGTGCGCGCGTGGCGGCCGCGCTCGCCGAACGCCGCCGCCATCAGGTCGGAGGCGCCGTTCATCGCCTTTGCCAACGCCTCGAAACGGCCGTCGACGGCGAAAAAGCCGCCGAGCCGCACCACCTGCTGGACCCGGTCGAGGTCGCCAAGCGCCGCCTCAACCTGGGCGATGAGATTGATCGCGCATAGCCGCGCCGCCTCGGCGGCCGGCTCGATCGGCGAGCCGGGGCCGAGCTTGCCAGCGTGGCGGGGCGCGAGTTTGCCGTCGGGGCCGAGCGGCAACTGGCCGGAGACGAACAATAGCAGGCCGGCGCGCGCGGCGGGGACGTAATTGGCGACCGGCTGGGCCGGACTCGGCAGGGCGACGCCGAGGGCTTCGAGACGCTGGGCGACGAGACTCATGATGCTTTTCCTGGGCGACGGCGAGGGCCGCGCCGCGCGCCAGCATAGTCGCCCGGAAGCGGCGACGGAAGAATGTCTTGGTCGCCCGGAAGCGGCGACGGAAGAATGCCTTGGCCAGCGTTCTCGGCTTGTTTTTGCCACCCGGCGCGCTTAGTTTCCCAGCGATCGTCGCCGCCCGCCGCTCACGCAGGCGCTGACGGGCGCAGCTTCACGGGACAAACGCGATGGGCAGTCTAAGCATTTGGCACTGGATGCTGCTGGCGGCGGTGGTGCTGCTGCTGTTCGGCGGCAAGGGCAAGATTTCGGACATCATGGGCGACGTCGCCAAGGGCGTCAAAGCCTTCAAGAAAGGGATGGCCGACGACGACACGGAGGCCAAGCCCGCCGCGCCGCGCAGCTTGGAGAACCAATCCGGCGCCGCGGTCGACGCCAACGATGGCAAGAAGGTCAACTGAAGCGCGCGCGCCGGACGAGCGCGGCGCGGCCGCGCGCGCCCCCCATGAGCCTTCCTGTGGCCGGAACGCCGCATGTTTGATTTCGACTTCGAGAAGCTCATCATCTTCGGCATCGTCGCCCTTGTGGTGATTCCGCCGAAGGACCTGCCGCGGGTGTTGCGCGCGGTCGGCCAGGCGATCGCCAAGATGCGGCGGATGGCGGCGGAGTTCCAAGGCCAGTTCGCGGAGGCGATGCGCGAGGCGGAGCTCGATGGCGTCAAGAATGAGCTCGCCAACGTCAAGAAGGAGCTGAGCGCGTTCGAGCGCTCGGCCAAGGATGCGGCGTTCGATCCGGCGATGGCGGTCAGGCAGGAAATCGCCCACGCCGTCGAAGCGCCGAAGGAAGTCCGCCTCTCCGCGATCGCGCTCGACGACGGGCCCCACGCCGAGCGCGCGCCCGCCGCGGCCGTCGCCTCCGCGCCGCTTGCGCCCGCCGCCGAGCCCGAGCCGGTCGCCGCCGGCGCAAACGCGAACGCCGAACCGCCCGCCGCCGCGGCGACCGTCGCCAAGGACGCGGCGGAATGACCGCCGAGGACATCGACGCCACCAAAGCGCCGCTGATGGATCATCTCATCGAGCTGCGCGCCCGGTTGATGCGTTCGCTCTACGCCTTCTTCGCGGCGTTTATCGTCTGCTTCTATTTCTCGCGCTCGATTTACAACATCCTCACCGAGCCCTACGTGCGGGTGGTCGGCGCGGACAAGGCGAAGCTGATCGCCACCCACTTCCTCGAGCAGTTCTACACCAACATCCGCCTGTCGATGTTCGGGGCCGTGGTCATCGCCTTTCCAATCATCGCAGGGCAGATCTACAAGTTCGTCGCGCCGGGCCTCTACAAGCGCGAGCGGCAGGCGTTCCTGCCTTTTCTCATCGCCGCGCCGGCGTTCTTCGCCCTCGGCGCGCTGCTCGTCTACTTCGTCGTCATGCCGCTGTTGATCCGCTTCTCGGTGTCGCTGCAGCAGATCAACACGCCGGGCGAAGCGACGATCGAGCTCCTGCCGAAGGTCAGCGAGTATCTGTCGCTGATCATGACGCTGATCCTCGCCTTCGGCGCGGCGTTCCAGCTTCCGGTGGTGCTGACGCTGCTCGGCCGCGCGGGCATCGTCAGCTCCGCCTATCTCTCGCGCATGCGGCGCTACGCGATCGTCGCGGTGACCGGCCTCGCGGCGATCCTGACGCCGCCCGACCTGCTCAGCATGGCGTCGTTGATGCTTCCGCTGCTCATTCTCTACGAGGGCTCGGTGGTCGCGGTGCGCTTCGTCGAGAAGCGCCGCGAGGCGGCTGAAAAGGCCAAGACCTGAGCCGCCCCGTTTGACGCCGCCGCGCTTGGGCTTTGACGCGCGCATCTGCTAATGGCTGGCCTCGGCTAACCGACCGGCGTCCGGCGGGCGCGCCGCCCCAGCGCCGCTACTCAGGTGAATTCATGCACGACATCAAGGCGATCCGCGAAAATCCTCAGGCCTTCGACCGGGCGCTGGCGCGCCGCGGGCTGAAGCCGCGCGCCGAATCGCTGATCGCCCTCGACGATAAGCGGCGCGCCGCCATCCTCGAATTGCAGAAGGCGCAGGAGCGGCGCAACGCCGCGTCGAAGGAGATCGGCGCGGCGATGGCGAAGAAGAACCTGCAGGCGGCCGAGGACCTCAAGGCCGAGGTCGCAGGCCTCAAGGCCGTGCTGCCCGAGCTCGAAGCGGCCGAAAGGAACGCCGGCGCGGCGCTCGACGTCGAGCTCGCGGCGATCCCCAACGCGCCGCTCGCCGAGGTCCCCGACGGCAAGGACGAGAACGACAACGTCGAGGTCCGCCGCTGGGGCGCGCCGCCGACCTTTCCCGACGGCTTCAAGCCGAAGGAGCATTTCGAGATCGGCGAGGCGCTCGGGCTGATGGACTTCGACGCCGCGGCGAAGCTGTCCGGCGCGCGCTTCGTCGTCTTGAAGGGCGCGCTGGCGCGCCTGGAGCGCGCGCTTCTGCAGTTCATGCTCGACCTGCACACGACCGAGCACGGCTACCAGGAGATCAACCCGCCGGTGCTGGTGCGCGACGCGGCGATGTTCGGCACCGCGCAATTGCCGAAGTTTCGCGAGGACCAATATTTCGCTTCCAGCGAAATCGACTGGAGCGATCTGAACAGCGGGCTGGATTCCAGTCCCAACGCACCGGTCTTGATCCGCCAACTGACGCCAGCAAAGGTAAGAGAAATCGCTGCTCAAATTGCCAAACAGAGTGCCGATGACGAGGCTCGTTACGCGGAGGAAAATGAAGGTGGCAGCCTAACCCTCCGCACATTCTTCGATGCGGTCCACGCTCGACATATGACCCAATCGAGCTGGCTCATCCCCACCGCAGAGGTGCCGATGACCAACCTCGTGCGCGATTCAATCGTCGACGAAGCGAAGCTGCCGCTGCGCTTCACCGCCGGCACGCTGTGCTTCCGCGCCGAGGCGGGCGCGGCGGGCAAGGATGCGCGCGGCATGATCCGCCAGCACCAGTTCGAGAAGGTCGAGCTGGTGTCGATCGC
>CAZKHF010000211.1:0-5457 GCA_964552445.1 uncultured Bradyrhizobium sp. | reverse complement strand
TTTACGACGGCGCGGAAGGCGCGGAAGCCCCCAAATTCGGCAGAGGCCGTTGCGCCTGTCACTCGCAAGCGAGTGACAGGCCAGCAGACGGCCTTGCGAATTTGTCCGGCGACAAGCGCCGGTGAAGGGCATCCCCGCCTTCCTGATGCGCCGTCGTCTCCGGTGCGCATCGGCTGCAATGGCGCAGCCGACCAACACGGGAGAAAATATCATGACCACTTACTCAGTCCGCTTTCGCAACAGCATTGCGTCGGCTTGCGAGGACATCGAAGCCGATACGCCGGAGGACGCTCTGGCGCTCGCCCGAAAGTTCGTTGACGAAGACAGTCTGGACCTCTGTCTCGAGGGCTACGACCTTAGTTCGCCTGTCAACGAGATCGTCGTCAACGACGACGACGGGAACGAATTGGCATTCTGGCTGAGTGAGGACATGCGGCTCCGCCTTGCCGGGCAGGATTTGCTCGACGCGCTTGAGCAAGCCGTTGCCGCGCTGAACGAGGCCCCTCGGTTCGCCGTGCCGGGTCTCGACACGGACAGCTACAAGATCGCCGCTATCTGCGACAAAGCCATCGCCAAGGCGAAAGGAGGTGCGCAATGAGCGCCCCGGAAACCTATCGCGTCCGCTTTCAGGAAATCACCTGCTACGCGCTCGACGTGACCGCGGAGTCTGAAAGCGACGCAATCGATCTGGCCACCGAGAAATTCTACGGCCTCAGCCTCGCCGATCGCGCCGACGCGATCATCGACGGCGGCGACCTCGATTATTTCGAGGCCGAGGAAAGTGATGATGATTGACCGCGTCGGAGGCCTGTTGCTCGCGAGCGAGTGGCAGGCCTCTTTATCGCCTCGACTTGGCAATTCTTGCGCGGAGAGGATGGCGATTCACAAAACCATAGGCGCGACGTAAAATAGCTTCCGATTCTTGACAGCGGAGGCGCATGAGGATCGGCAGACACCGGATGCACGGTTGGGTGTGGACGAGCCAAGGCTGGGCGAAGAAGCCGCGCCGGTTGCGTCCAGCCAAATCCGCGCCGAAACCGGCCAGGCGCAGGAAGCGCCGGACGCGCCGGATCAGCGCCGCAGTTCCGAAGCCTCAAAGGCCGGCTGAGGCCGAAGCCACTCAGATCGCCAGGGAGCGGGGTGGAGCGGGCTCCGCGCCCATCCCCGCAACGCCACCGCCGCGCTCGCCGCGCAGGGCTTGGAGCGGGAAATACGCCGACCTCGCCAAGCTGGCCAAGGACGAGCCCTGAATCGGCCGCGATGCCGACCGAAAAGCGGATCGCGGTCCCGTTCCATGGAACGTATTTATCGAATCTATGTCTTAAACAGCGCCCGCGATAAACGCATCTACACGCTCGTAATCTATCGCAATTGCATAATAAGCGATCATATTAAGTATAATCTATTTGACGTTGCGTAAATGTTATCGCACAATACCCAATGAGGGCGAGTCACTTTGCTCTTGGGGTGTCGTAATCTCTTCTATAACCGGTACTAGCGTTACCGTTATCAACGCGCCTTTCCGACCCTTTGGGGCCGGGAGGCGGCGGTTGGTACAGGCTTCGCGGCTAAAGGCCGTCGCAGTCGTTGTTATAGGCGACTTACGAACTCCCGGCTCACCAGAGAATTCAAACTCTGGTCAGCTTGTAATCAGGGGGGAGTTGTCAAGGTTGCGTCGGCGTTATTCTTCTTTTCTTGTTCTGGTCGCGCTGGCTCTACTGGCCACATCGCAAGCTGTGCGCGCTACCGGCACTTCTCCGGCGACACAAACAGAAATCGCAGGAGCTTGCGGCGCGACGGTTGAGGACGCGCTGAAGCAAGCGCGGCTTTCCCTGAAATCCTCCGACTCCGGTTCGGAGCGCGCGGCGCTGGGCTGCTTGATCGAGGCGGTGAACACGCTCTCTGGCCAGAGAGCCGAGGCTGTGCGTTCCGACGGGACGCATGTGCTCGCGGCTCCGTCCTACAAAGGCCCGCTACAATGAGGCGGCTCTTCCGTTTCCGAAGAGGCCTGATCCGCCTTGTCTTCGCCGCCGCCTTGCTCGTCTCGCCTCAGGCTTTCGCCGGTTGCTCCGGCCCGCCGGGGAACGCGGGCGACATCGTTTACAGCTCGACCAGCACGATCATGGTCTATTGCAACGGCACGAACTGGATCGCGATGGGGCAAAACGCGGCGGTCAGTTTCGGCACGCTGACGAACCTCAATTTCTGCACGGCGACCAGCGGCACGGCGATCCAGTGCGCGACGCCTGCGACCGGCAGCAACAACGTCGTGCTGTCGGCTTCGCCGACGCTGACGGGAACGGTGGCAGGAGCGTCGTCGACATGGTCAGGTCAGGTCGCCATCGGCACGACGGCGACGAGCGGGGCGCTCAACGTCAGCGGCACGGTGACGGCGACGACGTTCAGCGGCAGCGGCGCATCGCTGACCGGCATCGGCACCGCCAGCCTTAGCGGCATCACCGGCACGCCTTCCAGCACCACTTTCCTCGCCGGTAACGGCACATGGGAGGCGTTGTCGACATCATCGTTGCCCTCGCTGGCATCGACAGATGTTTGGGTCGGCAACGGCTCGAACGTGGCGACGGCGACGGCCACCACCGGCACCGGCAACGTGGTGATGTCCGCCTCGCCGACACTGACGGGCACCGTCACCGGCGCGGCGTCGAACTGGAGCGGCGCTGTCGGGATCGGGACGACATCGCCGAACTGGCCGCTGACGATCAATAATGGAACGGATAGAAATCTTGGTGTCTTAACGGACGCGTCATATGCAAACCTTGGCGGAATTATGCTGATATCCGCTAATAGCGCCAACAGTGCTTACAAACCCCTCTCCATTCAGGCCAGTTCGATTGTTTTGAACTCCTCAGGAGGTACCGGCAACGTCGGCATTGGGACGACGGGGCCGGCATCACCCCTTCAGGTGAATGGGTCTGGAGGGGCAATTTTGATATATAACCCGGCGAATACCCAAACGTTTTTGAATATCACTGGAAGCGGAACCTCTCCAGTATTTGGGACAAATATCGGATTTGTCGGATCGGCAAATGATTTTTTTACCGGCACGAGCCCAGGCGATTCAGTCGTTAAAGCTTTTTCGTCCGATTCCTCGAAAAAGCTGTTCTTGGGCGCAAACTCCGGCAGCAGTGCCAACTTGGTCTTACTTGGAAACGGCAACGTCGGGATAGGGATGACGGGACCTCTCGGAATTCTTGATGTTACTCCCCCCACCGGAAGCGACAATAATTGGATATACATGGCTCCCAATTCAGGTGGCGCAACGGGGAAGCCAAGCAGTTCCCGAAAATACGGCCTAATGATTGGTTGGAATTCCTCCGGCGGAAGCCAAGAGACTCAAATCTTGCAAGGAAATGGCAATGGTGGAACACCGGTTCTACAAATTGGGCGATGGGATGGCACGACAAAAAACATTGATATGACGCTGAGTGGCGGCAACGTCGGCATCAACACGACTAGCCCGACAGCCGCTCGTTTGGTAATAGCCAATAACGGTCAGAACATATCAAGCATAAGCATTACCGGATACGCATATGGTCTTGGTTATGGAATAGTGATGCAACAGGCTAACGATAGTGGCGCAAATCCGATTGCATTTTTTAATGCAGAAGGAGCTGGCGTTGGTGGTATTGTTACTACAGGTTCTGCGACAGCCTTCAACACCACCTCCGATCGCCGGTTGAAGGAAAACATCGCGCTGACGTCCCGTGGGCTGGACGCTTTGGCGACGATTCCGGTTGAGGATTTCAACTTTATCGCCGATCCGAAGAAGACCCGTGTGCAGGGCTTCATCGCGCAAGATTTGTACAAGATATATCCCGAAGCCGTGACCGTCGGCGGCGGCGATCCGAAAAAGCAGCCTTGGAGCGTCGATTATGGCCGCCTGACGCCGCTGTTGGTGAAGTCGATTCAGGAACTCAAAGCGGAAAACGATAACGAAGCCGCCGAGATCAAGACACTCCGCGCCGACATCGAGCAACTTAAAGCCACTCGCCACTGACCCGTCACGCCGCGATGACCGATGCGGCGAGCCCGCCGAGCAGAGTGCGAGGCTTCGCCAACGCAACGACCAAATTGTGACCGCCCGTGACATTCGGCGGGCGCAGCGCGCGGTTTTCGAGCGACGCCGCAGTCGGCGAGGCTGACGGAATGGTCCGTCCGGCAGCGGGCGCGTGGCGATCTCGGCTGTTCGACCGGCGCGCGCAGACTGTGTGTTGCGGCACTTGACCCTTGCCGTTCTTGGTTTCCGTCGGTGGCGACCCGAGCCGCGTAGGGCACGCGTGTTCGTGCGTTCGCCTTCGCAAGTGTCCTTGGCCTTGTGACCTAAACGACGTTGCCAATCGCCTCTGATCCTTTCGCCGGGGCCGCCGGAAGGACCTCGATAACGCGCGACCTACGACGCACTCCGGCGCTTCGGGGTTACGGCCCTACGGGCCTCCAGTCTTCGACCGCAAACCGGGTATCCCCGCCTTTCGGTCGCTGCGCAGGCTACGCGCCCTGCAAGGCGGGTGATCCCCCTCCCGGTTTGCGCCCCGCCGCTGCCGAAGCCTCGCGTCGTCAATGGTCGCTATCGAGGCCCCAAAACGGCGGCCTCACAACGCGAAAGGAACACATCATGATTATCGGCAACTTCACTCACGATAAGGCCAAGGACACCTACGAAGGCGAGATCAAGACGCTCACCCTGCTACGCGGCAAGGTTGCGTTCCGCCCCACGGAAGGCAAGAACGGCAAGGGTCCGGACTACCGCGTCACCGTCGCGGGCACGCCCGGCGCGGTCGAACTCGGAGCCGCCTGGAAGCGCACCAGCGAAGCCGGACGGGAATTCCTCTCGGTCAGCCTCGACGACCCGGCGCTTCCGCATCCGCTGAGCGCCGCCTTGATGCCCGCCGAAGACGGCACGGGCGCGATCCTGATTTGGTCGCGTCCGGCGAAGCGCGCGGCCCCCGCCGCGTAGCTCGCCGCCAGCACCGGCCGCCTTCGGGCGGCCGGTGCTTTTTTCTTGCTCGCATCCAGTCGTATGAGAGGGCCGGCAAGCGGCTGATGACCGCTTGCCGGCCCTCGCTTTTTTGCGGTGCGTCATGCTTGCCGCGCGAGCCGAAAAGAGGTCGCCGGCGCGCAACCAAAAGTGGCGACGCTGCCTTTGATGCGGCGCGAAAGACAACGCAGAGTCTTTCGCGCGTCCGCGACCCTCGCCCATGACAAGGCCAAAGCTTTCGCGCTCCGCCAGCGGGAAGCGGAGCGCGCGCGGCCGTGGGAAAAATGCCAGACGCCATCCCGTCTCGCGCGCGCAGCATGCACGCCCCGGTATGCGAATAGCTTGAAGTTTATCCTTTGTTAATGCGCCCTCAATGCACATGTGGTAGAGTGAAAATTGGGAGCGACAGCCAGATAGCTAATTCCTTCGGAATTCCATCTGGCCATGTGGGAGGAAACCCT
>CAZKHF010000210.1:0-5474 GCA_964552445.1 uncultured Bradyrhizobium sp. | reverse complement strand
TCGCCCAGGCCGACGTCGGCCTGGCGATGAACTCCGGCACCCAGGCCGCCAAGGAGGCCGGCAACATGGTCGACCTCGACAGCGACCCGACCAAGCTGATCGAGGTGGTGGCGATCGGCAAGCAATTGCTGATGACCCGCGGCGCGCTGACGACCTTCTCGATCGCCAACGACGTCGCGAAGTATTTCGCCATCGTGCCGGCGATGTTCGCCGGGACCTTGCCCTGGCTGAAGGCGATGGATGTGATGAACCTCCATTCGCCGACCTCGGCGATCCTCTCGGCGGTCATCTTCAACGCGCTGATCATCCCGCTGCTGATCCCGATCGCGCTCAAGGGCGTGCGCTACCGCCCGCTCGGCGCCGACGCGCTGCTGCGGCGAAACCTGCTGGTCTGGGGCCTCGGCGGGGTGATCGTTCCCTTCATCGGCATCAAGGCGATCGACGTCTTCATGGTCGCCCTGCGCCTCGTCGCTTGAGTTTGGAGAGAGAAAAGCCATGTTGCGCTATCTCGCGAAAAGCGCGCTGCTCCTGGCGATCAGCGTCGTCATCTTGTGCGGCGTCTATCCCGGCGTTCTGTGGGCGATTGGCCAAGCCTTCTTCCCGTTCCAGGTCAACGGCTCGATCGTGCGCGACGCCGACGGCAAGGTCGTCGGCTCGCTGCTCGTCGCCCAGCCGTTCAGCAAGGACGAGTACTTCCAGCCGCGGCCGTCGGCGGCGTCGTTCGACGCGACCGCGTCGTCCTCGTCGGCCTTGGCGCCGTCGAACTACGCGCTACGCGACCGCGTGGCGCGGGCGATCGGGCCGATTGCCGCTTACGCCGCCGGCGACAAGAAGGGCCAGCCCGTCGCGCCCGACGTCGAGGCGTGGTTCCAGGCCGATCAGGCGGGCGGCAAGCCGCATATCGTCGCCCAGTGGGCCGATGCGCACAACGGCCTCGCCCAGGCTTGGGTGACCGGCGATCCCACGCACGCGGCTTACGTCGACGCCTGGGCGAAGAGCCACGACGACGCGGTCAAGAACTGGATCAAGGCCAACCCGGCGACGCCGCAGCCGAAGCCGTCGGACCTCGCCGTCGCCTTCTTCGAGTCGTTCTCCGCCGAGCATCCCGGCATGTTCCCGTCGGCGGTGACGAAGACCGGCGCCGACGGCAAGCCGACGACCGACATCGAGCCGGTCGACGCCGGCGCCGACATCCAGTCGATCTTCTTTGACACGTGGCGGCAGGACCACCCCGACGTCGCCTTGAACGACGTTCCCGGCGACCTCGTCACGACGTCGGGCTCGGGCCTCGACCCGCACATCACGCTCGACAACGCCGAGTTCCAGCTCGACCGCGTCGCCGCCAAATGGGCCGCCGACAAGAATCGCGACGTCGCCGACCTGCGCAAGGAAATCGAGGCGATCCTTCAGGAGAAGGCGAGCGCGCCGTGGGGCGGCCTGATCGGCGAGAAGATCGTCAATGTGCTCGATGTCAACCTCGAGCTGCATAAGCGCTTCGGCGACCCGGCCTAGTCCTCCCCCCGGGTTCGTCGCCAGCGGAGGGGACGCGCGCGGCCTCGCTCCCGCGCGCGTCCCTATCTCGCGCCGCGCCGCCGTGGAAGAGCCGCGCGGCGCTTCGCTACAGCGAAGGCCGGCCATCATGAGCGCAAGCTGTTCGCGACCTCGCGCGCGCCTGCTGGCGCTGAGCGACGAGGTCCAGTTGCATCGCCTGCTGCGGTCGATCCTGACGACAGAGGGCCGCGCGCTCGTCGCCCAGCCGTTCGCGCGGCTGAGCGGGGGCGCGCGCGAGGCGTGCGACGTCGTTCTCATCGACCTCGACCGCCTCGATCTCGGCGTCGTCGCCAAAGCCAAGCGCGTTTTTCCCGGGGCGGAGATCCTCGCGCTTTGCGGCGAAAGCCGCGAGGCCGACCGCGTCGCGGCGCTGGAGATGGGCGCCGATTGCCTGGAGCGGCCGTTTCGCGCCGCCGATCTGCGCGCGCGGGTGCGCGCCGCGGAACTGCGCCGTTTCTACGCGCGCGAGGAGCGGCGCTACTACCGCCGCGGCGCGCTGACGGTCGACCTGTTCGAGCGGCGGGTCTCGCGCGACGGCCGGCCGCTGGCGCTGACGCCGTCGGAAATCGACGTCCTTGCGTTTCTCGCCCGCGAGGCGGGGCGCGCGGCGCGCTTCGTCGAGATTCTCGAGGCGCTCGGGCGCGACGATTCCCCGCGCGACCGCCAGGCGCTGCGCGCCTTCGTCAGCGGCCTGCGCCGCAAGATCGAGCGCGACGCGGGCCGGCCCGAACTGCTGCTGAGCGAGCCGAGAATTGGCTATCGCCTCGTCGCGGAGCGCGGCGACGGCCGGCGCGGGCCGTCCTTTTGAGGCGCAGGCGCGCCGCCGCCGCGCGCTTGCGCCTCGCTTACGCGGCGATCGCGCAATCCGTCTCGATTCCTTACGCGCAAGGCGACAATGATCGGCGCGCGTTTGGCGGACGACCAATTCGGAGACCCTGATGAAAGAATCGCCTTCTTCAGCCGCTCACAGTTCGCGCGCGCCGCGGCTGACCGTCGGGCGCGACCGTTGCGGCCGCTGGGTGGTTTCCGACCGCCTCGGCCTGTGCGGGGGCTGGTTCGTCGACCGCGCGACCGCCGTGCATTATGCGATGTTCGAGAGCGCCGGCGAGCCGCAGGCGGTGATGATGGCCCCGGACGTCGTCGAGACCGAGCTGACGCTCGATGCCGGCGCGCCGCGGCGGCCGGCGGCGGCGTGACCCGCGTCATCAAAGCGGCGCATTCGGCCCGCGAAATGGCTCGAGCGGAGGCCGAGATGGCGACGCTGCCCGCCGACGAAGACTACGCCCGAGCGATGCTGACCCTCTTCGCCGCGCGCGCCGCGCGCGCCGGCCAAAGCCTGCCGCTCGAGGAGCTGCGCCGCGCGTTCGTGGTCGCCAACTTCGGGCGGCTCGCCGATTGCGAGGCGGGGCTCGCCTACGCCGAGACGAAGGGCTGGGTCAGCCACCAGCTCGACCGCGTCCGGCTCGCCGCGGCGGGCTACGCCGAGATTTGATCTCGACGCAGCTTTTTAGTTGACAAAATGAATAGAATGACAGAAGTGATACGGGCGAGCCGTCGAATGGCGCCCCTGCGGCGTGCTATGACGACGGCCCCCAGATCGCCTCGCGACGCGCGTCGCGTCGCCAGCATCGGAGTCTTTCATGTCGAAAACGCCCCTCAAACCGGAAACGCTCGCGCTGCACGCCGGTTGGCGCGCTGATCCCGGCACCGGCGCGGTCGCCGTGCCGATCTTCCAGACGACCTCCTACCAGTTCAAGAACGCCGACCACGCCGCCAACCTGTTCGGGCTGAGGGAGCTCGGCAACATCTACACCCGCATCATGAACCCGACCAACGACGTGCTGGAGAAGCGCATCGCCGCGCTCGAAGGCGGCGTCGGGGCGCTGGCGGTGGCGAGCGGGCAGGCGGCGACCGCCTACGCGGTCCAGAACATCGCTCACGCCGGCGACAACGTCGTCTCGTCGACCGACCTCTACGGCGGCACCTGGAACCAGTTCGCCAACCCGTTGAGGGACCAGGGGATCGAGGTGCGCTTCGTCGACCCGGCCGATCCCGAGAACTTCCGCCGCGCCACCGATGCAAAGACGCGCGCCTATTACGCCGAGACCCTGCCCAACCCGAAGCTCACCGTGTTCCCGATCGCCGAGGTGGCGGCGATCGGCCGGCCGCTCGGCATCCCGCTGATCATCGACAACACCGCCGCGCCGATCCTCGCGCGGCCGTTCGATCACGGCGCGGCGATCATCGTCTATTCGACGACTAAATATCTCGGCGGCCACGGCACCTCGATCGGCGGCCTGATCGTCGACAGCGGCAATTTCCCCTGGGAGCAGCACAAGGAGCGCCAGCCCTACCTCAACACCCCCGACCCGTCCTATCACGGCGCGGTGTGGACCGAAGCGGTCAAGCCGCTCGGGCCGATCGCCTACATCCTCAAGGCGCGCGTCACGCTGCTGCGCGACCTCGGCGCCGCGGCCTCGCCGTTCAACTCCTTCCTCACCATCCAGGGCGTCGAGACCGTGGCGCTGCGCATCGAGCGCCACAGCCAGAACGCCGAGGCGGTCGCCAACTGGCTCGCCAAGCGGCCCGAAGTGACCAAGGTGATCTATCCCTCGCTGCAGACCGGATGGGCGCGCGACCGCGCGCAGAAATACCTCAAGGGCGGCTTCGGCGGCCTGGTCGGCTTCGAGCTGGCGGGCGGGCACGAGGCGGGCCAGCGCTTCATCGACGCGCTCGAGCTCTTCTACCATGTCGCCAACATCGGCGACGCGCGCAGCCTCGCCATCCATCCGGCGTCGACCACGCACTCGCAGCTCTCGCCGGAGGACCAGCTCGCCACCGGCGTCACCGAAGGCTACGTGCGGCTGTCGATCGGCATCGAGAACATCGACGACATCCTCTCCGACCTCGACCAGGCGCTGACGGCGGCGGGCGGGGCGAAGATCGCAGCGGAGTAGGCGCGGGCGGCGCCTTCCCGCGCGCGCGGGGGCGCAGGGACGCGGCGCATCCGTCGGGAGACGGCGGATGCGCGCGCGTGGCGTCGCGTCGAATCCCGGAACCGGCGAGACGTTCTATTTGTCGGCTGCATCGGAACTTGCGGTTAAGCACAAGCTCGCGGCGTCGGACGGTTTGACCTTACGTTAAACCGGCGGGGCTAGCGTCGCCTTCCGAGATAGCGAAGGCGGTCGGACGATCCCGCGATGATTCCTGAAAAGCGTGGAACTTGGGGCCAGGGCGAGCTCTATGAACTCCTGGTCCTCATGGTCGTGGGAGCTTGCGTCTGGTTCATCGGCGCGGGTCTGGGAGCGTTCGACTGGGCGAGCCGCTACGTCATGCGGCACAACCTCATGAATCTGGTGATGCTGACCGCGTGCCTGGGCGTCGGCGCGGCGGTCGCCACGGTTCGCAAGTCGATTCTGCTGCGCAAGGCCATCGCCGCGCGCATGGCGGCCGAAGCCTTCGCGGAAATGACCGCTCGACATGATTCGCTGACCGGGCTGCCCAATCGCCGTTTGTTCCACGAGACGCTCGAAGCCGCGCTGGCGCGTTGCACGGCGGAAAACGCTTTCGCCGTGCTGCAGATCGATCTCGATCATTTCAAGCCGGTCAACGACGTGCATGGCCACGCGGCGGGCAACGCCGTTTTGTGCGCGGTCGCCGACCGCTTGCGCGATCTCATGCCGTCGGGCGGCGTGGCGGCCCGCCTCGGCGGCGACGAATTCGTCGCGCTGGTTCCCTACCGCGAGGATCGCGACGCTCTCGTCGGTCTGGTGCAGCAGATCATCGCGACGGTGCGAGAGCCCATTCCCTGGAACCATGGGCAGGTCGAAGTGGATTCGACCATCGGGGTCGCCTTCGCGACGCCTCAGGACCACGATCCCGACGCCCTGCTGCACGCCGCGGACGTCGCGATGTATCAGGGC
>CAZKHF010000209.1:0-5485 GCA_964552445.1 uncultured Bradyrhizobium sp. | reverse complement strand
CCGCCCGACCTGGTCGAGATCGTCCCCGAGGCGACGCCGACCGCCGCGCCGGGCGAAGCGCCGCGCCGCTACCCCGACCGCATTCTTCCCAAGACGGTCGAGGCGGCGGTGACGCTGAAAGAGCGGACGCTGACCAACCTCTACAACCAGCGGCCGCGCTGGCTCGCCGACGCGCACGAAGCGCTCGATCGCGCGGTCGCCGCCGCCTACGGCTGGCCGGAGGACATCGCGACGGAAGACGCGCTGCAGCGCCTGCTCGCGCTCAACCTCGAGCGCGCCGCCGCTCCCCTCTCCCCGCGCCTCGCGGGGAGAGGGTCAGGGTGAGGGGCCTGGGAGGAAGAAACCGAGGTTTGTCCGATGCGCGGTCTGCGAATCCATGAGACCAATCGCGCGCGACAATTGCGTCGGACGCAGACGGAGGCGGAGCGGCGGCTGTGGCGGCGGCTGCGCGCCCGCGGCCTGAGCGGACTCAAGTTCGTTCGGCAGGAGCCGATCGGACCGTACTTCGCGGATTTTCTTTGTCGGGAAATCGGCTTGGTCGTCGAGGTCGACGGCGCCACGCACACGACCGAAGACGAGCTTCGTCACGACGAACGAAGGGAGAACTTCCTGCGCGCCCGCGGCTATCGCGTCGTGCGCGTCGTCAACGACGACGTCTATCGCAATTTGAACGGCGTGGTCGAAACGATCTTGGCGGCGATCACGCAAGGGGCGAAATCTTAGAGCGATTTGCATTCGGGTCGATCACCCGACATCGCGCCGTTCCTTCCCGCCGCAAAGCGGGGAGAAGGCCAGGACGAGCGGCGTGGCGAGCGGTTGCGCGGCGCGTCAACTCGCCATGCCCCTCACCCCACCCTCTCCCCGCCAAGGCGGGGAGAGGGAGACCGGCGCCGAGAGCAGGCAGCTTATTAGTCGCAATCATCCTCTTCGCTCCTCGCGGTGACGGCGGCTCCAAGTGAACGCGGTCCGCTCTGAACTCGAATGCCGAACGCTCTAATATACTGATATAAAATGTATAACTAGGAGAAACCACTCTTCTGACCCAAGCGGAAATTTTCCTGCTTGCAGGCGCTTGAAATCGCTCAAAACCGCGCAATCGCCGCCCTGCCCCTACCCCAGCTTGGGAAAGTCCTCCAACCGGAACTCGCCCGCGGCGCGCGCGCGCACCTCGGCGAGCTCGCGCTCGCGGGCGCGCAGCTCGACGCGGCGGATCTTGCCCGACAGCGTCTTCGGCAGGGCGCCGAACTCGATGCGGCGCACGCGCTTGTAGGGCGCGAGGCGGCTGCTGAGGAAGGCGAAGATCGACCGCGCCGTCTCGCGGTCGGGCGCGTGTCCCTCGGCGAGCGTCACGTAAGCCTTGGGCACGGCGAGGCGGATCGGGTCCGGCGCGGCCGTCACCGCCGCCTCCGCCACCGCGGGATGCTCGAGCAGCGCGCTTTCGAGCTCGAACGGGCTGACGCGATAGTCGCTCGACTTGAACAGCTCGTCGACCCGCCCGACGAAGGTGAAGTAGCCTTCGGCGTCGCGCGAGGCGAGGTCGCCGGTGCGGTAATAGTCGGCCTCGATCGGCGCCGGCTCGCCGTCCTCGCCCTGGTAGCCGCGCATCAGCCCGAGCGGGCGCGGCGCCAGCGGCAGCGCGATCTCGCCGACGTCGGATTCGAGCCCCTCGACGTCGAGCAGCACGACCCGATAGCCCGGCAGCGCGCGGCCCATCGCGCCGCTCGCCACCTTCTGGCCGGGCGGGTTGCCCACCATCATCGTCGTCTCGGTCTGGCCGTAGCAGTCGCGCAGCGTCAGGCCCCAGCCGCTCAGCACCGCGTCGATCAGGTCGGCGCCGAGCGGCTCGCCGGAGGAGCAGACCTCGCGCAACGCCACGTTCCATCGCCCGAGGTCGAGCCGGACGAGCTGGCGCCACACCGTCGGCGGCGCGCAGAACGAATCGATCGCGTGGGCGGCGAGCGCGTCGAGCGTCGCGCGCGCATCGAAGCGCCCGGCCAGCGCCACCACGCAGGCCCCCGCGTTCCACGGCGCGAAGAAGCTCGACCAGGCGTGCTTGGCCCAGCCCGGCGAGGAGACGTCGAGGTGCCGGTCGCTCGGCTTGAGGCCGAGCGCGAACATGGTGGACAGGTGGCCGACCGGATAGCTCGCGTGGCTGTGCACGACGAGCTGCGGCAGCGCCGTCGAGCCCGAGGTGAAATAGACCAGCAGCGGGTCGTTCGGCCGCGTCGGCCCGTCCGGCTCGAAATGCGCGCCGTATCTCGTCAGCTCGGCCCAATCGCGCCAGCCCGGCGGCGTCGGCTGGCCGACGGCGATGCGGATCGCGCCGTCGCCGCGGTCGGCGAACCGGCCCGCCTCGGCGGCCTCGGCGAGGACGAAACCGATGCGGCCGCGCGCGAAGCGATCGTCGACGTCGGCGGCCGAAAGCTGCGCCGGCGCAGGGATGACGACCAGGCCGAGCTTGATCGCCGCCAGCGAGGCGATCCATAGCGGCGCGACTTCGCCGAGCGCCAGCAGCAGCCGGTCGCCGCGGCGCGCGCCCAGCGCGCGCAGGCCGTTGGCGACGCGCGAGGAGGCTTCCGAGAGCTCGGCGAACGAATAGACCTCGACCTCGTCGCCGACGATCCTCAGCGCCGGCCGCTCGCCCTCGGCGCCTTGCGCCAGCTCGCCGTCGAACCAATCGAGCGCCCAGTTGAAGCGCGAGAGCTTCGGCCACGCGAAGCGCGCCTTGGCGAGCGGATAATTGTCGCGCAGCGCCAACAGATAGTCGCGCGCGTATTTGAACTCTTCAACCGACATGACTCAGCAGGTCTCGCGCGGAAAGAGGGATCGGTCGGTCATCGGCCATGGCGGGTCTCCATTGCGCCGTGAATTTGCCATAGCCGAACCAACGTCGGAAGGCCCTGGTCTAAGCTCTTCGGCTACATCGTCTGTCGCCGGCCGCGCGGCGGCGTCGAACGCCGTCTGCGGAAACGACGGCGCCGACGCGCGCCTACGTCCTCCGTTTCTTCGGCGCGTAGGGGTTCTCGCCCCCGGAGCGAAACGACAGGCGGATGGGCGCGCCGTAGAGCCCGAAGGTCTCCCGCAAGCCGTTCACGAGATAGCGCTTGTAACTTTCCGGAATGTGCTCGACCTGCGCGCCGAACAGCACGAAATGCGGCGGGCGCGCCTTCGGCTGGGTCATGTAGCGGATCTTCAGCCGCCGCCCGGCGACCGCCGGCGGCGGCGTCGAGTCGATCACCGGCGCCAGCCAACGGTTGAGCCTGCCGGTGGCGATGCGGCGGTTCCACACCGCATGCGTCGCCGCTACCGCCTCCATCAGCTTGTCGACATGCGCGCCGGTCAGGCCCGAGACGGGAATGACGCGCGTCCCCTTGAGCTGCGGCAGCAACCGGTCCGCCTCGGCGCGAAGCTCCTGCGCCTTGGCGCTCTTGTTCTCGACCAGGTCCCATTTGTTGACGCCGATCACCAGCGCGCGCCCCTCCCCCTCGACCAGGTCGGCGAGCGCGAGGTCCTGCTTTTCGAAGGGAACCGTCGCGTCGACGAGCAGGACGACGACCTCGGCGAACCTCACCGCGCGCAGCGCGTCGGCGACGGCGAGCTTTTCCAGCTTCTCGACCACGCGCGCGCGGCGGCGCAAACCGGCGGTGTCATAAAGCTTGAAGCGCCGGCCCCGCCAGGTCGCCTCGAGGCCGATGCTGTCGCGCGTGAGGCCGGGCTCCGGCCCGACGAGCAGGCGCTCTTCGCCGAGAATGCGGTTGAGCAGCGTCGATTTGCCGGCGTTGGGGCGGCCGAGCACGGCGACGCGCATCGGCTTTTCCGGGTCGGCTTCGCTGCCGTCCTCCTCGTCGCCGAGCGCGAGCGGCTGGGCCGGCGCCCCATCCTCCGCCTCGGCCCGCGCCGCCTCGGGCAGCGCGGCGGCGAGCGCGTCGTAGAGCTCGCCGAGACCCTCGCCGTGCTCGGCGGAAAAGGCGATCGGGTCGCCAAGGCCGAGGTCGAAGGCTTCGTAGGCGCCCGTGCGCCCCGCGGCGCCCTCGGCTTTGTTGGCGACGACGATCACCGGCTTGCCGGCGCGGCGGACGGCTTGGGCGAAATGGCGGTCGGTCGCGCTGACGCCGGCGCGCGCGTCGATGAGGAACAGCACCAGGTCGCAGTCGATCAGCGCCGCTTCGGTCTGCGCGCGCATCCGCCCGGCGAGGGTGGCTTCGTCGCCTTCCTCGAGCCCCGCAGTGTCGACGACGGCGAAAGCGAGGTCGCCGAGCCGCGCCTCGCCTTCGCGGCGATCGCGGGTGACGCCGGGCTCGTCGTCGACCAGCGCGAGCTTGCGGCCGACCAGACGATTGAACAGCGTCGACTTGCCGACGTTGGGGCGTCCGATGATGGCGACCTTCGCGCTCATGGGCGCCTTCTCACCCCTCGCCGCGCCGCGCGTCCTGGCGTGAAGCTCACTTCGCCGCCGGGCGGTTGGCGGCGACCAGGCCGAGCAGGCTGGCGGCGCTGCGCTTGTCGACCTCGGGCGCGTCGGGATCGGCGACCACCAGGTCGAGCTGCTTGCCGGCGCCCTCGTAATCGGCGGCGTCGAGCGCGATGACGCCGAGGGCGAGGCGAGCAGTGTCGCGATAGGGCGCGTCGGGCCCCGACAGCGCCTCCAGGGCCGGCTTGGCGGCGTCGACCTGACCAGCGTCGAGGCGCAGCAGCGCGGCCCGCAGGCGCGCGGCGTCGCGGAACAGCGGGCCGATCGACGAATCGGCGGCGAGCGCGTCATAGGCCTTGAGCGCGCCGTCGCGATCGTTCTTGGCCTTCGCCGCCGCCGAAGCCAGCCGCGCCAGCGTCTGATAGCCACGCGGCGCGTCGGCGGCGAGCTTGACGAACGCCGCCTCGGCGTCGACGTCCTTGCCGGCGCGCTCGAGCGCCACCGCCTGCTCGAAGGCCGCGCCGGCGGCCTGCTCGGCGGCGAGCTTGCGGTTCTCGTAGAAGCGGTAGCCGGCGGTGCCGAGCACGATCAGCGCCACCGCAGCGAAGATCAGAGTTTGATGCTTTTTCCAGAACTGCGCCGCCTTGTCGCGGCGCACCTCTTCATCGACTTCCTGGAAGATATCGCTCATCATGCCGCTCTTGGCGTCCGGCCGGCGCAAGCCCGAGCCGTCGGAAACGACGCCGTTAGCACGACGACGCCGCGAAAGCGAGCCGCCTGCGATCGGAGCGCTTCGGCGCCGGCGACTTTCGTCGAAGCGACGATTGGTCGCACTTTGTTGTCAGTCTAATGTGCGTATGGGTGCGAGCGCTCGCCGTTGCGCGAGTCCGGCGGCGCCCTTGCGGCGCGCCCGGCGCGAGAGCGCCCCCGCCCCGCCCTGAACGAGGGTCAAACGAGAGGAAACATCATGACTGAAGCGAACGCCAAATGCTTGAACCGTCGCACCCTGCTGCTCGCCGCGGCGGGCGCGGCGCCGCTGCTGGCGATGGGCGCGAGCGTCGCCGAAGCGGCCGG
>CAZKHF010000208.1:0-5576 GCA_964552445.1 uncultured Bradyrhizobium sp. | reverse complement strand
GGCGAACCGGCAGGCCAAGCAGAAGATGCTGCATCGCCGTGTTGCCGCACACGGCGACGTCGAAGATGTCGTCTTCCTTTCGGCCCACCGCCTCGGCGAGGTCGCGGGCGAGCGATTGAATCGCCAAAGCGGCCGAGGCGCGCAGCTCCTCCTGGGCTTCCGGGCCGGCAAGCGCATGGCTGAGGCGGGCGACCACGTCGGCGCCCCAGGCGACCTGGGGATTCTCGACGCCGAGACTCGCCAGCCGTTCGCCGGTCATGAGATCGATGAGAAAGCCGACGACGTTGGTCGTGCCGAGGTCGACCGCCAATCCCAAGGCGACGCCCCCGGGCGGCGCGACGGCGACGACGACGGCGTCGCGAACGAACGCACGCGCCGAGAAGCGGTTGGCGCGCAGCGTCTCAGGCAGCGCGCGGGCGGCGGCAAGGTCGATCGCGCGGACGCCGGATAGCGCTTCGCGGAGCCGTTCGAAATCGCCGCGAGGGTCCTCGAGCGACGGCTCGGCGACGCGGACCTCGAACGCGCGGATCGCGGGCGCAGGGACGACGTCGCCGAGCCAGTCCCTCGCCTCATCCGCAACGCGCGAGACAGGCGCGAGCGAGCGCGGCGCGATCTCGATCTCGCAGTCCTGCCGCGGCTTCATGCGGCAGGCGCGACGCCATTTCTTGCCGCCGTCGACGAGCGTCTGGTCGTCGAGCAAGGCTTGGCCGCGAACGAGCCTGACCGTGCAAGAACCGCAGGCGCCGCGGCCGCCGCAGGCGCCGACGATGCGGACGCCGTTCCGGCGCGCCGCATGAAAGAGAGTTTCGCCCTCGCCGCATTTGATCTCGCGACTGAGTTTCAAAAAGGCGATGCGATGAGCGGAAGCAGGCGAAGGCGGCCGGGCGGTCATTGGTCAAGCCCTCGCGCGGCAGGTCTCGCGCCAGCGGCAATCGTCGCAGCGCGACCAGTTGGTCGCCGGCAAGTCGTGGCCGACGCCGTATACCACCGAAGCCGACTTATGCGGCGACAAACCGAACCCCGGCGCGCAAGCGACGCCAATGCGCTCGGCGCCGGCGAATCTGAGCACCGCAGGCTGAGCCGCGAGCGCGAGGCCGGGATCGCCGGGACGCAGTTCGCCCGCCATGGTCAGGCCGCGCCTTCTCACCAGGGCGAGGACCAGGTCCTGCAATCGGCGCGAGGCCTCCGTCACCATCTCATTGCCGAGCGCGTCGAGCGCCAGCGCAAGCGCAGGGCGCCGTTCGCCGAACAGGGCGGCGACGCGCTCGCTGATCGCCGCCCCGAGGGTGCAGGCGCCGAAAGCGAGCGCGGCGAGTTCGCCCGATTGCGGGATTAAGCGCGGGGCATGAAGGCTTTCGCCTCGCAAACTCAAGACGCCGTTCTCCGCCGCGTCCAGCGCCACGACGTCGAAGACGCAAGCGGCGCGTCCCAGACCACGCTCGCGCGCGAAGTCGAGCGCTTGCCTGCGCAGCCGGTCGGCGGCGGGTCGCCGCGCTTGGCCGCCAGCGGTATCGATCTGGCGCAGGACGTCGAAACGATGGACGTTCGCCATCGTCAGCCGCCGCGCTGGAACGCGGCGTCGCCCACCGCCCGCAGGCTGGCGATAGGCGTCCGGTCAGGAACGTCAAAGGCGCCGCGGAGCGTCAGCTTGCCGTGCTGACGCCGGACGCCGCCGGTCCGCTCGGTCCTGGCCGGGTCGCTCTGTTCGCGCCGAGCGCTCGTCGCGCTCATGGCCCGGCTCCAACCCAGCGCCTGCACGATGCGACGGCTTCGACGGCATCGGTCCCGAACGCGTCGGCGCCGGCATAGGCGCGCGCCGTCTCGTCGATCTGGCCGCCGCCGATGATGATCTTGAAGCGCCGGCGCAATCCCGCCCGTTCGAAGGCGGCGATCGTTTCCTTCATCGCATCGAAGGAGAGCGCAAGAAAGCCCGAGAGGGCGACGATGTCCGGCTTGAACGCCTCGATCGCGTCGATGAACGCCTGCGGCGGCGCGTCGACGCCGATGTCCTTGACCTCGAAGCCGTTGACGTCGAGCAGGAAGGAAACAATGTTCTTGCCGACGTCGTGCCGATCGCCGCGCACGGCGCCGATTAGGACCTTGCCCAGCTTCTTCGGCCCTCCTCCTGGCCCCGAGCGGACGAGCGGTTCAGCGACGCGTTCGATGGCGTCGAGTATTTCGCCCGCCATCATCAGCTCGGGCAGGGAATAACCGCCCGCCTGGAACTGTTCGCCGACAATGCCCATCGCCGCGCGGCAGAGTTCGAGCACGCGCGCCGGCTCGGCGCCTTCCTCGAGCAGCATCCGTTTCGCGAGGGCGAGCGCCTCGTCTTTCTCCAAGTCCGCCATCCGATCGACGAGCTGACGTTCGTTCTCGCTCATCTCGGCCATGGAGCTATCTCCACCGCAAGCGCGCCTGCGCCGACGCTCTCGCGGACTTTGGCCAGATGCAAGCGCAAACTCGAAACAGTCTCGAGTTTGGCGACGCGGCTCCCTCATGCGGACGACCGACGATGGCGTCATCGGGCGCAGCGCAGGCTACGCGGCGACGGCGGTTGCGGCTTTGGCGGCGGCTTCGACGCTAGCCTTCCGCGCCCCAGCTTTCGGCCGAGCATGCGATATGTTTTAGTAGCGCAGCTTCGAGAGCTGGCGCAGCTCCTCCGGAGTCGTCGCGCCGAAGCCGAAAAACTCCAGGTAGGCTGGGATCATCTCGTAGAGCATTTCCGTTCCGATCTGGACTGGGCAGCCTTTGGCCTTCGCGGCGCGCAGCAGCGGCGTGAACTCCTCTTTCATGACGACCTCGCCGACGAAGGTTTCCGGCGCGATCGCATCGACATCGATCGGCAGCGGATCGCCATCGTTCATGCCGAGCGGCGTCGCATTGACGACGATGTCGTAGCCGGCCGGGTCCTTCGAACCTGTCGCGATTTGGAGCGAGGTGTAATGCGCGGCGAGACGCGCGCCGAGCGCCTCGGCCGACGCGGGCGCGGCGTCGAACAAACCGAGCCCCGCGACGCCCGCGGCGGCGAGAGACGCGGCGATCGCCGAACCAACCCCGCCGCAGCCGACGATGAGAGCGCGGGCGCCCTTGACGCATCGTCCCTTGCGCTCGACGCCCCTAACGAAACCGACTCCATCGAACATGTCGCCGAGGAGCGCGCCGTCCGGGCGCTTCAAGATCGCGTTGGCGGATCCGGCGATCTTGGCGGTCGTCGTCAGCTCGTCGACCAACCGGATCGTCGTCACTTTATTGGGCATCGTCACCAGCGCGCCGTGCAGGTTCGTGACGCGAAACAGCGGCCTCAGGACTTCAGAATAGTCCTCGCCCTTGACGCCGAGCGGCACGACGACCGCGTCGACGCCTTTCGACTCGAACCACGGATTGTAGATCATCGGCGCCTTGAACCCCTCGGTCGGATAGCCGAGATGGGCGATGACCTTGGTCTTGCCGGTGATCACAGGATTTGCCTCCGAGGAATCCGGGTCTGGCGTTGGGCGCCCGCCAGGGCGCTTTCTTAAGCGCCGCCATCGATTTCGAGGCGACGCACGTCGCCGAGAATGAAGATGTAGGCGAAGGCCCCAAGCAGCGCGACGGCGCCGACGAAGGCGAGCGCGCCGAAAAATGAGCCCGTGGCGCTTACGATCGCGCCGATGACGATCGGGGTGACAATGCCGGCGAGGTTGGAGGCGAAGTTGAAGAGGCCGCCGGTCAAACCCATCAGCGGCTTCGGCGCGATGTCGGAAATGACCGTCCAGCCGAGGCCGACCATGCCCTGACCGAAGAAGGCGATCGACAACACCGCAATCACTGCGGCGTTGCTGCCCATCCAGTTTGCGGCGACGATGGTTGAAGCGAGCAGCAACCCGACGACGATGGGCGCCTTGCGCGCGATGTTAGCCGACCCCGTCGCCTTTAGCAGCTTGTCCGAGACCCAGCCGCCGGCGAGCACTCCGATCGCCGCGGCGATGAACGGCAGCACGGCGAAAAAGCCGACTTTCACCCAGGCCATGTGGCGCTCGACCGCGAGATAGGTCGGAAACCACGTCAGGAAGAACACCAGCGTCGAGTTGCCGGCGAACTGGCCGATGCCGGCGCCCCATATCTGTCGGTAGGACAGCAGCCTGCTGACGTTGTCCCAGGAAAAGGGCGCGCGATCGTGGGTGTGCAAAGCGAGCCCCCCGCCTTCGGCGATGTAGTCGAGTTCGGCTTCGTTGACGGTCGCGTGGTCCCGCGGCTCTCGATAGAGCCAATACCAGACGGCGCCGAACACAATTCCGGCGACGCCGACCACGATGAACGGCGCGCGCCAGCCGTAGGTCGCCATCAGCCAGAACAGAACCGGGCTGAACAACGCGAGGCCGACGTATTCGCCGACGGTGTAGATGCCCGTCGCCGTCGCGCGCTCGTGCTGCGGGAACCAGGTGCCGACGATGCGGCTGTTGGCCGGAAAGCAGGGCGCCTCGGAGACGCCGAGGCCGAAGCGATAGAAAAGAAGCGAATAGAGACCGGTGGTGAAGGCTTGCAGCAGCGTGAACAGCGACCAGAAGGTCACTGACAGAAAATAAGTGAGCTTCGCGCCGAAACGGTCGAGGAAGACGCCGCCTGGCACCTGCATCGCCGCATAGGTCCAGGAGAAGGCGGAGAACACGATCCCCATTGTCGCCGCATCGATCCCCAGATCGCTGCGCAAGCTCGGCGCGGCGACGCCTAGCACCGTGCGATCGAGATAGTTGATCATCGTGCCGGTCGAGATGAGCGCGAGGATGCCCCAGCGCGCTCGCGTGCGGACTCTTGACCGGTTGGCGTCGTTCATCGCGTTTCCTCCAAGCGTTTTCCGAGTATCGGTCGAAACGTCGGCTCAAGCAAAGCCGACCAAGAGGTTGCAGCGACGGTCGGCGCCTGAACCGCGCGTCGATCCACACGGCGGCTTGAGACGACGCAGGTCAATCGGCCTCCTCCGCGAAGGGGGCGACGTCAAGATATCGACTCGCCGGACCGGGGCCCGAGCGGCATGGCAAACCCGCTTTTCCTGCCCGGTCGAGGCGCCCCAAAAGGCAAGGCGATAGGTGCGCCTGAATGACCAAGACTCGCAGTTTCCACGCTAATCGGACGCGTGCGACACTCTGACGCCAGCCAACAGGGTTTGCTGCGGCGCTCGAACGTGGCGAAAAGCCCCGTGTGGCGCAAGAATGCGCCGAAACCGGCAGTCATCCGACGAATGTCGGTCAAAATGACCTACGACGAACGCTGAGGAAGGCGCATGAGAGGGAGTTCGACCCAGCCAGCCACGACCATTGGCCGCAAGACGCGGGTCCTGCGCGCGTTGCGGCGGGAGCCCGTGGACAAGCCGCCAGTGCAGACCAACTACACAGCGAAGATGGGCCAGATCCTCGCGGAGCACTTTGGCGTGCCGATCGAAGGGCTTCCAGGACGTCTCGATAACCACCTGCTCCGGGTTGATATCTCCTACCCGCGCCCAGTGAGCGAAGACGGCGCGATCGAATTTGACTGGTGGGGCGCTGGATGGGACACGCGCACGGAAGGCTACTGGCATTCCTTCGCGCCGCTGAAGGAAT
>CAZKHF010000207.1:0-5594 GCA_964552445.1 uncultured Bradyrhizobium sp. | reverse complement strand
AGGATGTCGACCTGCCTCAGCGGCGTCACCAGCAATTGGTCGAAGGTGCCGGTCTCGCGCTCGCGCGCCACCGACAGCGACACCACCAGCAGGGTGACGATCTGGGTGAGCAGGCCGACGATGCTGGGCAGAAAGAACCAGCGCGAGCTCAAGGTCGGGTTGTAGCGCGCGCGCATCTCGAGCGCGGCGGGCGGCGCCCGGCCGCCGTGGGCGGCGGCCCAGGCGAGCGAGAAGTCGGCGACGATCGCGCCGACGTAGCCTTCGATCAGCAGCGCGGTGTTGGAATTGCGGCCGTCGACGATCACCTGCACCGGGGCCGGCCGGCCGGTGAGGAGATCGCGGGTGAAGCGGCGGTCGATGGTCAGCGCCAGCGCGATTTGGCGCGAGTCGATCAGCGCGTCGATCTCTTCGGCGCTGTTCAGCGTCGCCGCGAGATGGAAGGTCGGCGAGCCGACGAAGCGCGCGACCAGGTCGCGCGAGGCCTCGCTCGCGTCCTGGTCGTAGATGGCGATCGGCGCCCGGTCGAGGTCGTAGGTCGCCGCGTAGCCGAAGATGACAAGCTGCACCAGCGGCGGCAGGATCAGCACGGTGCGGCTCTTGCGGTCGCGCATCACCGCGAGCAGCTCCTTGACGACGAGGGCGAGGACGCGGCGCCACATCGCGGTCAATCCAGCCGCTTGCGCGCCAGCGCGCGCGCCGCGCCGAGGAACGCCGCGGCTATCGCGACGAGCGCCAAAGCGTTGGGCAGGATGACGCTCCACACGTCGCCGGCGAGGAAGGCGGTCTGCAGGATGGCGACGAAGTAGCGCGCGGCGACCAGGCAGGTGACGATCTGGATCGCCGGCGGCATCGAGTTGATGTCGAAGATGAGGCCGGAGAGGATCAGCGCCGGCAGGAAGGTGGCGAGGATCGCCACCTGGCAGGCGACGAACTGGTTGCGGGCGAAGGTCGAGATGAACAGCCCCATGCCGAGCGCGGCGAGCATGAACAGCGCCGAGGCGCCGGTCAGGGTCGCGAGCGAGCCGCGCAACGGCACGTCGAACAGTCCCATGGCGATCGCCACCGACGCCGCCATGCCGCCCATCCCCAGGGCGAAGTAGGGGACGAGCTTGGAGAGGATGATCTCGTGGACGGCGACGCGCGTGACCAGCAGCGCCTCCATGGTGCCGCGCTCCCATTCGCGCGCCACCACCAGGGCAGTGAGCATCGCGCCGGTCAAGGTCATGATCACCGCGATCAGCCCGGGGACGATGAAGTCGCGGCTGTTCGCCGCCGGGTTGAAGCGCATCTGCGGCTCGACGTCGATCAGCGTCGGCGACGGCCGGCCGTTCTCGCGCGCTTCCGCCGCGAGCCAGCCCGTCCACGTCTGCTGCACGTAGCCCTCGACGATGCGGGCGTTGTTGGCGTCGACGCCGTTGACGATGACGCCGATCGGCGACTGGCCCTGCGAGAGCGCGCGAGGCGCGAAGTCGCTCGGCAGCCAGAGGAGGCCCTGCGCCTCGCGCGCGCGCATCATGCGCTCGGCCTCCTGCACGGCGAGGAAGCGCCGCGGTTCGAAATAGGGCGACTGCGCGAAGGCGCCGGCGAAACTCTGAGCGAGCGCGGTCGGCCGCGCGGTTGTCACCGCCAGCGGCACGTTGGCGGCGTCGAGCGAGACGCCGTAGCCGCACAGCAACAGCAGCAGCGCCGGCACCAGGAAGGCGATGGCGATCGCCGAAGGGTCGCGCCAGATCTGCACGAACTCCTTGAGCAAGAGGCCGCGCAGGCGGCGAAGCGCGTCGCCGCTCATGACGCCGCCGTCGGCCGGGCGGCCGCTTCGATCATGGCGATGAACGCCTCCTCCATGGTCGGGTCGGGTCGCGTCGGCGTCCGCGCGGCGGCCTTGATTGCGTCGGGCGCGCCCTCGGCGAGCACCGCGCCCTGGGCCATGATGACGAGGCGGTCGCAGTACTCCGCCTCCTCCATGAAGTGGGTGGTCACCAGCGCGGTGACCCCCCGCTCGGCGAGCGCGTTGATGCGCCGCCAGAATTCGCGCCGCGCGAGCGGATCGACGCCCGAGGTCGGCTCGTCGAGGAAGAGGATCTCCGGTTCGTGCATCAGCGCGCAGGCGAGCGCGAGGCGCTGCTTGAAGCCGAGCGGCAGGTCGCGCGCGTTGGCCGCGAGGCGGTCGGCGAAGCCGAACTCCTCGATCGCCCAGTCGAGGCGCGCGCGCTGGCGCTGGCCGTAAAGGCCGTAGACGCTGGAGAAGAAGCGCAGGTTGCGTTCGACCGAGAGGTCGCCGTAGAGCGAGAACTTCTGCGCCATGTAGCCGACGCGCGCGCGCGCCGGCGCGGCGGCCTTGCGCAGGTCGAAGCCGGCGACCTTCAGCGCGCCGCCGCTGGGCGGCAGCAGGCCGCACAGCATGCGGAAGGTGGTCGACTTGCCGGCGCCGTTGGCGCCGAGCAGGCCGAAGATCTCGCCACGCGCGACGCGGAAGCTGATTGCGTCGACGGCGACGAAATCGCCGAAGCGGCGGCTGAGATGGTCGACCGCGATGACGTCCTCGCGCGGCGCGGGGGGACGCGTCGGCGGCCGCGGCGCGGCGGCGGCGCGCTCGCGGGCGCCGCCGTCGCTGAGCTCGGCGACGAAGCTGTCCTCGAAGCGCGGCGGCGTCGGCGCGAAGGCGAGCCCTGGCAGGTCGGAAACCAGCGTCGCCGCGTCGGGCGGCTTCGCCTCCGCCGTCACCACCCGCACCCGGCTGCCCTGGATCACCGAATCGATGACGCCCGGCGCGCGCGCCAGGCGCTCCTGCAACCGTCGCCGGTCGACCGCGGCGGAGGCGTAGTAGCTGCGCCCCGCGGAGCGGGCGGCGAAGGCGCCCGGCGGGCCGCGGTCGATCAGCCGGCCTTCGTAAAGCAGCAGCACCGTCTCGCAGCGCTCGGCCTCGTCGAGATAGGCGGTGGAGAAGAGCACGCTTGTGCGCGTCTCGCGCGTCAGGTGGTCGATGATCCGCCACAGCTCGCGGCGCGACACCGGATCGACGCCGACCGTCGGCTCGTCGAGCAGCAGCAGCTCCGGGGCGCGCACCAGCGTGCAGGCGAGGCCGAGCTTCTGCTTCATTCCGCCCGACAGCCGCCCGGCGCGCCGGTCGGCGAACGGCCCGAGCGCGGTCATGCGCAAGAGCTCGGCGTAGCGCGCCGGCCGCTCGGCGGCGGGCACGCCCTGCAGGTCGGCGTAAAGATCGAGGTTCTGCCGGACGCTGAGATCCTCGTAGAGGCCGAAGCGCTGCGGCATGTAGCCGATGCGCGCCTGCGCGGCGCGCGGGTCGCGCGCGACGTCGATTCCGAGCGCCTCGATCCGCCCCGCGTCGGGGCGCAGGAGGCCGGCGACAAGCCGCATTAGCGTCGTCTTGCCGGCGCCGTCGGGGCCGATCAGGCCCGTCACCGCGCCGCGCGCCGCTTGCGCCGATACGCCGTCGAGCGCGGCGATGACCCGCTTGCCGGCGCGGAAGACCCGGCGGACGTCGGTGAGCCGCAGCGCCGGCGCGCTCTCAGCGGAGGGCGGCATCGCCGGGAACGCAGCCGGGCGGCGGCGCGCTCGCCTGGGAGGCGAAGTCGATGTGGACGGTGGCGGGCATGCCCAGTCTGAGCTCCCCCTTCGCGTCGCAGACGTAGACCCGCAGCTGGTAGACGAGGGCGGCGCGCAGGTCGGGCGTTTCGACCGTCTTCGGCGTGAACTCGGCGGTGGGCGAGAGATAGCCGAGCCAGCCGTCGTAGCGATGGTCGGGGTAGCTGTCGGAGGTCACGGTCGCGCGCATGCCGAGGCGGATGCGGCCGAGCGCGCTCTCCGGCGCGTAGGCGCGCACCCACAAGGGGCTCGACAGCGCGATGGTGAGCGCCGGCGTCGCGGGCGAGGCCATGTCGCCCGGCTCGAGGATGCGGTCCTCCACCACGCCGTCGTATTGCGCGTAGAGGCGGGTGTCGTCGAGCTGGCGCTGCGCCAGCGCGACCGCCGCCTCGGCCGCCTGACAGGCGGCGCGCGCCGCGGCGACGTCCTCGACGCGCGGCCCCTCCACCGCCAGCGCATAGGCCTGTTTGGCGGCTTCGTACTGATGGCGCGCCGCCTCGAATGCCGCCTTGGCGTCGTCGCGCTGCTGGATCGTCCCGGAATTGCTGGCGACGAGATCGGCGAAGCGCTTGTAGGTCGCTTCGTCGTTGCGGTAGGTGATCTCGATCGCTTCCATGGTCGCTTTCGCCTGGGCGATTTCCTCGGGGCGCGAGCCCGCTTCGAGCTTGGCGAGCGTCTGGCGCAGATTGTCGCGCGTCCCCTTGGCCTGGTCGAGCGCCGCCTGGTAGCGCGAGTCGTCGAGGGTCGCGAGCAGGTCGCCGGGTTTGACCGGCGAGCCTTCCTCAACCTTGATCGAGACGACGACGCCGGAAGCGTTGAAGGCGGGCTGGACCTCGCGGATGTCGACGTCGCCGTAAAGGGTGAGCGTCTCGGCGCCGTCGCCGGCCTGGCGATGGAGATAGAACCAGGCGCCGCCTCCCAGCGCCGCGACGACCAGCAGGGCGAGGAGGATGCGGACGGGCTTCGGCATGATCGGCGTCCGGCGTTGGCCGCGACTCGCCGGGCCGGCGTCCGGCCGCCCGGCGGATCGAGCTGAGCATAGCCGCCATGGCCGGACTTGACGCAGCTCAAATCGCGCCGGGCGCGGCCGCCTCCGACGGCTAGCTCTCGCCTTATCGCCCGGCGGCGTCGAGGAGGTCGAGCGTGTGGGGGTCCTCGCGGCCGTCGCAGAAGCGGCGCAGCGCGCGGGCGAAGACGCTGTCGGCGTCGCCGGCGGCGCGCGCGAACAGCGTCATCGACGAGCGGAACTTCATGTCGTCGGGCGAGGGGAAGATGGCGCCGAGCGGCCGGCCCTCGAGCGCCAGCGTCGCCTCCACGCAGGCGATCAGCCGCGGTCCGAGCGCCGGGTGGGCGAGGTAGGCGCGCGCCTCGGCGAGCGAGCTTACGCCGTAGGCCTCGGCCATCGACGAGCGCCCGAGGCCGCGCATCTGCGGGAAGACGAACCACATCCAATGGGAGCGTTTCGCGCCGGCGCGAAGCTCGGCGAGCGCCTGGTCGAAGACGTGCGCTTGCGCGTTGACGAAGCGGGCGAGATCGAACGGGTCGCGGGCGGTCATGAGCCGCATCTTAGCGCGCCGCGCCGACAACCGCGAGGTTCGACGCCTATTTCAGAACTTCGGCGCGGAAGGAGGCTTGTCGACGAAGGCGCGCGCGCTCAGCGCTGCGCTCGCCATCGCGTTGCCGAGCCGCATGATCGCGGCGCGGATCGCTTCGTTCTGCGACGCCTCGAACAGTCCCGGCTTGATCTCGATCGACCCGGAGAGCGTCGCCGAGTCGAGGACGACGGCGAAGGCGAATTCTCGCACCGCGCCGGTCTTCGGGTCGCGGACGTGATCGTAGACATGCACCGACATGGCGTTCTCTGCCTTTCGCGCCGCAGTAGACCGCCTCCCCGGCGGGAAGTCGAATCGGATCGCGCCGGGTCGCGCCGCCGCTCACGCGGCGGCGAGCTGGTCGCTGGAGGGGAAGAGGTTGGCGATGTCGATGAC
>CAZKHF010000206.1:0-5606 GCA_964552445.1 uncultured Bradyrhizobium sp. | reverse complement strand
CAGCATGAAGCGCAGCGCCGAGCCGCGCGCCAGGATCGGCAGCGCCTCGACTTCGGCTTCGGTCAGCGGCCGGCGCTTCTCGTAGCCGCGGATCATCGCCATGCCCTTGGAGACGTTGAACGCGCCGTCGGGCTCGAAGCACCAGGCGTTGAGACAGACGCCGAGGTCGTAGGCGAAGGCGTCGTTGCAGGCGAAATAGAAGTCGATCAGGCCGCTGAGCTTGTCGTTGAGGAAGAACACGTTGTCGGGGAAGAGATCGGCGTGGACGACGCCGCCCGGCAGGCCGGCGGGCCACGCCGCCTTGAGCGCGGCGAGCTCGGCGGCGGTCTCGGCCGCGAGCCCCGGCGCAACCTCGTCGGCGCGCGCTTCGGCGGCCGCGAACAGCGCCGGCCAGCCGTCGATCGACAGCGCGTTGGCGCGGGTCAGCGCGAAGCCGAGGCCCGCCTCGTGCATGCGCGCCAGCGCTTCGCCGACCTGGCCGCAATGCTCGGCGCGCGGGCGGCGGATCCACAGGCCGTCGAGGAAGGTGACGATCGCCGCGGCGCGGCCGGCGAGCCGCCCCAGCGCCTCGCCGTTCTTCGCCCTGACCGGCTGCGGACAGATGACGCCGCGCTTCGACAGGTGCTCCATCAGGCCGACGAAGAACGGCAGGTCGGCCTCCTTCACCCGCTTCTCGTAGAGGGTGAGGATGAACTGGCCGGCCTCCGTGCGCATGAGGAAGTTGGAGTTCTCGACGCCCTCGGCGATGCCTTTGAACGAGACGACGCGGCCGAGGTCGTAGCCTTCCAGGAACGCGCCGAGCGCTTCGTCGTTGACTTCAGTATAGACCGCCATATCCGTCCGCGGGGACCGCCCCCGGCTCCGCTCCTCGTCCTCGCGGGAACATGGAATCGCCGCGCGGGGCTCGGTGGTAGCGGCGAGGCGCGCCTCGCGCAAGCCGCCTCTCACTCTCCCAGGAAGCCGCGCGCCGTCGCCAACGCCGCAGCCGTCGTCGCGCGGTCGAGCCGGCCGGCGCGGCGCAGGACGCGGGAAGGTTCGATGGTCGCGATCTTGGTCGGCCGCACGACGCTCGCCGCCGGCAAGCCCGCGAGCGCAAGATCGGCGATCGGCGCGTCGTAGGGCAGCGCCCGCTGGCGCGCGCTCGTCACCATCGCCACCCACAAGAACCCCTGCTCCGCCAGCCGCGGGTTGGAGACGACCAGCGCGGGACGGCGTTTCTCCGCCAGCCGATCCGAATAGGGAAACGGCACGACGACGATGTCGCCGGGCGCGAAGGCCGCCGTCTCAGAGGTCGGCATAGGCGTCCTCGTCGGCTTCGCTCGCCCATTCCGAGAACGCCGCGAACGGGTCGTCCTCCTGGATGGGCGCTTCCTTTTCGATGCGCACGCCGTCGTCGTCGACGAGGTAGCGCAGCCGGTCGCCCGGGCCGATCTTGAGCCGCTCCCGCACCTCGCGCGGCAGCACCGTCTGGCTCTTGACCGAGACCTTCGAAGAGTAGGCTTTGGGCTTGACGGTCGGCATCGCGTCCTCCCGCGGAGGCTTCACTCGACGCGAAGCATCTTACTGTCTTACCGCCTTACCGACAAGCCCGCCCTCACGCCCCCTCCGGCTCGCGCAGCGAGCGCGGCAGCGGGAAGTGCATCGCCTCCTCGGCGGCGGTCAGCGTCTCCAGCGCCACGGCGTGGCGCTCGGCGAGCGCGGCGAGCACGTCTTCGACCAGCACCTCGGGCGCCGAGGCGCCGGCGGTGACCGCCAGCGAACGGACGCCGTCGAGCGCCCTCCAGTCGATCGCCGCCGCGCTGGCCACCAGTTGCGCCGCGCGGCCTTCGCGTTCGGCCACCTCGCGCAGGCGTTGCGAATTGGACGAATTGGCCGAGCCGACGACGATCACCGCCTCGACCATCGCCGCGGCGCGCTTGACCGCCTCCTGGCGGTTGGTCGAGGCGTAGCAGATGTCCTCCATCGGCGGCGCATGGATGTGCGGGAAGCGCCGCTTCAGCGCCGCGACGATCTCGCTGGTGTCGTCGACCGACAGCGTCGTCTGGGTGGCGTAGGCGAGCGGCGTTTCGGCGGAGAAGGCGAGCGCCTCGACCTCCGCCACCGACCCAACCAGCGTCGCCGCGCCCGGCGGCAATTGCCCCATGGTGCCGATCACTTCCGGATGGCCGTGGTGGCCGATCAGCACGACGTGGCGGCCGCGCTTGAAGTGGACCTGCGCCTCGCGATGGACCTTCGTCACCAGCGGGCAAGTGGCGTCGATGGTGAGCAGGCCGCGCGCCTCGGCCTCTTCGGGAACGGACCTGGCGACGCCGTGGGCGGAGAAGATCACCGGCCGGTCGCCGGCCGGCGCTTCGGCGAGCTCGTCGATGAAGACGACGCCCTTGGCCTTGAGCGAATCGACCACGTGCCGGTTGTGGACGATCTCGTGGCGCACGTACACCGGCGCGCCGTAGATCTGCAGCGCGCGCTCGACGATATCGATCGCGCGCACCACGCCGGCGCAAAATCCGCGCGGCGCGCACAACACCACCCGAAGCTCGGGCTTCTCCGCCATTCGACGCTCCTTCGCCTTGATCAGTCATCGAGAATGGCGGCCGCCGCGTCAAGCCCCGGCCAAGCATTTGAACTGGCGCGCCGCCGCCGCGGAGGCTAAAGACGCCGACGCCTTCACCTCGCGACCGGAGCGTTCGACCTTGTCCGCCGCCTCCGCCGCCCCGTCGCCTGAGCGCCGTCCGCAAGCGAAGTTCACCACCGGCTCGCTGATGCGGCATGTCGTCGTCATGACCGCGACCGGCTCGATCGGGCTGGTCGCGGTGTTCGCCGTCGACGCGCTGTCGCTGTTCTGGGTCTCGCGGCTCGGCGACCAGGCGCTCAAGGCGGCGATCGGCTATGCGAGCCAGGTCTCGTTCCTGCTGATGGCGGTCAACATCGGCCTCACCATCGCGATTTCGGCCGTCGTCTCGCGCGCGCTGGGCGCGGGCGATCGCATCCGCGCGCGCCGCCTCTCCGCCTCGGGGACCATGGTCACGCTGATCGCCACCATCGTCCTCTCCGCGTTGATGTTCGCCTGGCGCGACGCGATGCTCGCCGGCGCGATGCACGCGGATGGACGCTCGGCGGAAATCGCCAGCCGCGTGCTGGCGATCGTCCTGCCGTCGAACGTCCTCTTGGGGCTCGGCATGGCGCTGTCGGGCGTGCTGCGCGCAGTCGGCGACGCGCGGCGCGCGATGTACGTGACGCTGTCGGGCGCGGTCGTCACCGCGTTCCTCGATCCGCTCCTGATCTTTGGCTGCGGCCTCGGCGTCTACGGCGCCGCCTGGACGATCGTCGTCGCTCGCCTGGTCGTCTTCCTCACTGGCGTCGAAGGCGCCGTGCGCGCGCACGATCTCGTCGCCACCCCGCGACTGAAGGCGCCGCGCGGCGACCTCGCGCCGCTGTTCGCCATCGGCGCGCCCGCCATCCTGACCAATCTCGCCACGCCCGTGTCGAGCGTCTACGTCACGCGCGTCTGGTCCGATTTCGGCGAAGCGACGGTGGCGGGCGGGGCGATCGTCGACCGCGTCGTCCCGCTCGCCTTCGCCGTCGTCTTCGCGCTCACCGGCTCGATCGGGCCGATCATCGGCCAGAACTACGGCGCGAAGCTGTTCGACCGGGTCGAGCGCACGCTCACCGATTCGTTCGTGGTCGCGGTCGGCTACGCTTTCGTCGCCTGGGCCGCGCTGGCGA
This sequence comes from uncultured Bradyrhizobium sp., assembly GCA_964552445.1. GTDB lineage: Bacteria > Pseudomonadota > Alphaproteobacteria > Rhizobiales > Beijerinckiaceae > Roseiarcus. The sequence goes on along the minus strand of CAZKHF010000206.1, from coordinate 1,880 downwards.
TCGGCGCGGGCGCGATCGTCGACGCCTTCGCCGCGCGCGGCGCCAGCGCCGACTTCGTGCTGTTGTGCTGCCGCGTCGGCGTCTTCGCCTGGGTGTTCATGGCCTGCCTCTTCGTCGCCAACACGGCGTTCAACAACCTCGGCTTTCCCGTGCTGGCGACGCTGTTCAACTGGGGGCGGGCGACGCTCGGCACGATTCCGTTCATCACCCTCGGCGCGCTGTGGGGCGGCGTTCCCGGCGCCGTCGTCGGCCTGATCCTCGGCGCCGCGATCTTTGGCCTCGGCGGCGTCTGGGCCGCCTACGCCGTGGTTCGACGCCTCGCCCGGCGGGCGGCGCCGGCCGAGCCCGCCGCGCCGGCTCGTCTCGAAAACGCAACGAAGCCTCAGTAGGCTTCTTTCCCAGGGGCGAAGGCGCGGGCGCCTACGGCCGCCGGACGTTGATTTGGCGCGGCGGCGTCCCTATTTGATGATTCCGCGCGCTCCGCGCGGCCTCTCTCTCCGGAATGACGCATGGCCCGCGACGTGGTGGACTCTCAGATCGTCGAAACTCGCCACGACCTCGTCGCCTGGGCCGAGGCGGGCTGCAAGCCGCCTTCGGCGTTTCGGGTCGGCGCGGAGCATGAGAAGTTCCCTTTCTACAAGGCCGACCTCAGCCCGGTTCCCTACGAGGGTCCGCGCGGGATCGGGGCGCTGCTCAAAGGCGTGCGCGAGCGCCTCGGCTGGCAGCCGATCGAAGACGGCGGGGCGCTGATCGGCCTCGCCGACCCGGCGGGCGGCGCGGCGATCTCGCTCGAGCCCGGCGGCCAGTTCGAGCTTTCCGGCGCGCCGCTCGCCACCATCCACGAGGTCGCCGACGAGCTCGACGCCCATCTCCGTTGCGTCCACGCGGTCGCCGAGCCGCTCGGAATCGGCTTCTTCGCCCTCGGCCTCAGCCCGATCTGGTCGCTCGCCGAAACGCCGGCGATGCCGAAGAGCCGCTACCGCATCATGGCGCGCTACATGCCGAAGGTGGGGACGCGCGGGCTCGACATGATGTTCCGCACCTGCACCGTGCAGGCCAACCTCGACTTCTCCGACGAATCCGACATGGTCGCCAAGCTGCGCGTCGGCCTGGCGCTGCAGCCGACCATGGTCGCGCTGTTCGCCAATTCGCCGTTCTCAGAAGGCCGGCTGACCGGGCGGCTGTCCGAGCGCTCGGAGATCTGGCGCCACACCGACGCGGCGCGCACCGGCATGCTGCCGTTCGCGTTCGAGCCGGGCATGGGCTTCGAGCGCTACGTCGACTACGCGCTCGACGTTCCGCTCTATTTCGTCAAGCGCGGCGGCGTCTATCACGACGTCGCCGGCGCGAGCTTCCGCGACCTGCTCGCCGGCCGGCTCGCCGCGCTGCCGGGCGAGCGCGCCACCATCGCCGACTGGGCCAACCACCTTTCGACCATCTTTCCCGAGGTGCGGCTCAAGCGCTACATCGAGGCGCGCGGCGCCGACGTCGGGCTGGCGGAGAGCGTCCCCGCCTACGCGGCGTTGATGGTCGGCCTCTACTACGATTCCGACGCGCTCGCCGCGGCGGGCGACCTCATCCGCCCCTGGAGCGCCGAACAGCGCCAGACGATGCGCGACGAAGTTCCGCGCCTCGGGCTGGCGGCGCGCGTCGACGGCCGCGCCTTGCGCGACGTGGCGCGCGACATGCTCGCCATCGCGCGCGCCGGGCTGAAGCGGCGCGCCCGGCTCGGCCCCGCCGGCGCCGACGAATCGGCGTTCCTCGCCCCGCTCGATGAGATCGTCGCCGAGGGCCGCGTTCCCGCCGAGCGCTGGATCGCGCGCTTCGAGGGCGCGTGGGGCGGCCGCCTCGAGCCGATCTTCGCCGAAGCGGCGATCTGA
>CAZKHF010000205.1:0-5614 GCA_964552445.1 uncultured Bradyrhizobium sp. | reverse complement strand
CGCCGGCGCCGCCGAACAGGCCGATCTTGCCGCCCTTGGCGTAAGGCGCGAGCAGATCGACCACCTTGATGCCGGTGACGAGGATCTGCGCCTCGGTCGATTGCTCGACGAAGGAGGGGGTCGGCTGGTGGATGGCGCGTCTGCCTTCCATCGGGATCGGACCGGCTTCGTCGACCGAGTCGCCGACCACGTTCATGATTCGCCCGAGCGTGCCTTCTCCGACCGGCACCGTGATCGGGCCGCCGGTGTCGGCCACCTCCTGGCCGCGCACGAGGCCCTCGGTCGTGTCCATGGCGATGCAGCGCACCGTGTTCTCGCCGAGCTGCTGGGCCACCTCCAGCACCAGCCGCACGCCGTTGTTTTCGGTCTCGAGCGCGTTGAGGATCGACGGCAGGTCGCCTTCGAACTTTACGTCGACGACGGCGCCGATCACCTGGGTGACGCGGCCGGTGGAGTTGACGGCGTTGGCCATAAGAAAGCGTCCTTCTTCAATTGCTCGGCGCCGCTCGCGCGGGCGAAAAGGTCATAGCGCCTCGGCGCCCGAAATGATCTCGATCAGCTCGGTGGTGATCATCGCCTGGCGGCTGCGGTTGTAGCGGAGCGTGTATTGCTTCACCATTTCGCCGGCGTTGCGGGTGGCGTTGTCCATCGCGCTCATCTGGGCGCCGAAGAACGAGGCCATGTTCTCCAACAACGCGCGATAGATGCGCACCTTCACCGCGCGCGGCAGCAATTGCGACAGGATCTCGTTCTCGTCCGGCTCGTAATAGTAGACCGGAGCGCCTTCGCGGCGGGGCCCCAGCTCGGGCGGGATCAGCCGTTGCGCGGTGGGGACCTGCGAGGCGACCGAGCGGAAGCGGGCGAAGAAAAGGGTGCAGACGTCGAACTCGCCGGCCTCGAACAGGTCCATCACCCGCTTGGCGATCGGCTCGGCGACGTCGTAGGTGATTGCGCGCGCGCGCACCTCGATGTGATCGAGGATCGCGCTCTCATGGGTGCGGCGGAGCTGCTCGTAGCCCTTGCGGCCGACGCAGAGAATCTTGACCGTCTTGCCCTGGTGGAGGAGCTGATCGGCGCGCTCGCGCGTCAGGCGCACGATCGAGGTGTTGAAGCCGCCGCACAAGCCGCGTTCGCCGGTGCACGCCACCAAGAGGTGGGTGTCGTCCTTGCCGTTGCCGGCGAGCAGCGCCGGCGCCTCGGCGCCCTCGGCGACGCCGGCGGCGAGATTGGCGAGCACCTGCTCGACCTCCTGGGCGTAGGGACGCGCCGCCTCCACCGCGCTCTGCGCCCGCCGCAGCTTGGAGACGGCGACCATCTGCATCGCCTTGGTGATCTTCTGCGTCGACTTGACGGAGGCGATCCGGTTCCTCAGTTCCTTTAACGACGGCATCGCGGCGCTCGGTTAATCGATCGGGACGTCAGGCGAAACTGGCGGCGTAGGCCTCGACCGCGCTCTTGAGCTTGGCCGAAGTCTCGTCGTTCAGGTCGCGGCTGGCGCGGATGGCCTCGAGAATGTCGGCGTGCTTGGCGCGCAACGTCGCCAGCAGGCCGTCCTCGAACGGCTTCACCTTCTCGACCGGCAGCTTGTCGAGATAGCCGTTGACGCCGCAATAGATCGAGCAGACCTGCTCCTCCATCTTCAGCGGCGAGAACTGCTGCTGCTTCAACAGCTCGGTCAGGCGCGCGCCGCGGTTGAGCAGGCGCTGGGTGACGGCGTCGAGATCGGAGCCGAACTGCGCGAAGGCGGCCATTTCGCGGTACTGGGCGAGCTCGCCTTTGACCTTGCCGGCGACCTTCTTGGTCGCCTTGGTCTGCGCCGAGGAGCCGACGCGCGACACCGACAGGCCGACGTTCACCGCCGGGCGGACACCCTGGTAGAACAGGTCGGTCTCGAGGAAGATCTGGCCGTCGGTGATCGAGATGACGTTGGTCGGAATGTAGGCCGAGAGGTCGTTCGCCTGGGTCTCGACGATCGGCAGCGCGGTGAGCGAGCCCGAGCCGTGCTCAGGATTGAGCTTGGCGGCGCGCTCGAGCAGGCGCGAGTGGAGATAGAACACGTCGCCGGGATAGGCCTCGCGCCCCGGCGGGCGGCGCAGCAAGAGCGACATCTGGCGATAGGCGACCGCCTGCTTGGACAGGTCGTCGTAAATGATGACCGCATGCATGCCGTTGTCGCGGAAATATTCGCCCATCGCGCAGCCGGAGAACGGCGCGAGGTACTGCATCGGCGCCGGGTCGGAGGCGGTGGCGGCGACGACGATCGAATATTCGAGCGCGCCGTGCTCCTCGAGCACCTTGACGAACTGGGCGACGGTCGAGCGCTTCTGGCCGATCGCGACGTAGACGCAATAGAGCTTCTTGGTCTCGTCGCCGCTCTGGTTGAGCGCCTTCTGGTTGAGGATGGTGTCGAGCGCGATCGCGGTCTTGCCGGTCTGGCGGTCGCCGATGATCAGCTCGCGCTGGCCGCGGCCGATCGGGATCAGCGCGTCGATCGCCTTGAGGCCGGTGGCCATCGGCTCGTTCACCGAACGGCGCGGGATGATGCCGGGGGCCTTGATGTCGACCCGGGCGCGCTTGGCGGCGGTGATCGGGCCCTTGCCGTCGATCGGCGCGCCGAGCGCGTCGACGACGCGGCCGAGCAGCTCCTTGCCGACCGGCACGTCGACGATGGCGCCGGTGCGCTTGACCGTCTGGCCTTCCTTGATCTCGCGGTCGTTGCCGAAGACGACGATGCCGACGCTGTCGTCCTCGAGGTTCAGCGCCATGCCGCGGACGCCGGATTCGAACTCGACCAGCTCGCCGGCCTGAACCTTGTCGAGGCCATAGGCGCGCGCGATGCCGTCGCCGACCGAAAGCACCTGCCCGACCTCGGTGACTTCCGCTTCGGCGCCGAAATTGGCGATTTGCCGCTTGAGAATGGAGGAAATTTCAGCGGGACGGATGTCCATCAACCGACCTCTTTCATGCGTGAGCGAATGGCGTTGAGTTTGGTCTTCAGCGAGCCGTCGACCATGCGCGAGCCGAGCTTGACCTTAAGGCCGCCGATGATCGCCGGGTCGACCTTGGCGGTGAGCGCGACCTCGGCGCCGCCGGAGACCGCGCGTAGCGTTTCTTTCAGCGCGGCGACGTTGTCGTCGCTGAGCGGCGCGGCGCTGGTGACCTCGGCGCGGGTGACGCCGCGCAACGCGTCGTCGAGCTTGCCGTACGCGGCGATCATGTCGCGGATGGCGAACAGCCGCCGCTTGGCGGCGACGAGCTTGATGAAATTGGCGGCGAGCCCGGCGATCTCCGCCCGGTCGAGCAGAGCGCCGAGCGCCTTGAGCTGGTCCGCGACCGAGAACGCGGGGCTCAGAATCAGGCGCTTGAGGTCGGCGCTTTCCGCGATCAGACGGTCGAATTCCCCGAGCGCGGCGCCGACCGCCTCGGTCTGGCGGGCTTCGCGGGCGAGCGAGAACAACGCCGTTGCGTAACGCCCCGCCAAACCCGCGCCGATCTCGTCCTGTCCAGCCACTGCGCAGCTCTTTTATCGACTTGGCGAGGCGACGGGCGCCCCGACCTGAGCGACGCCGGCCTCGCTTGAAGAGAGAAATCGGACCGCCCAACGTCGTCGCGCGGCGTCGCGCCGGCGGCGAACCCCAAGGCGCGCGTTGCCTAACATAGGCGTTGGGGCGGCGCAACCGGCGGCGCCGCCTGAAAAGCGAGCATTGAACATGACGGGGCGGTTGATACGAGGACGGTCGGCGCGATCGACGTCGCCGGCCGATACATGCGACAATCGAGCGAACGATTTCCTTCGTCCGCGCCGCCTGCTAATCCCCGCCCATGGCCGTCCACCCGATCGAAAACATCCGCAACTTCGCCATCGTCGCCCATATCGACCATGGCAAATCGACGCTCGCCGACCGGCTGATTCAACAGACCGGGGCGATGGCCGAGCGCGAGATGGTCGAGCAGGTGCTCGATTCGATGGAGATCGAACGCGAGCGCGGCATCACCATCAAGGCGCAGACAGTGCGCCTCGAATACCGGGCCAGCGACGGCAAGGCCTACGTCCTCAACCTGATGGACACGCCCGGCCACGTCGACTTCGCCTACGAGGTGTCGCGCTCGCTCGCCGCCTGCGAGGGCTCGCTGCTGGTGGTCGACGCCAGCCAGGGGGTCGAGGCGCAGACGCTCGCCAACGTCTACCACGCCCTCGACGCCGGCCACGAGATCGTGCCGGTGTTGAACAAGATCGATCTGCCGAGCGCCGAACCGGAGCGGGTCAAGGAGCAGATCGAGGACGTCATCGGCCTCGACGCCGCCGACGCGGTGCAGATCTCGGCCAAGACCGGCCTCAACATCGACCAGGTGCTGGAGGCGATCGTCCGTCGCCTGCCGCCGCCCAAGGGCGACGAGACGGCGCCCTTGAAAGCGCTGCTGGTCGACTCCTGGTACGACGCTTATCTCGGCGTGGTCGTCATGGTGCGAATCATCGACGGCTATCTGAGAAAGGACATGCGCGTGCGCATGATGGGGGCGGACGCGCGCTACGAGGTCGACCGCATCGGCGTCTTCCGCCCCAAGATGACCGAGGTCGCCGAGCTCGGCCCGGGCGAGATCGGCTACATCACCGCCCAGATCAAGCAGGTCGCCGACACGCGGGTCGGCGACACCATCACCGACGACCGGCGCCCGACCGCCGAGGCGCTGCCCGGCTTCAAGCCCGCCCAGCCGGTGGTGTTCTGCGGCTTGTTTCCCAGCGACGCGGCCGATTTCGAGGCGTTGCGCGCCGCCGTCGGCAGGCTGAGGCTCAACGACGCCAGCTTCTCCTACGAAATGGAGACCTCGGCGGCGCTCGGCTTCGGCTTCCGCTGCGGCTTTCTCGGGCTCCTGCACCTCGAGATCATCCAGGAGCGGCTCGAGCGCGAGTTCAACCTCGACCTCATCGCCACCGCGCCGTCGGTCATCTACCGCATCGCGCTGACCGACCGGACCGAGATCGAGCTGCACAATCCGGTCGACATGCCCGACCTCGCGCGCATCGCCGAAATCAGGGAACCGTGGATCACGGCGACCATCCTCACCCCCGACGACTACCTCGGCGCGGTGCTGAAGCTCTGCCAGGAGCGGCGCGGCGAGCAGGTCGAGCTCACCTATGTCGGCAAGCGGGCGATGGTGACCTACGCGCTGCCGCTCAACGAGGTGGTGTTCGACTTCTACGACCGGCTAAAGTCGATCTCCAAGGGCTACGCGTCGTTCGACTACCAGCTCGCCGACTACCGCCCGGGCGACCTGGTGAAGATGTCGATCCTGGTCAACGGCGAATCGGTCGACGCGCTCTCGATGCTGGTCCACCGCGACCGCGCCGAGACGCGCGGCCGGGCGATGGTGGAGAAGCTGAAAGACCTCATCCCGCCGCACATGTTCCAGATCCCGCTGCAGGCGGCGATCGGCGCGAAGATCATCGCCCGCGAGACCATCCGGGCGCTGCGCAAGGACGTCACCGCCAAATGCTACGGCGGCGACGCCACCCGCAAGCGCAAGCTGCTGGAGAAGCAGAAGGCGGGCAAGAAGAAGATGCGCCAGTTCGGCAAGGTCGACATCCCGCAGGAGGCGTTCATCGCCGCGCTGA
>CAZKHF010000204.1:0-5616 GCA_964552445.1 uncultured Bradyrhizobium sp. | reverse complement strand
TTGCAGCGTGCGCGGGATCGGCGTCGCCGACAGCGTCAGCACGTGCACCTCGGCGCGCAGCTCCTTCAGCCGCTCCTTGTGGGCGACGCCGAAATGCTGCTCCTCGTCGACCACCACCAGGCCGAGGTCCTTGAACGCGACGCCCTTGCCGAGCAGCGCGTGGGTGCCGACCACGATGTCGACGCCGCCCTCGGCGAGACCCTTCTTCACCTCGCGCTGCTCGGTCGCGCCGATCATGCGCGAGAGCTGAGCGACGCGGATCGGCAGGCCGGCGAAGCGGTCGACGAACAATTTGGCGTGCTGGCGGGCGAGCAAGGTGGTGGGGACGATCATCGCCGTCTGCTTGCTGTTGATCGCGGCGCAGAAAGCGGCGCGTAGCGCGACCTCGGTCTTACCGAAGCCGACGTCGCCGCACACCAGGCGGTCCATCGGCCGACCGGCGGCGAGATCGTCGAGCGTCGATTCGATCGCCGCGGCCTGGTCGGTCGTCTCGTCGTAGGGGAAGCGCGCGCAGAACTCCTCGTAGAGCCCGTCGGGCGGGACGAGCCGCAACGCCGGGCGGGTCATGCGCTGCGCGGCGACGCGGATCAGCTCGCCCGCCATCTCGCGCACCCGCTTCTTCAGCCGCGCCTTGCGCGTCTGCCAGCCGGTCGCGCCGAGGCGGTCGAGCTCGCCCTGCTCGGAGCCGTAGCGCGACAGGAGCTCGAGGTTCTCGACCGGCAGGAACAACCGGTCGCCGCCGGCGTAATGGATCTCCAGGCAATCGTGAGGCGCGCCGGCCGCCTCGATCGTCTTCAAGCCGACGAAGCGGCCGACGCCGTGGTCGATGTGGACGACCAGGTCGCCGGCGGCGAGGGCGGAGGCTTCGGCGAGCACGTCCTGGGCGCGGCGCTTGCGCTTGCGCGCGCGCACGAGGCGGTCGCCGAGAATGTCCTGCTCGCCGACGATGGCGACATCGTCGGACTCGAAGCCATGCTCGAGCGCGATCACCGCGAGCGGCAAGGCGCCGGCGGGCGCGCTCTTTGCCTGCGGCCAGGAGGAGACGAGCGCCTGCGCCTTCAGCCCGTGCTCGGCGAGCACATGGCCGAGCCGCTCGCGCGAGCCGTCGCTCCAGCCCGCGACGACGACCTTGAGGCCGCGCTCGCTCAAAGCGCGGATGTGGCGCGCCGCCGCGTCGAAGACGTTGACGTTGTCGTCGAGCCGCTCGGGCGCGAAGTCGCGCCCGACCCGGCCGCCGCAATCGACGACGTTCTGCGCCCCCGGCGCGGCCTCGAACGGCGCGAGGCGCGCGACGCCCCCCGCGGCGAGGCGCTCGGCGAACTCGTCCGCCGCGAGATAAAGCCGATCCGGCGGCAAGGGACGGTAATCGGCGTTGGCGGGGTCTTCCTGGTGGGCGGCGCGCCGCGCCGCGTAATAGTCGGCGATCTGGGCGAAACGCTCGCGCGCGACGTCCTCGGCGTGCGCGTCGATGACGACGGGCGCGCCGCCCGCGTAGTCGAACAGCGTGTCCAAACGCTCGTAGAACAGCGGCAGCCAGTGCTCGAGGCCGATGGCGCGGCGGCCTTCGCTCACCGCCTCGTAGATCGCGTCGCCCAGCCGCGGCGCGCCGAATTCGGCGGCGTAGCCCTGGCGGAAGCGACGGATCGAGTCGGTCGTCAGCCGCGCTTCGTTCATCGGCGTCAGGTCGAGCGCGCGCAACGGGCCGACGCTGCGTTGCGTCTCGGGATCGAAGGCGCGGATCGATTCCAGCGTGTCGCCGAAGAAGTCGAGCCTTATCGGCGCCGGCGCGCCGGGCGGATAGAGATCGAGAATGCCGCCGCGCGTCGCATAGTCGCCGACGTCGCGCACCGTGCTGGCGCGGCCGTAGCCATTGCTCTCCAGCCACGCCGCGAGCTCCTCCATGCGCACGCTGTTGCCCGGCGCGGCGGAAAACGCGGCGCCGGCAAGGAAACTCAACGGCGGAAGCCGTTGGGTCGCGCCGTTGACGGTGACGACGACAACGCGCGGCCGCTCCAGCGCGCCGCGGCTCGTGGCGAGCCGCGCCAGCGCGGTCATGCGCTGCGCCAGAACCGCCGCGTTGGGCGAGACGCGATCGTAGGGCTGGCAGTCCCAGGCCGGCAGATAGAGCGCCTCGATCTCCGGCGCGGCGAAGCCGAGCGCGTCGATGAAGCTCTGCGCGCGCAGCCCGTCGCGGGCGACGAAGACCAGCGCGGCGGCGCGCGTTTCGCCGGCCGGCGCGAAGGCGCGCGCCAGCTCGGCGACGACGAAGGCGTCGAAGGCTTCCGGCGCGCGAGCGAGCGCGACGGCGCCGCCGGCGGCGAGGCGGGCGACGACGGCGGCGAGCGGCTTCACTTTTCGCCAGCCTCGCTAGGCGCCGCGCGCAGGCGCGCGAACAGCGGCGTGTCGAACGCCGGCGGCGTCGGCTGGTCTCCGGCGATCCAAGCCAACACCTCGACGTCGGGAAGGTCGAGCAGGCGCTCGAACTCGGCGAGCTCAGCTTCGCTCATCGTCGGCAGGTTGGCGTCGGCGAAGCGCCCGAGGACAAGATCCATTTCGCGCATGCCCCTCCGCCAGGCGCGAAACAGCGCGCGCCGCCGCTGCGCGTCGAGCCCCGCGCTGGAAAGGCTGGCGCCAGACATCAACGTCCTCAAGGCCGAGGCGCGCACGCCGCGCGCCGCAAACCGGCGCGGCTTATAGCGAGGACGCGCGCGATTGTCAGCTTCGGGCCCGCAAGCCGCGCCTTTAGAGCCGTCGGCGTCCGCGCCAATCCGCAAACCGCCGTCGCAAGCGCCAGCGGCGCCCATCCTCAAGCGCGAGACTTGGCGCCGGGGCGCCGGTCTCATGAAAGCGATCCCGTTTCAGGCGAGACGTCCGTCGAGCGCCTCGCCGGAATGGCGACGAAGTCTCGGCGACGCGCAAGGAGGCCGTTTCATATCAGGCGGCGCCGTGGAGCGCGTTGCGCGACGACGGATTCGCGCGGCGTCGTTCTCCAGCCAAGCCGGACGCCATGCGAGAAGGCTGCGACTGTTTGGCGCACAACCGCGTCGGGAATATAGCGCGCGCCGGCCGAACGCCGACTCGGGTCCGCCTATTTCAAGAAATAGCACCCCATCGACGGTCTATGCGATCCGCGCCATTGAATAAGAATACCCCCGACACCAGCAGAACGAGGCGCTCTTGGCGCTTCTATCACCCCGGTCGGCGGTGGAATCCGCGGTCGCCGAAGGAACTATTGTATTCTAACGGATTGACATGAGCATAAAGCGTGTTCCCTACTCGGCGTTGATAGTCTTGTCCGAATGCACAATCATTCAGCATTTCGCCAACGCGCGATATTAACTATGCGTTAACCACGCCAAGCGATGCTGCCCCGCGATGAGTCGCCGCGCGCCTTACGGCGCGAGCGAAGGCATGAAGCCGCCTCGTCGCGTCGCGCGCGTCGACATGTCATCGTTCCCGTCTATTTAAGAACAATTTCGCCCAGGAAATGAACAGAGGCGGCGCCTGACCCCTCATCGGTTCGGCGCAGCGTCGACGCGCGGGCCGAAGGCGAGCTCGCCGCGTCGCGCCGCCGAAGAAGCCGCCCGCCGCCGAGCATTGGCGACTCAAATTCGCCATGGGCGTCGCTGAGGGAAGGATCAGTTCGCCGTCCTTTGCGGCGGGAAACAATGCTGAACGCTGAAGGAGATTGACCGATGCGATTCACCATTAAGGCTAAGCTGGCGAGCGCCTTTGGCGCGATCATCATACTGTCGGCGATCACCGGCGGCGTCGCTTACATGAAGCTAAACGACGTCGCCGAGACGGGCCAGGTCCTAGTCGGCCGGGCGCAACGGCTGGACAAGGCCGCGGAGCTGCAAGCCGCGATCCTCAATCAGATGCGCGCCGAAAGAGACGTGATCCTGGCGACGAACGAGTCTGAAATCGGCCGCGCCGCCGAGGAGATCAAGAAGCTCCGCAGCGAGGCGACGCAGCTCCGCGACCAGATCAACGCCTCGACGAATGAAGCCGGCCGGGCGCTGATCGCCAAGTTTTCCAGCGAATACGACAAGATGAGCAAGATCGAGGACGAAACCGTCCGCCTCGGCTCGCTGAACTCCGCCGATCGCGCCAACCGGTACTGGAAGGGCGAGGCCGCCGGCGCGCTCAAGGCGTACAACGACGCCTTCGACGCAGAGTTCGCCAAACTCGACCGGACGCTTTCGTCGGCCGAAGCGTTGAAGGCGAATCTGACGTTGCAGACCGCTCGGATGCACTGGGAGAGAGCCGGCAAGTTTCTCAGAGACGCCTTCGCCGCCAGCGATCTCAACGACCTGAATGCGGCTCTGGCCGCGCTGAAGGATCAGCTCGCCGTCGCCTCCAACGCGACGCAGCAGGCGACGGCGGCGGTCGCCGCGCTTGGCGATCCGGCCAACGACATCGCTCAGGCCGCCGATAAGCTGTCGAAGGCGTTCCAGCGCGCGGCCGAAATCGTCGGCGAGGGCGGCAACATCCGCGCCGCGGCGTTATCGGCGACCGACGGCCGGGCGGCGGGGGCCGCGACGCTCGCCGTGGTCGGCGAGTACTTCGATCTCGTCAGAAAGGTGATGGCGGAGGACGTCGCCGAAAGCGCTCGCCAGACCAGCCTCGCGCAGACGATTCTGATCAGCGCCGTCGCCGTCTCGCTGGTGATCGCGATCGGCTCGGCGTTGTGGATCGCGCTCAACATCAGCCGCGGCCTCGGCCGCGCCGTCGGCCTCGCCGAGGCGGTCGCCCTCGGCGACCTCGGCGAGAGGATCGACGTCAAGAGCGACGACGAGGTCGGCGATCTCGTCAAGTCGCTCAACGCCATGACCGCGAACTTGAACGGCACGGCGAAAGTCGCCGACGCGATCGCCGCGGGCGATCTCTCCGTGCAGGTCAAGCGTCTCTCCGACAAGGACACCCTCGGCATCGCGTTCGAGAAGATGACCGAGAGCCTCAAGGCGACGGCGCAAGTGGCCGAGACGATCGCCACCGGCGACCTCACGGTCGAGGCGAAGCGCCGCTCCGACAAGGACACGCTCGGCGTCGCGCTGGAGAAGATGCTGGAGAAGCTGCAGAGCGTCGTCGCCGAAGCGCTTGGCGCGGCGCAGAACGTCTCGTCGGGCAGCCAGGAGCTCGCCGCCAGCGCCGAGCAATTGTCTCAAGGCGCGACCGAGCAGGCCGCGGCGACCGAGGAAGCCTCCTCGTCGATGGAGGAGATGGCCTCCAACGTGAAGCAGAACTCCGAGGCCGCGACCCAGACGGAAAAGATCGCGCGCCAGTCGGCGCGGGACGCCGAGGCGAGCGGCGCGGCGGTGACCCACGCGGTGAAGGCGATGGAGACCATCGCCGAGAAAATCATGATCGTGCAGGAGATCGCCCGCCAGACCGACCTGCTCGCCCTCAACGCTGCGGTGGAGGCGGCGCGGGCCGGCGAGCATGGCCGCGGCTTCGCCGTGGTCGCCTCGGAAGTGCGCAAGCTCGCCGAGCGCAGCCAAGCGGCGGCGGCGGAGATCGGCACGCTGTCGGCCGACACGGTGAAATCGGCGCAGGAGGCCGGCGCGATGCTCGTCCGCCTGGTGCCGGACATCAAGCGCACCGCCGATCTGGTGG
>CAZKHF010000203.1:0-5625 GCA_964552445.1 uncultured Bradyrhizobium sp. | reverse complement strand
TTGTTGACCGACAGCGTCATCTTGTTGTCGGCGATCGCCAGCTTGATCGCGCGGCCGCGCTCCGACGAGATGGTCGAGACGCGGTCGACCGCCTTGAAGAAGGGATCCTTGTCGACCACCAGGCGCTTGTCGTTGTGCGTCGGAATGACGCGGCCGTAGTCGGGGAAGGTGCCGTCGATCAGCTTGGTGGTCAGCACCACGTCGCCGAACTGGAAGCGCGCCTTGGCGGTCGAGATCTCGACCGCGACCTCGTCGCCGGCGTCCTCGAGCAGCTTCTGCACCTCGCTCACGGCCTTGCGCGGGGCGATGACGCCCGGCATGCCCGCCGCGCCCTTCGGCGCCGGGACCTCGACGCGCGCGAGGCGATGGCCGTCGGTGGCGACGGCGCGCAGCAGGCTCGCGCCGCCGGCCTCGACGGTGTGGAGGAAGATGCCGTTGAGATAGTAGCGCGTCTCCTCGGTCGAAATCGCGAACTGGGTGTTGTCGATCAGGCGCTTGAGATCGGCGGCGGGGAGGACGAAGCGGTGGCTGAACTCGCCGGCGGCGAGGTCGGGGAAGTCGGCCGCCGGAAGACTCTGCAGATGGAAGCGCGAGCGGCCCGAGCGCAGCAAGAGCTGGCCGGCCTCGCCCGTCAGCTCGAGGCCGACCTGCGCGCCTTCCGCGAGCTTGCGGGCGATGTCATAGAGGACGTGGGCGGCGACGGTCGTCGCGCCCTCCTGGGCGACGTCGGCCGGCGCCGACTCGGTCGCCTCGAGATCGAGGTCGGTGCATTTCAGCGTCAGTTGGCCCTCGCGCGCCTCGATCAGCGCGTTGGAGAGGATCGGAATGGTGTTGCGCCGTTCGACGATGCGATGGACGTGGCCCAGCGCCTTCAACAGAGCGCTTCGTTCTATGGTGACCTTCATCGCGACATCCCGACTCTCACGCCGACGCCCCACAGCAAAAGCCGCGCCGAACCGCCGCCCCTTGGCCTGCGCCCCCGTCCCGGCGCAGCCGCTCGCGCGCAAGCTTCGCGCGCGAAGGGGCGCGAACATTGCCAAGGACGGGGGCCGCGCGCAAGAGCGGCGTGGGGCGGTCCCCAACAGAATCGATCTAAATTCCGCCGATCGCCGCGAGCGGGCGATACCCTTAACCGGCCCTTAAATCGCCGCCTTTAGCCTCAATGCCCTCGGGCGAAGGCGCTTCGAGGCCGGCTCCTCGAAGGACCCGAAACGGGATCGCGCGATGTTCGGCAGGGGCGGCAGGCGGCGTGGGGAGCGGATCGAGCCGCGCTTCGGCGACGCGTCGCGCGGCCGCGGCCGGCTCGACGACCTGCGCGCCGATCCCGACGACCGGCCGTCGCGCCGCTCGCGAAAGTCGGCGCGCGACGCGCCCCCCCCGCGGCGGCGCTCGCTCCTCGGTCGGCTGTTCTATTGGGCCTTCGTGCTCGGGGTATGGGGCGTCATCGGCGTCGCCGGCCTGTTCGCCTATTACGCCAGCCAACTGCCGCCGATCGACCAGCTCGCGGTGCCCAAGCGCCCGCCCAACATCGCCATCCTCGCCGACGACGGCGCGCTGCTCGCCAACCGCGGCGACACCGGCGGCGCGGCGGTGCGCCTGAGCGAGCTGCCGCCTTACCTGCCCAAGGCCTTCATCGCCATCGAGGACCGGCGCTTCTACCAGCACTTCGGCATCGATCCGGTCGGCATCGTCCGCGCCGTGCTCCGCGACCTCACCGGGCGCAGCGGCATGGAGGGCGGCTCGACGCTGACCCAGCAACTGGCGAAGAACCTCTTCCTCACCCAGGAGCGCACGCTGTCGCGTAAGATCCAGGAAGCGATCCTGGCGCTGTGGCTGGAGCGCAAGTACTCGAAGGACCAGATCCTCGAGCTCTACCTCAACCGGGTCTATTTCGGCTCAGGCGCGTTCGGCGTCGAGGCGGCGGCGCAGAAGTACTTCGGCAAGAGCGCCCGGCAGGCGACGCTGTCGGAGGCGGCCGTGCTCGCCGGCCTGATGAAGTCGCCGACCCGGCTCGCTCCCAACCGCAACCTGACCGGCGCCAACGAGCGCGCCGCCGTCGTCATCACGGCGATGGCCGAGCAGGGGCACATCACCGAAGCGATGGCCAAGCTGGCGCTCGCCACGCCGGCGCAGGTGGTGCGCGAAAAGGGCTCCGGCTCGATCAACTACGCCGCCGATTACGTGATGGACATGCTCGACGACACCGTCGGCGCGATCGACGAGGACATCGTCGTCACCACCACGCTCGACCCCAAGCTGCAGGGGGAGGCCGAGCGCGCGCTGACCGAAGAGCTCGACGCCAAGGGCGACAAATACGGCGTCAGCCAGGGCGCCCTGGTCGCCCTCGATCCCGACGGCGGGATCAAGGCGATGGTGGGCGGGCGCAACTACGCCGACAGCCAGTTCAACCGCGCCGTCGCCGCCAAGCGCCAGCCCGGCTCCTCGTTCAAGCCGTTCGTCTATCTCGCCGCGCTGGAGAAGGGTCTGACGCCCGACACGGTGCGCGAGGACGCGCCGATCTCGGTCAAGGGCTGGAGCCCCGAGAACTATTCGCGCGAGTATTTCGGTCCGGTGACGCTGACCAAGGCGCTGTCGCTGTCGCTCAACACCGTCGCGGTGCGGCTCGGCATCGAGGTCGGCCCCAAGACGGTGGCGCGCGTCGCCCATCGCCTCGGCATCGTCTCCGACCTCGACGCCAACGCCACCATCTCGCTGGGAACCTCGGCGGTCGCGCCGCTGGAGATGGTCGCCGCCTACGACGCCTTCGCCAACGGCGGCGTCGGCGTCCAGCCGCACGTCATCACACGGGTGCGCACCGCCGACGGCAAGCTGCTCTACGCGCGCAAGAACGCCAACTTCGGCCGCGTCATCGATCCCCAGTACGTCGCGATGATGAACGACATGATGCAGGAGACCCTGCTCACCGGCACCGCCCGCAAGGCCGAGCTGCCGGGCTGGCAGGCCGCCGGCAAGACCGGCACCAGCCAGGATTGGCGCGACGCCTGGTTCGTCGGCTACACCAGCTATCTCGACGCCGGCGTCTGGCTCGGCAACGACGACAATTCGCCGACCAAGAAGGCGTCGGGCGGCAACCTGCCGGTGGAGATCTGGAGCCGCTTCATGAAGGCGGCCCACCAGGGCGTCCCGATCGCCGCCCTGCCTTCCGGCGTCTGGCGCGCGGTCGACGCGCCGCCCGCCGACGCCGCTCCGGCCGCCCCGCCGCCGCAGGCGGTCGGCGCGCCGCTGGCGATTGGCCGCGACGCCCAGAGCGCGCCGCCGCCGCCCGCCGCGCCGCCGCGCCGCGCCGCGCCGGTCGCACCCTCCGACGCGCCGATCCCGCCGGCGTCGATCCCCAACGTCGGCGACGGCGCGCCCGCCGCCTCGCCGCCGCGCGACCGCGGCCTGCTCAACAAGCTGTTCGGGGCGATGTAGGGCCGCAGTTCAAGCCGCCGGCGGCGAGCTCGAGGCGGGCCCCTCGCGGCTGTCGCGCCGGCCGCGCGCGCCGACGACCTCGCCCCGCCGATCGCGACTCCCTTCGATCGGATCGCGCTCTAATCGATGGGAGCGAAATCGACCACGCATGCCTTCTCGAGATTGGGGTCGAGCCAGCGTTGGCAGAACGCGCGGTGATCGGGGTGGGGCAGGTAAGCGTCGCGTCCCTCCGGCCCGGCGAAGGAGACGATGAAGCAATGGGTGAAGCCCTGGTTCAGTCCCTCGGGACTGGAGTTGCGGCCCCACTCCAGGTCGGCGACGAACGGCAGCCCGGCGCAAAAGGCGCGGAAGGCCGCCTCGATGCCCGCCACCGTTTCGGCCGAGGCGGAATCCTTGAATTTGAACAGCACGACATGACGGTAGAATTTGGCGCGAACAGCCACGGGAGCCTCCTTGAAGCGACGCTTGCCAACCGGCATGCGGTCGTATAAGCGAAAGAAACCGGTTTCGTAAACCGGTTTCTTAGCCGCGACGCCGCCATGGGCAGACTGACGATCGCCGACATCGCCGCCCGCGCGGGGGTCTCCAAGACCACCGTGTCGCGCGTGCTCAACGATCGCGCCGAAGGGGTCGGCGCGGCGACGCGCGCGCGCATCCGCGCCATTCTCGATCAGACCGGATTCCAACCCTCGGCGATGGCGCGCGGCCTCGCCACCGGCTCGAGCCGGTCGGTCGGGCTGATCGTCCCCGACGTCGCCAATCCCTTCGACCCCCTGCTGATCAGCGGAGCGGAGCGGACGCTGAACGAGGCTGGCTACAGCCTGCTGCTGTGCAACACCGGCAGCGACCCCGCCAAGCAGGGGGAATGCATCCGCCTGCTGATCGACAAGCGGGTCGACGGCGTCATCCTCGATTCGGTCGGCCTCCAGGCGGAGGCGCAGGTCCGGCTTCTCGAGCGCGAGGGCGTTCCGGTCGTGCTGCTCGATTGCAGGATCGGCAGGCGAGCGCAGCGCCACGGCGTATTCCTCGACAACCGACACGGCGTGCGGCTGGCGATGGAGTTCCTGTTCCGGCGGCCGAACCGGCGGCTGGTCTTCATCAGCGGTCCGCCGGACGCGTCGCAGTCGGTCGAGCGGCGCGAAAGCGTCGAAGCGCTCGCGCGCGAATGGGGCCTCGACGGCGACCGCCTGACGACGCTCGAAGGCGACTTCACGATCGAGCGCGGCTGTCGGCTGATGAGCGAGGCCATCCGCGGTCGCGGCGGCCGGCGGCCGCCGCCCTTCAACGCGGTGTTCGCCGCCAACGACATGATGGCGCTCGGGGCGTTGAAGGCGTTGCGGCAGGCGGGCGTCTCGGTTCCCGGCGAGGTCGAGGTGATCGGCTACGACGACATTCCGTTCGCGCGCCTGCTCGATCCGCCTCTGTCGACCGTCGCCCAACCGACGCGCGAGATGGGCGCGGCGAGCGCCGAACTGCTGCTGCGGCTGATCGCCGGCGAGAAGCCGCGCCCCAAGACCGTGGTGATGAAGCCGCGGCTCGTTCTCCGCGGAACTACGCTCGACGCGGAAGCCTCGCAGTCCGATTCCTATCAAGGAGCAAACCATGCAGAACTTTGAATTTTGCAATCCGACCAAGATCGTGTTCGGACGCGGGACGGAGAACCAAGTCGGCGACTTGGCCGCCGCCTATTCCAAGCGAATCCTGCTGCATTTCGGCGGCGCTAGCGCGCGCGCCTCCGGCCTCGTCGACCGGGTGAAGGCCTCGCTCCGCGCAGCCGGGATCGCCTGGGTCGAGCTTGGCGGGGTCAAGCCGAACCCGCGCCTCAGCCTCGTCCACGAAGGCGTACGGCTATGCAAGAAGGAGAAGCTCGGCCTCGTCCTCGCGATCGGCGGCGGCAGCGTGATCGATTCGGCCAAGGCGATCGCGATGGGCGCGGTGATCGACCACGACGTCTGGGACTTCTACCTCGGCCGCGGCGCGCCGACAGCGGCGCTGCCGGTCGGCGTGGCGCTGACCATCCCCGCCGCCGGCAGCGAGGCCAGCACCGGCTCGGTCATCACCAAGGAGGAAGGGGCGTTGAAGCGCGCGGTCAACTCCGAACTGATCTATCCGCGCTTCTCGATCCTCAACCCCGAGCTGTGCTTCAGCCTGCCGCCGTTCCAGATGGCCTGCGGCGCGATGGACATCATGGCG
>CAZKHF010000202.1:0-5640 GCA_964552445.1 uncultured Bradyrhizobium sp. | reverse complement strand
GGGGGGGGGGGGGGGGGCGGAGCCCCTTGCGACTCGGTCGCCTATCGCTTGCCACCGCCCGAGGCCGCGAGTCAAAATGGGAATTGACCGGTGGGCTGCGCCACTATTCCGCAATTCCGCATCTAACGCGCCGTGAGGGGACTATGTGGAAAATCGCAATCAAAACTGCCGTAGTTGGGATTTTCTATTTTGGCGTTGCAATGAACGCCTCTCATGCGGATGATACAGACGCAACCATGGCGGCTGGGCGCGTATCTCTTTGCAAGAATGGGGAATACGTGGTTCTCAGCGCCGAAGTGCAGGCAGTCAGCGCCGAGCACGCTCCTTTCGGCCCTCAGAAGCTTGTCTCGTTATGCGCGGATCGGCCGACAGAACCGTTCTTGACATTGGCGTATCGATTTGGAGACGCTGGTGCGCCGGATATCACTATACTGGCGACGTCAACGGATAAGTTCGCTCTTGCTGACGAAGCTTATGGTCCGCACGACGGCGCGGACATTGTTTGGTTCAAGAGCGGGCCATTTAGCTATTATGTTTCGGAGAGCACAGGGCAAGGCCTTGGCGTTGAGATCTACGTCTTCAGGAATGGGAAGCGGATAGCAGAGTTCGGTACTGGATTCGATGATAACAAATTCTATCAGGGAATTGGCATCGATTTCGACCATGTGAAATCTCCAATATTCGTAAAACGAGAACCTGTGGACCAGATAGATTGACAGATGGTCAATGTTGTTAGGGTTTTATTCATACGAACATTGGAGTTGAAATTGGAACTACGGCTTACCGGTTTACCGTGATAGGCCCAGGAACTGTTATTTTCCGGCTTCCGCTCTCCGCCCTTTTGCGACCCTCCTGGACGGGCGCCAAGCGTAAGGTTGCGACCACTCTCTGGCACTACTGTGTCACAAGGCCGCAGGGGCGATAGGGCGCGACTCGGTTGCCTTGATCGGGGTTGTTTACGATCGAGGTCGGGGATGAACTCGGAAGCGAAGGACGCCGAGGCGTGGTTTTCGGGCAGTTACGGTGACAGTGCAGCATATGTTCGGCTCAGCCTACCGAGCCCTATCGCGCCGTCGCCGTCAAGCGCGTTCGGCGCTCCTTTGCTCCGCTCCGGCCGCTTCGCGGCGCCGGCGCCGGCGCCGACGCGATCGAGCGTTTCGCCACCATGGCTTCGACGCCGCAAACCGGCCGCGAACGGCCGGTTTCGGGCGTCGAAGCCACGGAAACCAAACGCCTCAACCGCGCGCAGCGGTCAAGCTTCGCCGAAGGCGACGCGCGGAACGCGCGCTCGGGCTTGACGGCGCGCACGGCTCGGGCGCGGAATTGCCGTGACAGCGCCCTTAACCGCATTGCGACAAGCGGCGCGTGACGACACAGGCAAGGCGAGGCATCGAGGCAAGGCTGCGAACCATGGGCGGGCGCGTCAGTTAACTGCACTGTCGCCGTAATCGCGGTTGGGGCGCCGTCCACCCCATCAGCGTGATGCGGCTTCATGCGAGGACGCGCCGAGAATTCCTACCGCTTTGCTCGGCTCATCGCCTCTGTACGACGGCGCAGCAGTTCCAGTGACAACAGCAGGATGATCGATACGACGATCATCACCGTCGCGACGGCGGTGATGACCGGGCTGAAATTCTCGCGGATGCCGGCGAACATCTCGCGCGGGAGCGTCCGCTGCTCGGGCGCCGCGATCAGCAGCACGACGACGACCTCGTCGAAACTGGCGGCGAACGCGAACAAGGCGCCCGACGCCACCCCGGGTCCGATCAGCGGCAGAACGACGCGAAAGAACGTCTCGAGCGGCCCGGCGCCTAGGCTCGCCGCGGCGCGCGTCAGGCTGCGATCGAAGCCCTGCAATGTCGCCGTCACGGTGACGACGACGAATGGCGCCCCGAGCGCGCTATGAGCGAGGACGAGGCCAAGATAGCTGCTGGCGAGGCCGATCGGGGCGAAAAAGAAGTAGAAGCCTACCGCGACGATTACGATCGGCACGATCATCGGCGACAGCAACACCGCCATGACGAAGCCCTTGCCGCGGAAATTCGCCATCGTCAGGCCGACCGCGGCGAGCGTGCCGAGCCCGGTCGCAACCGCCGTCGCCGCGCTGCCGACGATGAAGCTGTTCTTGAAGGCCCGCATCCATTCGGCGCTGGCGAAGAACTGCTGGTACCAGCGCAACGAAAACCCACTCAACGGATAGGTCAGGAATTCGCGCGAATTGAACGACAGCGGGACGATCGCCAGGATCGGCGCGACGAGGAAGACGAACACCGCGATCGCGGCGCTCCACAGCACGGCGATCCAAAAGCGCTCCTCGAGCGTTCGACGTCGGGGGCCGGCCATGTCTCACCGCGCCCTCAAGCCGGCCGACCCACCAGGCGATTGTAAACCGCGTAGAGCGCTAGGGTGGCGACGAGCAGCAGCGCCCCGAGCGCCGAGGCCATGCCCCAGTTGACGGTGTCGGCAGTGTAGTAAGCGATGAAGTGCGACAGCATCTGATCCGCGGCGCCGCCGATCAGCTCCGGAGTGATGTAATAGCCGAGCGCCAGGATGAAGACCAGCAACCCGCCCGCGGCCAGACCCGGAATCGTCTGCGGCGCGTAGACCCGTAGGAAGGCGACGGTCGGGCGGGCGCCCAGCGACATCGCTGCGCGCATGTAAACCCCCTTGACGCCCTTCATCACCGAATAGAGCGGCAGAATAGCGAAGGGCAGCAGCACGTGCGTCATCGCCACATAAACGCCGGTGCGATTGTAAATGAGCTGCAGGGGTCTATCGATCAGATGGAGCGCGATCAGCGCATTGTTGAGGAGCCCATGCTCTTGCAGCACTACGATCCAGGCCGCGGTGCGCACCAGGAGCGAGGTCCAGAACGGCAACAGCACCAGGATCATCAAGAGATTGGCGCGCGCCGGCGGCTGCGTTGCCAACAGGTACGCGACGGGAAAACCTAGAAGAAGACAAAGCGTCGTCACAACCGCGCTTACTTCGAATGTTCGGGCGAGCACGTCGAGATAGACTCGGCGATTGGCGGGCGTGGGCGTAATCGTTCCGTCGGCGTGCTTCTGTCGATCCATCGCGGCCAACAGGAAGAAGCTGGTCAACGGACCCGAGGCTTGGTCGATCGCGCTCCAGGTCTCGATGTCCCCCCAGCGCGGGTCGGCGGCGAGAAAAACATCCGTCCAGCTGTTCGCGGTCTCGGGCAGCTTGCGCAGCGTGCCGAAGACGAGCGTACGCCCGCCCTCGACCGCGTAGTTGAGCCGCCGCGCCGGCACCGCCTGCACGCCGGCCGCCTTGGACGCTTTCATGTCGGCGGCGAGCGCCGCGAAGACCGCCTCTGAAGGAATGTGCGCGCGATCGGTCCATCCTTGCAGCGCGGCCGCGGTCTGCGGCCAGACGTCGCTTAGTTCGACGTCGCGCACCGAACGCAGCATCATCGATCCGATCGGGGCGACGAAAACGATGAGAAGAAAGACGAACAGGGGCGCCACCATCCCGAAGGCGCGCCAGCGCCGAGCCCGTTCGGCCCGCGCCAGCTGAACCTTGAGGCCGACGGCGCCCGCGCTCACCTTACTTCTGAGCCGCCCACTGGTTGAAGCGCTCGGACAGCCGATCGAAGTTCTCGAGCCAGAAGGCGACGTTGATCGGCACCGCATTGGCGAGGTTCTCTGGCGCCGTGCCGAGCACCTTGAGCCGGTCCGGGTTGATCAGCGCGTTGGCCTGCTTGTTCGGCACCCCGTAGGCGATCGCGTCGGGAAGCTTGGCTTCGATCTCCGGGCGCCCGACGAAGTCGAGGAACTTGTACGCGTCATCGAGGTTCGGGCTGCCCTTTAGAATCACCCAGGAGTCCATCGTGTACAGCGCGCCGTTCCACACCATGCCGAAGTTGCGGTGATCGTTGAGGTTGGCGGCGTCGATGCGTCCATTGTAAGCCGAAGTCAGCGCGACCTCGCCCGAGGCCAGAAGTTGCGGCGGCTGGGCGCCCGCCTTCCAGAATATGATGTCGCTCTTGATCGTATCGAGCTTCTTGAAGGCGCGATCGACGCCCTCAGGCGTCGCGAGGACCTTGTAGACGTCCTTCGGAGCGACGCCGTCGCCCATCAGCGCGATTTCAAGCGTCGTCTTCGGACCGCCGCGCAACGCGCGCTTGCCAGGGTACTTCTTTAGGTCGAAGAAATCGACCCACCCCGTCGGGGCCTGTTTCAATTTGTCCTTGTCGTAACCGAGCACGAAGTCATAGAAGATCGCGCCGACGCCGCAATCGTTGAACGCATCGGGAATGTAGGCGTCCTTGCCGCCAATCTTGTCCCAGTCGAGCTTCTCGTAGAGCCCTTCTTCGCAGCCGACGGCGAGTTCGTCGCTCTCGACCTCCACCACGTCCCAATCGGATTTGCCCGATTGGACCTTGGCGCGCAGGGTGCCCACGCCGCCGTCCCACGGCTCGTCGACCAGCGGAATCTTGGTCTCGGCCGTGAACGGCGCGAAGAAAAGCTTCTTTTGCGCGTCCTGATAGGAGCCCCCCCACGAGACGACTGTGAGATCGCGCGCGACCGCGCCCCCGGTGAAGACGACGAGCGTGGCCGCCGCAAGCAGTATGGATTTCAATCTCATGCTTCATGCCCCCAGTCGAGTTTCGGCTCAGTTCAATGGATCGAGCGCGAGGCAGTCCTGCGCGCGGAAGGCGAGTTCGAGCGCCTCGCCGATGCCCGGCGCCGCGCGACCGCCGCGCTGGCGCATCTTCACCATGAAGTCGTCGTTGCCGGCGACCCTGACCCGGACGCGCATGTGATCGCCGTGGTAGATCGTTTCCAGCGCCGAGCCATGCAAGCGGTTGACGTTTTGCTCGCCCGACCATCCGATTTGAATCTTCTCCGGCCGGAATGAGACGGTCGTGCGCGATCCCACCGCGGCGATGTTGACCGCTCTCGCCCTTAGCGCGTCGCCGCTCGCCAGCCGCACGCGGCAGAACCCGCCGTTTTCCACGGCTTCGATGGTTCCGTGCAATTTGTTGTTCTCGCCGATGAACCCGGCGACGAAACTGTTGCATGGGGCGTCGTAGAGGCCGGCCGGCGTGTCGAGCTGCTGCACGACGCCGTCGTTGAAGACCGCGATGCGGTCCGACATCGTCAGCGCCTCACTCTGATCGTGCGTGACATAGACGATGGTCACGCCGAGCTGTTGATGGATATGTTTGATCTCGAGCTGCATGTGCTCCCGCAACTGCTTGTCGAGAGCGCCCAGGGGCTCGTCCATCAGCACGATCGTCGGTTCGAAGACGAGCGCCCGGGCGAGCGCGACGCGCTGCTGCTGACCGCCGGAGAGCTGCGCCGGACGGCGGTCGGCATAGCTGCCGAGCTTGACCATCTCCAGCGCCTTCAACACTCTCTTTCTCTGTTCCCTCTTGTTGACCCGGCGCACAGAAAGCGGAAAACGGACGTTTTCGAAAACCGTCATGTGGGGAAACAAGGCGTAGTTCTGGAAAACCATGCCGATGTCGCGCTGATGCGGCGGGGTCGAACCGAGCTCACGCCCGCCAAGCAGGATCTGACCCTCGGTCGCCGTCTCGAAGCCGGCAAGCATCATCAGCGAAGTCGTCTTGCCCGATCCGGAAGGCCCGAGCAGAGTCAGAAACTCGCCGCG
>CAZKHF010000201.1:0-5720 GCA_964552445.1 uncultured Bradyrhizobium sp. | reverse complement strand
ATCCGACCGGCGAGAAGCCCGGCACCATCGTCGTCGACGGCAGCCAGCACAACCTTTATTTCGTGCTGCCGGGCAAGCAGGCGATCCAGTACAAGGTCGCCACCGGCGCCGAGGCCTATGGCTGGACCGGACGGGCGACGGTCGGGCAGATGGTCGAGTGGCCGCAATGGATGCCGACCTACTCGATCATGCAGCGCTGGCCGGAGTTCAAGGTCTACCTCAAGCACGGGCCGCTCGCCGGCGCCTACGACAACCCGCTCGGCGCGCGCGCGCTCTACCTCTACCAGGGCAGCCACGACACCCTCTATCGCATCCACGGCACCAACGAGCCGGAGGAGATCGGCCAGGCGGTGTCGTCGGGCTGCATCCGCATGCGCGACCTCGACGTCATCGACCTCTACAGCCGCGTCCACGTCGGCACGCCGGTCGTCGTCAAGTAGCAGGCGGCGGAAAAGAGAGATCCAAGGCCCGCGAGCCGCGCTCGCGGGCTTTTTTTTTGCGCGCCAATCGCCCGCGCGGCGCGCCTCGCGGGCGATTGGCGCGGCGTCGCTATTCCGCCGCCGCGCGCGCCGCCTCGGTCTTATCGACGAGCTTGATGCAATTCTCGATCGGGCAGACCAGCGCGCAGAGATTGCAGCCGACGCACGCGGCCTCGTTGACGACGAAGCGGCGCTCGCCGTCGACCCTGGCGAAGATCGCCTGATGCGCGGCGTCCTCGCAGGCGACGTGGCAGCGCCCACACTGGATGCACAGCGCCTGGTCGATCTCGGCCTTGAGGACGCGGTCGCGCTCGCGGCGGCGCCCGTCGACGAGGTTGGCGGCCGCCCGGCCGCGGAAGTCGTCGAGGCGGCGGTAGCCCTCGGCGGCCATGAAGCTCGTCAGGCCTGAGGCGAGCTCGTCGACGACGCGGAAGCCGTAGGTCATCGCCGCTGAGCAAACCTGCGCGACGCCGGCGCCGAGGGCGATGAACTCGGCGGCGTCGCGCCAGGTCGTCACGCCGCCGGCGGCCGCGATCGGCAGGCCGGCGATCTCGGGATCGCCGGCGATCGAAGCCACCGCCGCCAGCGCGATCGGCTTGACCGCAGGGCCGCCCATGCCGCCGACGCCGCCCGCCGGCGTCATCGCGTCGAGGTCGACGCCGGCGATCGCGTCGACGGCGGCGATCAGCGTCAGCGCGTCGGCGCCGCCCTTCTTGGCGGCGCGGGCGCGGCGGACGAGGTCGCCCAGGGGCGCGAGCTTGACCAGCGCCGGCATGCGGGTCGCCGCCTTGCACCAGCGCGTCGCCGCCTCGACCCGCGCCGCCGCGTCGGCCGCCGGGCGCGCGCCGGGCGCGCAGCCGAAATTCAGCTCGACGCCGTCGCAGCCGGTCGCTGCGATCTCGGCGAGAATCCGCCGCGCCGATTCCTCGTCGCCGGGCGCGGCGAGCGAGACGATCAGCGCGCGGTCGGGCCAGGCGCGCTTGACCTCGGCGATTTCGCGCAGATCGAGCGCGAGGTCGCGGCCGCTGGCGCGCTCGACGCCGTCGAGCGCCAGCACGCGCCGGTCGCCGCCGTGGAGCGCGCGGTAGAAGGCGGCGGAAGCGTCGCCGGCCGACGGCGCGGCGTCGAGCGTCTTCCACACCGCGCCGCCCCAACCGGCGCGAAAAGCGCGCTCGATCTTGGTCTTGCCGTCGGTCGGCGGCCCCGAGGCGAGCCAGAAGGGATTCGCCGCCTTGACGCCGACGAAATCGACGCTGAGATCGACCATCACGTTCTCCATCGGCGGCGCTTTCGCCCGCCGTCAGGCGCGCGCCCTGAGCGCCGCGTCGATCGAGCGCGCCGCCCGCTTGCCGTCCTCGACCGCCGCGGCGATCAGGCCGCGCGCGCCGGCTGCGCAATCGCCGCCGGCCCACACCCCGGCGAGGCTGGCGCGCCGCTGTTCATCGACGACGATCCGCCCGTCGGCGTCGCAGCGAAGGCTCGCGCCCGCCAGCGCATCGAGCGCGCCCTGCTGTCCGATGGCGAGGAGCACCAGATCGGCTTCGAGCCGGAACGCCCCGCCGGCGGCGACCAGCTCGCCGTTGTCCTCGCGCGTGCGTTCGAACAGCACGCCGCTCGCCGCGCCGCTGTGGCCCTCGATCGCCACCGGCCGCGCCCAGGGGCGGATCAGCGCGCCGTTGGTCTGCGCGAACTCGCGCTGGCGCGCGCCCGCCTTCATCTGCGACAGGCCGCGGCGATAGACGATGGTGACGCTCTCGGCGCCGAGGCGCTTCGCCTGGGCGGCGAGATCCATCGCGGTCATGCCGCCGCCGATTACCACCACCCGCCGGCCGATCGGCACTCGCGCGAGACTTTCGGCCTGACGCAGCTCGGCGGCGTAATCGACGGCGTCGACGACGTTGTCGAGCGCGCCTTCGCCCGCAAGCCCGAGTCTTCTCGCCGCGCCGAGACCCAGCGCGAGGAACACCGCGTCGTAGTCGCGGCGCAGGCGATCGAGCGTAATCTCGCGGCCGAGCTCAACCCCGTATTGGGTCGCGATGCCGCCGATCGACAGAATCGACGCCGCCTCGCGCTGGGCGAAGTCGCCGGTCGCGCGGTAGGCGGAGACGCCGTATTCATTGAGGCCGCCCGGCTTGTCGCGCTTCTCGAAGATCGTCGCCTCATGGCCGGCGACGGCGAGCGCGTGCGCGCAGGCGAGCCCGGCCGGGCCGGCGCCGACGACGGCGACGCGCTTGCCGGTCGGCGCGCCGCGGGAGAACAGCGTCTTTCCCGTCGCCATCTGCGCGTCGACCGCGTAGCGCTGCAGCAAGCCGATGCGCACCGGCCGGCCCTCCGCCGTCTCGCGCACGCAGGCGCCCTCGCACAACGCCTCGGTGGGGCAGGCGCGCGCGCACATGCCGCCCATCACGTTGGCCTCGAGGACGGTCTGCGCCGCGCCGAGCGGGTTTCCGGCGGCGATCTGGCGGACGAACAGCGCGACGTCGATCGCGGTCGGACAGGCGCGCTGGCAGGGCGCGTCGTAACAGAAGTAGCAGCGGTCGGCCTCGACCAGCGCCTGGTGGGGGGAGAGCGGCGGATGGAGATCGGCGAAGTTCGCCGCCAGCGTCGCGCGATCGACGCGGCCCTTGGCGACGTCGGCGATTCCTGGCGGCTCCGAAACGACTGGCAACGCTCCTCTCCTCCCGCTCGGGCGCTGGCTTCGACGCCGCGAGCGCCGCAAGCATCCCGACCCTAGGACCGCAACTCGCCCGGCTGGGCGGCGATGTCAAGGGCGCGCGCCGCGCCCGGGCCGCGGCGGCGGGTTCTCTCGACCGCGTGGGGAAGCCTCGCTGAAGCGCCGCCCGCGCGCGTTCAGCCGTTCGCCGCCGGCTCGACCGAGAACTGCGAAATGGTCCAGTTGACGTACCATCGCGCCAGCCAGGGGATCGGGATGATGAACGCCGAGCCGAAGGCGAGAAGGATGGTGCGCCAGAGGATGGCGAGCCCGGTGGCGTGGCAGGCGAAGCGCGGCGCCCCTTCGGCCTTGGCGGCGAGCCAGCGGTAGAAGAACTTCGCCACCCACGCCCAGCCGATCACCGTGACGAAGGAGAGGGCCAGCAGCACGTACCAGCCGAGCAGGCCAAGCAGGCCGCCCTTGAAGGCGAGCTTGGTCGCGCCGTCGTCGGTCGCGAGACGGCCGCAGAACCAGCGCATCAGCGCCCAGCTGAGCAGGAGGCCGAGAATCGCCGCGATGAGCGAGCCCCAATGCGCGTTGGGTCCCAGATTGAAGCCGGACCCGATCCATTCGTTGAGGCCCAGGCCGACGAACAGCAGCCAGGAGTCGCCGACGCTCGCCTGCAGCCGCAGCGGCCGGTCGCCCGGCAGGATCACATGGCTGGCGAACCACTTGTAGAACCACACGCCCGCCCATGGCGCCGGAACGATGAGGATGACGCCGAGCGTGACGACGATGCTGCGCCAGAACAGACCCCAGACGGGAAGGGCGCCGATCAGCCGCCCTTCTTCCTCCGGCGCCGCAGAGGGCGCCGCGGCCGGCGCCGCGCGCGCGGGCGACGGCGGCGCCGCCGGCGGGCGGACAAGCCGCGCGGCGAAGGCGGCGACGGAATCGGCGCGCGCCCAGTCGCTCATCCCCGCCGTCCACACCAGCGTCTCGGCGCGCACGCCGCCGCCGCGGATCAGCTCGAAAATCGTCTCTTCGCCGACCGGGCCGTTCTGCTGGCCGGAATCGTCGGCGTAGTAGTAAACGGCGGCCATAGGCGTCCCCCCCTGCTCTGAAGCGCGTGACCGATGCAATAGGGAGAGTGGCCTGCGGCGGCGAAAGAGGCAAGCCGGAGGAGAGGCCGTCGGCCGGACAAATGCGGGCCGAGCCGCCGCGCGCCGGTTGAGGCGATCGTCCCCCCCGTGCGACTGCGTTGCGCCGCGGGGAGCGGGCGGTTAGCTTTCGCGCCAACGCGCGGCGCCGATCGCCGCCGCAAGGAAGGCTCGATGCGGCGCCCAATCGTCCATGTCGTCGGCGCGGGAGTGTCCGGGCTCTGCGCCGCCCTCGGCCTCGCGGGAAGCGTTGAGGCCGAGGTCGTCGTCCACGACAGCGCCGCGCAGGCGGGCGGGCGGCGGCGCTCGTTCTTCGACGAAGCGACCGGCCTGACGATCGACGGCGGCGACGCGCTGATTTTGTCGAACGCGCGCTCCGCGCTGGCGGCGATCGCGGCGATCGGCGCCGGCGGCCAGTGGCGCGACGCGGCGCCCGACGGCGTCGCCTTCGTCGACATGGCGAGCGGCGAGCGCTGGCGGCTCAATCCCAACCGCGGACCAATCCCGTGGTGGACGCTCTCCGCGAGTCGCCGCGCGCCCGGCCTCGGCGCCGGCGCCTATTGGCTGGCGGCGCGACTGAAGCGCGCGCGCGCCGGCAAGCGGCTCGCCGACTACGCGCCGGAGGGGGCGGCGGCCGATCGGCTGTGGCGGCCGCTGGCGCTCGGCGTTCTCAACACGGACCTCGAGCGCGCCTCGGCCCGCCTCGCCGGCGCAGCGCTCGGCGGCGCGCTGCTCGGCGGCGCGCGGCCGCTCGCGCCCGCCCATGGCTTCGCGCGCGCCTTCGTCGAGCCGGCGCTGAAGACGCTGCGTCGCCACGGCGTCGCCATCCGCTTCGCCCGCCGCCTGACCGCGCTGGCGCTCGCCGGCGAGCGCATCGCCGCGCTCGAGTTCGAGCACGACCGCATCGATCTCGCCGCCGGCGACGCCGTCGTCCTCGCCGTCCCGCCGCGGGTCGCGCAGGCGCTGACGCCGGCCTTAAGCGCGCCGACCGAATTCGCCGCGGCGATCTGCGTCCATTTCGCCGCGCGCCCGCCGCCCGAAGCGCCGCGGCTCATCGCCGCCGTTCACGGCGCGCTGCACTGGCTCGCGTGCGGCGACGACCGCGTGGTCGCGGCGATGCGCGACGCCGAGGCGGCGCTGGCGGCGCCGCGCGAGACGCTGGCGGCGACGCTGTGGCGCGACGCCGCCGCCCTGACCGGGCTTTCCGACGACCCGCCGCCCTGGCGCGTCGTCGCGCAGAGGCGCGCGACCTTCGCCGCGACGCCCGAGCAGGACGCGCTGAGGCCGACGAGCGAGACGCACTGGCCGAACCTGTTCCTCGCCGGCGCCTGGGTGCAGACCGGCCTGCCCGACGGCATCGAAAGCGCCGCGCGCTCCGGCGCAGCCGCCGCCGAACGCGCGCGCCGCTGGCTGGCGGGGTGAGGCTTTCCG
>CAZKHF010000200.1:0-5727 GCA_964552445.1 uncultured Bradyrhizobium sp. | reverse complement strand
CGGTGCGGCGCGAAAGATCGTCCGCCGCCGCCGAGATCTCGCCCGCGCCCGACTGAATCGACGAGGAGCTGGCGATGATCGCCGTCGACGTTTTGTCCAGCGCCTCGAGCGACCTGTTCAAGTCGTGCCGCAGCGGCTCGACGGTCGGAATGAGCGCCGTATCCATGCGCTGCGCAAGGTCGCCTTCGGCGAGGCGGCTGAGGGTCTCGGCGATCTTGTTGACCGCGACGACGCGGCCAGTGACGTCGGTGGCGAACTTGACGATTTTGACGACGCGGTGATCGAGGTCGAAGATCGGGTTGTAGGAGGCCTGGATCCACACCTCCCCGCCTCCCTTGGCGACGCGCTTGAACTCTTCGGCGATGAACTCGCCGCGGTTGAGGCGGCGCCAGAATTCCTGGTACTCGGCCGACTTGGCGTAGGCTGGATCGACGAACATGCTGTGATGCTTGCCCTGGATCTCCTCCAGGCGATAGCCCAGCGCCTTGAGGAAGTTGTCGTTGGCGCTGAGCACCACGCCGTCGACCGAGAACTCGACCATCGCTTGCACGCGGGAGATCGCCTCGATCATGGCGGCGTTCTCCGCCGCCTGCAGCTTGATTGCGGTGACGTCGACGCCGACGGCGGCCACCTTGCGCAGCTTGCCGTGCGCGACGACCGGGCTGTAATAGGCCTGCACCCACTTCTCGCGCCCGTTCTTGTCGACCCGCTTGGCCTCCTGCGAGAAGCTTTCGCCGCGCGCGATCTTGGCGAGGAACTCCTTGTATTCCGGGCTCTTGGCGACCTCGGGGCTGACTACCACGCTGTGGTGCTTGCCGACGATCGAGTCGCGATCGCGCTCGAGGAAAGCGCAATAGACGTCGTTCACCGACAATAACGTCCCGTCGGGCGCAAACTCCACGGCCTGAATCTGGCGGCTCAGCGCGGCGAGAACGCGTTTGGCGTCGCCGCCGAAATCCGGATGAAACATCGCGATAGTCCCCTGTGCTCCTAGCCCGACGTCGGGACGATCCGTCAGCTTGCGCGCCGCGCGCGGGCGGGGCGACGAGCCGGCCGGACCGAACCCCCGCCCCCAGGGGGGCGCCAAGCCGCTCCAAGACGGTGAAGAAGGACATGTCGGCGCGGCCGACGCGACGGGACGGCCTCATGCCTTCGCCGGCCGCCAAAAGGCGCGGCGACCCGTCTAATCCACAATGAACGCCTTGGGTTAACGGAAGGTTGCGGTCGTCTCCGGCGCGGTGGGAATTGTGCGCGCTCGGGAAGCGCCGGCGCGAAGACGATCAGCGCGGCGCTCGCGTCGGTCGGGCGGCGGCGCGCCGCCGGGCGGTTGCGTCTCCGCAGAGGCAAGAGCGGGACGCTTGCGCCGGCGAGGCGCGCCGCACGGATTTTAGCGCCGCTAAGTTTACAGCCACATTTGAGTTGCGCTAAAGCGTCGGACCGCCTATCTGGGCGGCATGAAGCTCGCAGAGTGGCTCGCCCGGAGCGGCGTCAAGCGCGGCGATTTCGCGCGGCGCATCGGCGTCTCGCCTGGCGCGGTGACGCAAATCTGCCGCGGCGACGGCCCTTGGCTGTCGCGCGAAACCGCCCAGCGCATCGTCGCCGAGACGCGCGGCGCCGTCACGCCCAACGATTTTCTCGGCGGCGCGGTTCTATCGGAGTGGGGAGGTCCTATGTCGCATCAAGTCACTCAGGCGATCAAGGCGATCGCGCGCGGCGAGATCGTCGTCGTCACCGACGACGACGACCGCGAGAACGAGGGCGACCTCATCGCTTCCGCGGCGCTGTGCACCACGGAGATGATGGCGTTCATTATCCGCAATTGCTGCGGCATCGTCTGCGCGCCCTTGACCGGCGACGAGGCGCGGCGCCTGCACCTGGCGCCGATGGCGGCGATCAACGACGCGCCGCTCGGCACCGCCTTCACCGTCTCCGCCGACGTCCGCCACGGCATGACCACCGGCATTTCCGCCGAGCAGCGCTGCAACACCGTGCGGGCGCTGGCCAACTCCAACATGGGCGCGAACGACTTCGTGCGGCCGGGGCACGTCTTCC
This sequence comes from uncultured Bradyrhizobium sp., assembly GCA_964552445.1. Taxonomy (GTDB): domain Bacteria; phylum Pseudomonadota; class Alphaproteobacteria; order Rhizobiales; family Beijerinckiaceae; genus Roseiarcus. Next base: position 3,675 of record CAZKHF010000200.1, on the reverse strand, counting down.
CCCTGATCGCGCGCGAGGGCGGCGTGCTGATGCGCTCCGGCCACACCGAGGCCGCCGTCGACCTCTGCAAGCTCGCCGGCTTGCCGCCGGTGGCGGTGATCTGCGAGCTCGCCAACGACGACGGCACGGTGATGGTCGGGCCGCAGATCGACGCCTTCGCCGCCAAGCACGGCCTGACGCGCATCTCCGTCGCCGATCTCATCGCCTATCGCCAGGCGCGCGAGAAGCTGGTCGAGCGCGTCGCCACCTTCACGGTCAAGTCGCCGATCGGCGAGCTGACCGGCCACGCCTATCGCACCGTGTTCGACGAGGTGATCCATTTCGCCTTCGTCCACGGCGCGATCGGCGACGGGCGCGACATGCCGGCGCGCCTGCACCGCGCCGACATCATCGACGACATTTTCGGCGCCGGCCTCATCCCCAAGGTTCTCCAAGGCTTCAAGCAGGACGGACGCGGCGTGCTGGTCTACCTGCGCGACGGCGCGGCGGGCGTGCCGACCAACCTCGGCGGCGCCGAGAACGCCGACTCGGAAGGCGCGCGCCGCAACCAATGGCGCGAAGTCGGGCTCGGCGCGCAGATCCTGCGCGACCTCGACGTCAGCTCGATCCGCCTGCGCACCCAGAATCCGCGCAAGTACGTCGGCCTCTCCGGCTTCGGCATCGAGATTGCGGCGATCGAGCCGATCGACGGCTAAGCGGCGGGTCGGTCGCGCGGACGCCGGGTCAGCCGCCCATCAGGGCGGCGACATGGGCCGCCGCCGAGCGGCCGAGCCCGTCGAGATCGTAGCCGCCCTCGAGCAGGGAGACGAGGCGGCCGCCGCAACGCGCCTCAGCGACGGCCATCAGCCGCCGCGTCGCCCAGGCGAAGTCGTCCTCGCGCAGGTTGAGACTGCCGAGCGGGTCGCGATAGTGGGCGTCGAAGCCGGCGGAGACGACGACGAGATCGGGAGCGAACCCCTCCAGGCGCGGCAGGATCGCCTCGACGAACGCCTCGCGGAACGCTTCGCCGCCGTCGCCGGGGCGCAGCGGCGCGTTGACGATCTGATCGTGCTCGCCGCGCTGATCGCGCGCGCCGGTGCCGGGGTAGAGCGGCATCTGGTGGGTCGAGGCGTACATCACGCTGGCGTCGCTCCAGAAGATATCCTGCGTGCCGTTGCCGTGGTGGACGTCGAAGTCGACGATGGCGACGCGCTCGACGCCGTGGGCGGCCTGGGCGTGGCGCGCCGCGATCGCGGCGTTGTTGAGGAAGCAGAACCCCATCGCCGTCGCGGTTTCGGCGTGGTGGCCCGGCGGCCGCGCGAGAACGAAGGCGTTGTCGACGCGCCGCCCGACGACCTCGTCGACCGCGAAGATCGCCCCGCCGGCCGAGCGCAGCGCCGCTTCCCAGGTTCCCGGCGACATCGCCGTCTCGGGGTCGAGCTGGACGCGCCCTTGGCTCGGAGACGCCCGTTCGAGCCCAGCGACGTATTCGGCCGGGTGGACGCGGGTCAGCGCCGCGATCGCGGCGCGCGGCGCGCTGTCGCGCATCAGCAGATGGAACGCCTCGCGCTCCAGCGCCTGGTCGATCGCGCGCAGACGCTCCGGCCGCTCCGGGTGGCCTTCGCCCATATCGTGCGCCGCGCAGGCGGCGTGCGTCACCAGCAACGTCGTCACGTTAAGAGCGGCCCTCCCCGCCATCCGCGTCGATCCGCCGCGCCGCGAGCATCGCCGGAACGCCGTCCGATGTCCATCGCCGACGGCGCCGCTATTTCGGCGCCGGCTCCGGCGCGCAGCTCAGCGTCTTCGCCTGCGCTTCGGCCTCCGGGTAGAGGCTCGGCAGCTCGCTCAGCGCCCGCAACAGCGCGAAGCCCTCGACCGAGGTCGAAACGACGCGCAGGTCCTGCGACGGGTTGTCTTCGTCGTCATGGGCGGCGAGCGCGCGAAGCTGGCTCGGCGTGACCACCACCGCCTCCATCGCGCCATGCGTCGCCGCCCGGTCGGTCAGCGCGTAGAACACTGCGCCGCGCCGGGTATGGAACGACAGCGAAGCGAACCCGGCGCGCCCGATCGGCGCCTTGACCCGCACCGGCCCGGCGGAAAGATCGAAGCGGCAGAACGCGCTCGCCAGCGCCGGATCGGCGTAGGGGAAGCGGCGCTCGGAAGGGCTCGGCCGCGCCAGCGCGACCGTTTGGCCGACCGGCCCGAGCTCGGCGAGACGCGCGAAAGCGTCGCGCGTCGCCACTTCGGGGATCAGCAGGATGGTGAGGAAATGGGTGAGGCCGGCGACGATCGCCACCGCGGCGACGACGGTCGCCGCGGCGCCCAGGCGTTCGCCCGCGCTCATGCGCAGCCTTCCCGCGCGATCGACGGCGTCGCGCTTCTTTCGATGCCGCCCGCGGTGGCGCTGAGCGGCGAATCGTAGAGCCTGAGCGCCAGCGCGAACGGGCCCGGCGCGCCGACCGGCAGCCAGTTGCCGGCGTGCGCCGTCGCCGAGACGTAGATCGCGAACCCGCCGTCGGCGGCGCGCAGAATCTCGCTCGAGCGGAAGCCGTAGCGCTGCGCCGCATTCTCGATCGGGTAGCCGTCGCGGTCGACCACGCTCAAGGTCCAGTAGCGCGCCGCCGGCGCGCGCGCGCCGACGCGGTAGACGCAGCGCGCGTCGAGCGGCCGTCCGGCGTCGTCGACGCGCGCGACCAGCCGCAGGCCCTCGCCGAGCGCCAGCGGAATCTCGCCGCTGCGTTCGACGCCGGCGAGCGTGTAGGGGTCGGCGTCGAGCGAGCCGGCTTTCGCCGCCGCGCGCCATGGGCCGATCGAGACGACGCCGAACGGCGCGCCCGCCTCGAGCGTCGCCCGGCTGGCCCACAGGCCGAGCGCGATGCCGAGCGCGCAGATGAGGATGGCTTTGGCGAACGTCGTCACGCGCGAAATCCCGGCTACGCCCGCTCGCGGCGGTCGGCGCGCCGCGCGCGATCCATCGCGAGGCGGGCGGGCGAAGTCAAGCGCGCCCCGCTCACGGCGTCAGCGCGCCGCGCGCCGCGGCGTCGCCGTCCGTCCGCGCGGCGTAGCCGACCGGCGGCTCGGCGGCGGCGGCGCGTTTCTCCGCCGCTCGGGCGATGTCGGCGATCTCCAGGATGATGCGCGCCGAGCGCGCCGACAGGCCGACCTGCCGCGGCGGCTCCGCGGCGCCGTCGGCCGATTTCGCCGGCAGGGCGACGGCGACCGCGTTCGGCCCCGCCAACGGCGGGACGCCGTAGGGCGGCTTCGCCTCGATCCCCTCGTGCGCGTAGGCCATGATCGCGCGCCAGGTCTGCGCCGGCAGCGCGCCGCCTTGCATGGCGCCGGTCATCGACGTGTTGTCGTCGTTGCCGAACCAGACGCTGCCGACCAGATTGCCGGTGAAGGCGTTGAACCAAGCGTTGGTCGGCCCATTTGTCGTGCCGGTCTTGCCGGAGATGACGAGGCCCGGGATCTGCGCCCCGCGCCCGGTGCCCTCGGTGAGCACGTGGGTCATGATGTTGTTCATCTCGGCGACCTTGTCGGGCGGCAGCACTTGGACGGGCGGCGTTCCGTTCGCCTCGTGGGTGTAGATGACCTTGCCTTGCGAATTGCGGATTTCGATCGCCGCATAGGGCGTCGCGCGTTTGCCGCCGTTGGCGAGCAGGGCGTTGGCGCCGACCATGTCGATCATCTTCACTT
>CAZKHF010000199.1:0-5730 GCA_964552445.1 uncultured Bradyrhizobium sp. | reverse complement strand
CGCCGCGCTGCGCGCGCGGCTGGCGAGCGAGGAGACGCCGCGCGCCGCGGCCGCGGGCGACGAGGCGGAGGCGGCGGTCGAGATCGCGCCGCCCGTTCGCGCCGAGGCCGAAGCGACCGAGCCGCCGCCGCTCCCCGCCGAAGCGCCGGCGGCGCCGGCGCCCGACGTCGCGCTCGAGCCGGCCGGGAAGGCCGCCGTCGAGGCGCCGCCCGTCGAGCCTCCGGGGGCGGAGTCCGCGGCCGCGGAGCCTGTGGCCGCCGAGTCCGCAGCGGCCGAGGCGGCGCCCGCGCCGGCGCCGTCCGAGGCGGTCGCGGCCGAGCCGGCGCTGGTCGGCCGTTACAGCGCGGGCGGCGCCGACTACATGATCTTTTCCGACGGGTCGATCCAGGCCGAGACCGAGAACGGCGCCTTCACGTTCGCCTCGATGGCGGAGTTCAAGCAATACGTCGCCGGCAAGCGCGGCCCGGCCGAGGTCTGAGGCGGGGGGCGGCGTTCAGAACGCGATCCCCTCGTCGCGCGCGAGGTCGGCGAGCGAGACCAGCGGCCGGGCGCCGACGTGCTGGATGATCTCGGCGGCGGCGAGCGCGCCGAGCCGCGCGCAGGTCGCGTAGTCCGCGCCCTTGGCTAGGCCGGCGAGGAATCCCGCCGCGTACATGTCGCCGGCGCCGGTGGTGTCGACGACGCGGGCGACGGGAAACGCCGGCGCTTCGAGGCAATGGCGCGCGTCGACGACGATCGAGCCCTTCTCCGAGCGCGTCACCGCGGCGAGCACGCCCTCGCGCCTCACCGCGTCGACCGCCTCGGAGAAATCCGGCGTCTGATAGAGCGACCGGATTTCGTCGGCGTTGGCGAACAGCGTGTCGACCAGCCCGCGCCGCATCAGCATGACGAACTCGCCGCGGAAGCGGTCGACGCAGTATGAGTCGGAGAGCGTCAGCGCGACGCACCGGCCCGCCGCGCGCGCGATCTCGGCGGCCTTCTGGAACGCGGCCTTGGCCGCTGGCCGGTCCCACATGTAGCCTTCGAGGTAGACGATGTTCGACGCGCGCACCAGCGCCTCGTCGACGTCGGCGGGCGACAGGTAGGTGCTGGCGCCGAGGAAGGTGTTCATCGTCCGCTCGCCGTCGGGGGTGACGTAGACGAAGCAGCGGCCGGTCGCCGGGCCCTCGACCGCGGCGTGGGTGGCGAAGCCGACGCCAGTGGCGCGGATGTCCTCGGCGAAAACGTAGCCGAGATCATCGTCCTTGACCTTGCCGATATAGGCGCTCTTCGCGCCGAACTGCGCGGCGCCGACGATGGTGTTGGCCGCCGAGCCGCCCGAGGATACGCGCGCTTCGACGCGCGCGGCGTAGAGGGTCTCGGCGCGCTCCTCGTCGATCAGCGTCATCGCCCCCTTCAGCATGTCGTGGGCGGTGAGGAAGGCGTCGTCGGTCTGGGCGATCACGTCGACCAGCGCGTTGCCCAGCCCAAGAATGTCGACAGTCTCGCTCACGATGCGCGCCCCCTCCGGTTTCGCCTGCGCCCTCTTGGCGCCGCGCCGCGGCGAGGTCAAACCGCGCCGCCCTCTACGCCGCGTGGGACAGGCCGGTTGCGTGCGCGTTCGATCGGGCGACCCGAGCGGCGTCGGGGCGCGGCGAAACGGCGCAAGCGCCTTGCGTTCGCCGCGCGTTTGGGCTATTTCTACAAAAATTATAGACCACATACAGTGAGAGACGCCCATGTCCCGCTGGTACGAAGACAACTCGCATTCGATCGGCCACACGCCGCTGGTCAAGCTGAACCGCGTCATCGACGGCGCGGTCGACGCGGTGGCGTCGGGGGTGGGCGCCGGCGGCGCCATCACCGGCGTCGCGCGCTTCATCAAGAAGACCAAGGGCAAGGCGATCAAGGCGGTGGCGGTCGAGCCGTCCGCCAGCCCGGTATTGAGCCAGAAGCGCGCCGGCGAGCCTTTGAAGCCGGGCCCGCACAAGATCCAGGGCATCGGCCCGGGCTTCGTGCCCGACGTGCTCGATCTGTCGCTGATCGACGACATCGAGCTGGCGACCAATGAGGACGCGATCCTCTACGCGCGCCGGCTGACGCGCGAGGAGGGCGTTCTCTCCGGCATCTCCAGCGGCGCGGCGACGGCGGCGGCGGCGCGGCTGGCCAAGCGGCCGGAATACGCCGGCAAGACCATCGTCGTCATCCTGCCCGACTCGGGCGAGCGCTACTTGAGCAGCGTCCTGTTCGAGGGCCTGTTCGACGCCAAGGGGCTCGCGGCTTGATCGCTCTCAGCGAACGACGGCAGGAAGTCGACGACCGCTACGACGTCGCGGACATTGTCGGCGAGCTTCGGCGCCTGCGCCTCGCCTCGCAGCGGCGACGCTATCGCGGCGGCGCGCCGGAGCTGCCGTCGCGCGAGGCGATGATCGAGATCGTCGACGGCTTGGTTCAGGCGCTTTATCCGCGCCATTTCGGGCCGCAGGGCTTAAGCGCGCGCACCCTCGATCCGTTCGTCGGCCGCACGCTGAAGGGCGCGCTGACGGCGCTCGAGCGCCAGATCGCCCTCGAGCTGGCGCTGGCCGCCGAGGGCGTCGGCGCGGCTGAGCGCGATCCCGCCGACGCCGGCGCGATCGTCGCCGATTTCGGTGCTTCGCTGCCCGTCGTGCGCTCACTCGTCGACAGCGACATCCGCGCCGGGCTCGAGGGCGACCCCTCGGCCGCGAGCGTCGACGAGATCGTCTTCTGCTTCCCCGGCGTCGCGGCCGTGCTTCGTCACCGCCTCGCGCATCGGCTCTATCGTCTCGGCGCGCCGATGCTGGCGCGCATCGTCGCCGAGGACGCGCATTCGCGCACCGGCGTCGACATCCATCCCGGCGCCGAGATCGGCGAGCGCTTCTTCATCGACCACGGCACCGGCGTGGTGATCGGCGAGACGGCGATCGTCGGCCGCAACGTGCGCATCTATCAGGCCGTCACCCTGGGGGCGAAGCGGTTCGAGGTCGACGCGGCGACGGGCAGCCTGCGCAAGAATTATCCGCGCCATCCGATCGTCGAGGACAACGTGGTGATCTACGCCGGCGCGACGATTCTCGGGCGGATCGTCATCGGCAAGGGCTCGACCATCGGCGGCAACGTGTGGCTGACGCAGAGCGTGCCGCCGGGCAGCAACGTCACTCAGGCGAAAGCGCGCAACGACTCTTTCGATGGAGGCGCGGGAATATGAAACTGACCGCGAGGTCGAACGACGCGCCCGCCGTCTTGAGCGACCGCGGGGCCGCGGCGGAGGTCGAGCCCGAAGCGTGTCGCCGGGCGATGCGCGAGGTCGCCGGCGGCGTTTGCCTGGTGGTGTTCGGCTCGGGCGCGGAACGCCGCGGGGCGACCACCGCGACGGTCTGCGTCGCCTCCGTCGATCCGCCGAGCCTAGTCGTCTGTTTGGCGCGAGGGACGGCGGTCTACGCGCAAGCGGCGCGCGGCGCGGCTTTCGGCGTCGCCGCGCTCAACGCCGATCAGCAGGAATACGCCGAGCGCTTCGCCGCGCCCGTCGACGCCGGCCGCCTCGAGCGCTTCGACGAGGGACGGTGGCTCCGCTCGCCCGGCGGCGTCGACCTGCCGCGCGATTGCGCGGCGGCGTTCGATTGCGAAGTCGAGGAGCGGATCGAGCGCCACGGGCGCGCGATCGTCATCGCGCGGGTCAAGGCGGCGCGGTCGGGCGGCGGCGGCGCGCTGGTCGGCTGGCGCGGCGCCTACGAAAAGCTGGGATGGAGCCCGGAAGAACTGCAGCGCGCCACCGGGATTTCACCGCGCAATATTGGTGAAAGCACGATTTATCTAAATGGGACTGGCGAATCTCCTATCCGCGCGCTAGAACTGAGTAAAGACGAATAGCGATGCGTAAAACGCCCGCCTCGCCGGGGTCGGCGCGGCGCGGCCGACGATCTTTCGTAGATTCAATTTTGCACTTCCAACCTCAGATGGGACATGGGCATGGCCGACGAAGTCGAAACCCGCAGGACGCTGAGCGAAGGAGCCGCGAGGCAACTCGCCAACGCCACCAAGACGCACGCGCAGTGGGGCGGCATCACGCCGCGCTGGCTGGTCAACTTCCTCGCCTGGACGCCGGTCGAGGCGGGCATCTTTCGCCTCAACAAGGTGAAGGAGAAGGAGGTTCCGACCGTCGACGTCGAGTGCAGCCCGCCGCGCGATCGCAATCCTAATTTGCCGGAGACCTTCGTCGACTACGAGCAGAACCCGCGCGAATATTTCCTTAAGGCGGTCACCACCGTCCTCGACGTGCAGACTCGCGTCTCCGACCTCTACAGCCAGCCGTTCGACCAGGTTCAGGAGCAACTCCGGCTGCTGATCGAGCGGGTGAAGGAGCGCCAGGAAGAGCAGCTGATCAACAGTCCTGAGTACGGCCTGCTGGCGAGCGTCGCGCCGTCGCAGCATATCCGGACGCGCAAGGGTCCGCCGACGCCCGACGATCTCGACGAGTTGCTGACCAAAGTGTGGAAGGAGCCGAGCTTCTTCCTCCTCCATCCGCGCACGATCGCCGCCTTCGGGCGCGAGGCCACCCGCCGCGGCGTGCCGCCGCCGACGATCAGCCTGTTCGGCGCGCCGTTCATCACCTGGCGCGGCGTGCCGCTGGTGCCGTCCGACAAGGTCCACATCGGCGCCGGTCCGGACGGGGTCGAGAAGACCTCGATCCTGCTCATCCGCACCGGCGAGAAGAAGCAGGGCGTGGTCGGCCTGTTCCAGCCCGGCATTCCCGGCGAGGTGGCGCCGAGCCTGTCGGTGCGCTTCATGGGCATCGACCGCAAGGCGATCGCCTCCTACCTGATTTCGCTCTACTGCTCGCTCGCCGTTCTCACCGATGACGCGGTGGCGGCGCTCGACGACGTGGAGATCAGCCGCTATCCGGAATACACGCATGCCTACTCCTGAGGCGAACGCCGTTGCGGCGGCCGATCCGCAGCCGTCTGGCGCGTTCCTGCCCGACGTCGCGACCATCGAGCGTCTCGCCAACGCGATCTTCAAAGGCGTGACCGGCGGCGCGCCGGTCGGTCAGCTGGCGATCCCGACCTCGGCGCCCGCGCCGTGGTCGCCGCCGTCGCCGCCGGCGGCGAGCACGGTCGGACAGGTCGTTCCGCTCCAGCCGCCGTTCGGCGTCATCGATCCGCCGGCCAGCTCGCTGCCGGCCTCGGCGCCCGCGCGCTCTTTCGGCGGGGCTTCCGCCGGCTCGGCGGCGCCCGCGACGACCCTGGCGGGGCATGTCGGACCGCCCGCCGCCGGGCAGACGCTGGTCACGCGGCCACGCATTGACCCAACTTCGAAGATCAACTCGCCAGTCGACGAAGCGTCCGCCTCGCCGTTCGCCGCCGAGATCGATTGGCGCGCCGCGGCGGCGACGTTGCGCGCGGGTTTTCCTTCGCACAGCCTCGCCGCAATTCCGGAGTCCGCCGCGCCGCCGCCCGGCCTCGCCGCGCATGAGGCGGCGGGCGAAGCGCCGGAAGCGCCGCCGCGGTCCGCCGTCACGCCCGGCGAGGCGTCGCGGAAAGCGGCGGCGGTCTCGCCGCCGTCGCCGCCGCAGCGGGTTTCGCCCGGCCTCGCCGAGACGATCTCGGGCGTCAGGGAATTCAACGCCGCCTCGATCCGCAACGATTTCCCGATCCTGCAGGAGAAGGTCCACGGGCGGCGGCTGATCTGGCTCGACAACGGCGCGACGACGCAGAAGCCGCAGGCGGTGATCGA
>CAZKHF010000198.1:0-5785 GCA_964552445.1 uncultured Bradyrhizobium sp. | reverse complement strand
CCCAGATGTAGAGGAAGATCAGCGCCCAGAAGTGGATGATCGACAGCCGGTAGGAATAGATCGGCCGCTCGGCCCGCTTCGGCACGAAGTAGTACATGATGCCGAGGAAGCCGGCGGTGAGGAAGAAGCCGACCGCGTTATGGCCGTACCACCACTGGAACATCGCGTCCTGCACGCCGCCCCACAGGATGACCGACTTCGCCGAGAACGCCGAGATCGGAATCGCCGCGTTGTTGCCGAGATGCAGCATCGCGATGGTGATGATGAAAGCGAGGTAGAACCAGTTGGCGACATAGATGTGCGGCTCCTTCCGCCGCATGATCGTCGCGAGGTAGACCAGCAGGTAGACGACCCAGACGATGGTCAGCCAGAGGTCGACGTACCATTCGGGCTCGGCGTACTCCTTGCCGTCGGTGATTCCGAGCAGATAGCCGGTGCCGGCGAGGACGATGAACATGTTGTAGCCGAGCACCACGAACCACGGCGCGAGATCGCCCGCCAGCCGCGCGCGGCAGGTGCGCTGCACGACATAGAACGACGTCGCGATCAGCACGTTGCCGCCGAAAGCGAAAATTACCGCCGAGGTGTGCAGCGGACGCAGACGGCCGAAGTTGAACCACGGCCCGACGTTGAGCCACGGGTAGGCCAGCTCGAAGGCGATGTAGATGCCCACCGCCATGCCCGCGACGCCCCAGAACAGGGCGGCGATGGTCGAGAACTTGATCGGTCCGAAGTTGTAGTTCGGCTTGCCGTCGATCTCGAGCGGCGTGTTCCCCGCCGGGCGCTTGGAATAGCGCTGGAAGATGGCGAAGACGCCCGCCGCGCCGCCGACCACGCCGAGCCCCATATGGAAGGCGTAAGCCGGCTCGATCGTCTTGGCCGCGGCGTAGAGGCACGCCAACGCTATGAGGGCGAGGACGGCGAGCAACAGAACCTCGCCGCCGCGCATCGACTTGCTCGTCGTGACCGCCTGCATCTGGAACCCCCTGGACCTCTAGCGGAAATTCCGCCCCAATCGTGACGAGGATCATCGTCTCGATTTGATTCAAGTCAATTCGCGCTTCGTCCCGCGCTCGGCCGCTTGTCCCCCCGGCCGCCCCCTTTGACAGCGGCTTTAGCTGCTCGCGCGCGCGCGCGTCCAGCCCCCGCGGCTCGTCGCCGGCGCGGCCGCGCCGCTCGCGAAGACGACCTAGACTAAGGAGCAGAATTGGCCCCTCATATTGATTTTACTAGCCATTCTCAGATGCGCGAATAACCTCGCGGTTTGCATCTACGACGAATTGCTGTGACCCTGTGTCGCAGCGCTCGCCCCCTTGCGGAATGGCTCGCCGCGCCTTTGCGCGGAGGTCGCCGCGCGGCGCTTCGCGCGGCGACGGGGTCGCGACGAGGCGGGGATTTGATCGGCGCCAAAACGCGCCGCGACGATTCAGACCGTCCCGCTTGAGCTTGACTTATGTCAACCGCCCTCGCCCGCATCCGCTTAGCCTTCCGCTCGCCGTCGCCGCCGCGAAGCGCCGCGCGGCGGGAGGCGATGCGGGAGATTGCAGGGCATGGCGGCCGTCGATTCGGCGATGGCGCGAGCGCCGGCGGCGAGCGGGATTCGCGACGTGCTGGTGCCGCAGGACGAAAGCGAGGCGGCTCTCCACGCGCTGGTCTACGCCGACATGCTGTGCTCGGCGTTCGGCGCCCATCTGACCGGCCTGATGTTCGGCCTGGTGCCGTTCTACCCGATGTCGCTCGCCGCCGAAAAGGTGCCGGAGGCGTGGATTCACGCCCAGCGGCAGGCGAGCGAAGAAGCGGAAATGGCGGAAAAGCGGCTTCGCGCCATCTACGGCAAGCTGAACGCCGCCAACGAGTTGCGCCGGGTCGACGCTTTCGAGCAGGAAGTCGGCCACATCTGCGCCAACCACGCCCGCAGCGCCGACGTCACCGTGCTCGGCTGGTCGCCGGACGGCGGCGTCGACATCGAGCGAACCGTGTTCGAGAGCTGCCTGTTCGATTCCGGCCGCCCGGTGCTGGTGGTTCCCGCGGCCTACGCGTTCCGCTCGGCGCCCCAGCGGGCGCTGGTCGCCTGGAACGGCAGCCGCGAGGCGACGCGCGCGGTGCGCGAGGCGATGCCGCTGTTGCGCCAGACCCGGCTCGCCCGCTTCGTCACCGTCGATCCCGAGGACGGCGCCGACGGCGAGGGCGAGGACCCTTGCGCCAACATCGCCCGCCACATGGCCCGCCACGACATCGCCATCGAGACCAAGCGAGCGCTCACCCGCGGCCGCGACGTCGCCACCGTGCTCGCGGACGAGGCGGAGCAGTTCGGCGCCTCGATTCTGGTGCTCGGCGGCTATGGCCACGTGCGCGCCAACGAATGGATCTACGGCGGCACCACCCGCGCCGCGCTCGCGCTCGCGCGCCTGCCGATGTTCTTCGCCAACTGAGGGCGGCGGCGGGCCGCGCGGTCGATCAGGCCGCTGTTTCGACGGGGACGGCGTAGCGTTTGAGATAAGCGCGCAGATCGGCCGACACGCACAGCGCGGTGATGACGACCGACGCCAGATCGGAGGCCGGACCCGCCACCCACACGCCGGTGAGGCCCCAGAACCGCGACAAGAGAAACGCGGCCGGGATGAGCACGATGATCTGCCGCAACAGGCTGAAGACGACGGCGTAGTGCGCCTTGTTGACCGCCTGGAAGTAGTTGGCGCCGATGATCTGCGCGCCGACCAGCGGCAGCGCGGCGATAAAAATGCGCAACGCCGTTCGCCCGGTCTCGATCATCTGCGGCTCGTCGCCGAACAGGCGGATGATGCCGTCGGCGAACAGCTCCGCGGCCAGGAACGAGACGACGCAGACCGCCGAGGCCGCCACGGTCGCCCTCGTCACCGTCTCGACCACGCGGCGCGGCTTCTCGGCCCCGAAATTATAGCCGATGATCGGCTGCGCGCCCTGGCTGATGCCGATGACCGGCATCAGGGCGAGCATCGTCACCCTGTTGACGACGCCGAACGCCGCGACCGCGACATCGCCGCCGAGACCGAGAATCAGCCAATTGAGCGCCACCATGACGGCGCTGAGGCCGAGCTGCATGGCGAACGGCGCCACCCCGATCGCGGCGATCCGCCTCATGATCGCGAGATTCGGCCGCAGATGGCGCAGCCGTAGCTTCAGCACGCCGCGGCCGCTGAGAAAGAAGGCCAGCACCCACACCGCCGAGCTGCCCTGGCCGATCGCCGTCGCCCACGCCGCGCCCTTGATGCCCCAATGAAAAACGAAGATGAAAACGTAATCGAGAACAAGATTGACCACAACCGAGAGAATTTGCGTCGCCAGCGCCGTCTTCGGCGCGCCCTGCGCGCGCACGACGTTGTTGAGGCCGAAGCCGATATGCAGAAAGACGCTGGAGATCAGGATGATGCTGACGAAATCGCGCGCGTAGGGCAGCACTGCCGGCGTCGCCCCCATCACGCTGGTCAGCAGGGGGTCGAGAAAATGCAGCACCACCAGCACCGCCGGCACGATGAAGACGATGGCCATCATCAGCGCGTTGCCGAGGATCTGCTCGGCTTCTTCGATATTCTTCTCGCCCAACGAAATCGACACCAGCGCGCCCGAGCCGATGCCGATCAGCATGCCGATCGCCATCAGGAACGCCATGATCGGGAAGGCGATCGTCACCGCCGTCAGCGCGATCACGCCGACGCCCTGGCCGACGAAGATGCTGTCGATGACGTTGTAGCAAGCGGCCGCCAGCATCCCGGCGATCGCCGGCAGCGAAAATCTCCACAACAAGACGGAGATCTTTTCTTCTTCGAGGTAGCGGGCGTCAGGCATCGTGCTCAAGGGGCGGCGCGGCCGCTCGCGGCCGCGGACGGACAAAACATGGATAACGGCGGCGGCTCAAGTCTCTCGCGCGCGCCGCCGTCGTCCGCCGACGTCCGCCGACGGCGAATCGGCGAGCGCCGCGACGAATAGCGAACGCGCGCCTCGCCGGCGCGGCGGGCGTGTGACTGGCTGAGGCGAGGGAGCGGCGGCGCGTCAGCAGACCGCGCGGTAGTCGCGGATCGGCGAATCGCGGTCGGCCGAGGCGAGGCGCGTCAGCAAGTCCGGCCGCAGGATGTCGACGCGGCGGGTGGTCGGCAGAGCGATGAGGCCCTGCGCCTTGAGATGGGTGAAGGTGCGGCTGACGGTCTCGATGGTGAGGCCGAGGTAGTCGGCGATGTCCTGGCGCTGCATGGCGAGCTCGATCGAGCCGCCGCGGCGCGGGCTGCGCTGGGCGAGCATCGCCAGAAACCAAGCGAGGCGCTCCTCGGCGGAGCTGCGTCCGACCATCGTCATATGGTCGACCGCGTAGGTGAGCGCGCGCGTCACATTGTCGAAGATCGCCGCATTGTACTGCGGATCGCGGCTCATGCGGGCCCGACACGCCTGCCGCGCCAGCGTCGCCATCGCCCCGGCGTTGACCGCCTCGATGGTGAGCCCGTGCGTCTCCTCAGGCTCGAGGCCGCACATGTCGCCGGGCATGTAGAAGGCGAAAATCTGCCGCCGTCCATCGCGCGTGACCTTCACCGCGCGGAACACGCCGCGCACCACGACGAAGAAATTCTCGGTGGGGTCGCCTTCGCCGACCACTTCCTGGCCGGGCGCGTAGGCGACGACGACGGCGTCGGCGTAGGGGAACTTGAGGGTCGCCAAATCGCCCGCGGCGATCGACTCGGCGGCTTGCCTTACCGAGGGATCGCAGGGCTGTATGGCGATAGTCATGTACGACGCTCTCCGTAATTTCCGAATTCGTTCCATCACAAAAAAATGCGACCGGCGCCATTCGCCAGACGCGCTACTTGCGCTCTATGCCGAAAGGCATAGGCCGTTCGGTGAAAGCAATTGGCCGCGCCGTCCGCCAGGCGTATGGTTTTCGCCGGTTCGCCGGCGGAGAAAGGCGCGGAATGAACAAGCCACATTCGTCTTTCACCTGCCTAGGGGCGCAGCGCGCCACGCGCTTTTTGTGCGACGCGCACATGCTGAACGTCATGGCGGACGGGCTGCCCGCCCTCGTCGCCTATTATGATATTGATCTTGTTTGCCATTTCGTTAACGCCAAGGTGACCGCGTGGACCGGCGCGCCTCCCGCGGCCTATCTCAATCGCCCACTCGGGACGATCGCGCGCGATTTCGCCGTCGGCGTTCGTCCGCAAATCGAGCGCGCGCTCGCCGGCGCCCAAGCCGAATTCGAATCGGCGGTCGACTTCGCCGGCGGACGGATCAACGTCGTGCGCGGTTTCGCCTATCCCGACCTTGACGCCGACGGCCGGGTGCGCGGCGCGTTCGTGCTCTTGATCGACATCACGCGCGAGCGCGCCTTCGAGGCGCAGTTGCAGGACGCGCGCGACGAGGCGATGGAGGCGATCAGCTCCAAGTCGCGCTTCCTCGCCGCCGCCAGCCACGACCTGCGCCAGCCGCTGCACGCCATGACGCTGTTCGTCAGCGCGCTGTCGCGCCGCCTCGCCCAGGGCGAGACGGCCGAGCTGGTCGCCAACCTCGACAGCGCGCTGCGCTCGCTGAGGGCGATGATCGACACCCTGCTCGACATCTCCAAGATCGAGGCCGGGCTGATCAAGCCGAATCTAGCGCCGACGCCGCTTTCGGAATTGTTCGCCGCGCTCAAGCCCGGTTTCGAGGCGACGGCGCACGACCGCCGCCTCGCCTTCCGCGTCGCGCCCACCAGCGCCAAGGTCGTCGCCGACCGCACGCTGATCGAGCTGGCGACGCGCAACCTGCTCGCCAACGCGTTCAA
>CAZKHF010000197.1:0-5785 GCA_964552445.1 uncultured Bradyrhizobium sp. | reverse complement strand
GCCGAGAAGCTGATGGCGCCGCTGACCGACGTCTTCCTGTTCGAGAGCGCTTACATCGCCGGGCGCTTCGACGCGCTGGTCGGCGCGCGCGACGGCGTGCGCCGCGTCGTCGCCAACGGCCTCAAACCCGACGAGTTCGCGCCCGCCGAGCCCAGCGCGGACGCCGCCGATCTGCTCTATGTCGGCGAGCTGCGCGCCGCCAAGGGCATCGACACTCTGCTCGACGCCCTGGCGCTGATCGGCTGTCGCAGCGGCGCCGTCCCGCGCGTCGTCTTGGTCGGCTCCGGGCCGGACAAGGCTGCGCTGAGCGAGCACGCGCGCGCGCTCGACGTCGACGCGTTCGTCTCCTTCCGCGGCCAGACGCCGGCGCGCGAGGCGTTCAAGCTCGGGCGAATCCTGGTCGTGCCGTCGCGCGCCGAGTCGATGCCCTACATTGTGCTCGAGGCGGCGGCGGCGCGCATACCGATGGTCGCCACCGGCGTCGGCGGCATTCCCGAGATCTTCGGACCGTTTCGCGACCGACTGGGACCGGCCGACGACGCCACCAGTCTCGCATTGCGCCTGACGGCGGCGCTGGCGGCGCCGGCGGAGAGGTTGCGCGCCGAAGCGGCCGAACTCTCCCGCCACGTCGCCGGCAATTTCTCGATCGAGACGATGGTCGACGCGGTGCTGTCCGGTTATCGCGAGGCGCTGGCGCGACGGCGCCCGACGCCGGTCGCGGCGCCGCGCGCGACCGCGCCGTCGCCGTATCCCTGAGGTTGACGATGAGCGTCTATTCCGCCAAGGATCTGCGCAAGATCCCCGTTCCTCAAGCCGGGCGCAAGCGGCGCACGCCGCCGGCGAACCTCGCGCTCCTGCGCCGGCTCGCCGCCGAAGACGCGCCGGCGGCCTATTCGCGCGTCGTCATCGTCGGCGCCGCGCGCGTCCTCGAAGCCGCGCTCATCGCCGCCTCCGGCATGGTGGTCTACTTCGCTTACGTCGTCCCCCACGTTGGCCAACAGCCGGGGTATTTCGCGACGATGGTGCTCGTCGCCGCCCTGTCGATCGTGCTCTTCCAGTCGCTCCAGACCTATACCGCGCCGGCTTTTCGCCACCCGGACGGCGCCTCGCCGCGCGTCGCGGCGGGCTGGACTCTGGCGTTCCTCGCCGCCTTCACGACGATGTTCTTCCTCAAGCTCGACGGCGCGACGTCGCGCGTATGGATGGCGACCTGGTTCGCGATCGGCCTGCCGGCGCTGCTCGTGGAGCGGATCGCGCTGGCGCGCGTGGTCGCCCATTTCGTCCGCTCGGGACGCCTGCAGCAGCGCGTCGTCGTGGTCGGCGGCGGCCCGATCGGCGCCGACCTCCTGCGCGAGCTCGCCAAGAGCGACGAGGCCGAGCTGCGGCTGCTCGGCGTGTTCGACGACCGCGGAGACGACCGCGCGCCCGAAACGGTCGAAGGCTATCCCAAGCTCGGCAACGTCGACGACCTGGTCGAGTTCGCGCGGGCGACGCGCGTCGACCTGATCATCTTCGCCCTGCCGATCAGCGCCGAGCAGCGCATCCTGCAGATGCTGCGCAAGCTGTGGGTGCTGCCGATCGACATTCGGCTCGCCGCTCACGCCAACCGGCTGCGCTTCCGCCCGCGCTCTTACTCCTACATCGGCTCGGCGCCGATGCTCGACGTGTTCGACAGGCCGATCGCCGACTGGGACGTCGTCATCAAGGCCTGCTTCGACCGCGTCGTCGGCGCGCTCGCGCTTCTTCTGCTGTCGCCGCTGCTGGCGCTGACCGCGCTGGCGGTCAAGCTCGATTCCCGCGGGCCGGCGCTGTTCAAGCAGAAGCGCTACGGCTTCAACAACGAGCTGATCGAAGTCTACAAGTTCCGCTCGATGTACGTCGACCAGCTCGATCCGACCGCCGCCAAGCTGGTGACGCGCGACGATCCGCGGGTGACCCGCGTCGGCCGATTCATCCGCAAGACCTCGATCGACGAGCTGCCGCAGCTCATCAACGTCGTCTTCAAGGGCGATCTGTCGCTGGTCGGCCCGCGGCCGCACGCCGTCCACGCCAAGGCGGCCGATCGCCAGTACGACGAAGTGGTCGACGGCTATTTCGCCCGCCATCGCGTCAAGCCGGGCATCACCGGCTGGGCGCAGGTCAACGGCTGGCGCGGCGAGACCGACACGCAGGAAAAGATCCAGCAGCGCGTCGAGCACGACCTCTACTACATCGAGAACTGGTCGATCCTGCTCGACCTCTACATCCTCGCGATCACGCCCATCGCCCTGCTGAAGCACGATCGCGCCTATTGAGCCGCGCGCGGCCTTCGCCGCCGCCGCGGCGGCGCGACTGCGCGTTGCGGCAAGCTTGCGGCGCCCCGCCCGACGCCCTTTACGCCGCCGTTTCGAGGCTGTCGAACAACGCGCGATAGCGATTGGCGACGTCGTCCCAGGTGAACTTCGCCGCGTGCGGCGGGCCGATCGCCGCCAGCCGCGCGCGCAGCGACGCGTCGGTCGCCAGCGCGACGATCCCGCGCCCGAGCGAGGCTTCGTCGTGGGGATCGATCAGCAGCGCCTTGCCGTCGGCGACCTCGCGGGTCGCGGTCGCGTCGCTCGTCAACACCGGCGTCGCGCACGCCATCGCTTCGAGGATCGGGATGCCGAAGCCTTCGTAGAGCGAGGGAAAGAGAAACGCCTCGGCGCCGGCGATCAGCGGCGCGAGACGCTCCTCGGCGACGTATCCGACGAAGCGCGTTCTGGGGACGTCCTCGAGCGCGTCCGGGCCGCCGAAGACATGCGCCCGCTCGCGATTGCCGGAGACGACGAGCCAGAGATCGTCGGGCAGCTCGGGCAAGGCCGACCGCCACGCCCGCAACGTGCGCGCCAGATTCTTGCGCTTATGGGACGTAGCCTGAACTAAGATGTAGCGGTCCGGCAGCTCCAGCGCGGCCCGCGCCGCCGCGATGGCGCTCGGATCCTGCGGGCGGAACTGTTCGGCGACGCCATTGCCGATGACAACGACCTTTTCGGGATCGACCGCCACGCGCTCGAGGATGCGGCGGCGCGAAAACTCGGAGACCGTGACGACTTTGGCTACGCGCCGAATTAGCGCCGGAACCAGCGTGGCGTAGACCCGGCGGAACGACAGGGAGAAGCATTCTGGAACGTCGAGGAAGGCCACGTCGTGAACGGTGACCACCTGCCGCGCATAGGCGACCGGCCCCGTCGCCGACGGCGACCATAGCAGGCGGCCGCGCGCTCGCAGCGGCAGCACGAACTGCTCCCACAAGTGGCCCTTGACGCCGCAGAGCGGGCGCCGCGGCCTGATTTCGGTCATCGCGCCCAGTCGCTTGGTCACCTCGGCGGCGACGCGCTGCTGGCCGCCCATCTGAAAGGCGACGACCCTGGTGTTGATCGCTATATCCATCGCGTCATCCGATAGTGGCGAGCCGCCGCGCGCCTATTCGCGACCGCGCGCCCTTCTTTCATGCCGGAACGCTTCGGTCCTCCCATATGCCGCGCCGCCGCCGGCGTGGCGACGGCCAGCGCCGCGATGGTCGCCGTGGAATCGCGGGTGAAGGCGGCGGCCGCGACGGCTGCGGCGAAGCGCAGCAGTCGCCGCAGCCCGCTGAGCGCGGCAAAGGCGGCTTGTCGATAGCGGGCGCGGAACTGCGCCGTCGCGTGGTCGACCCGGCCGAACGCGACCGCCAGGAACGGCGTCAAGAGCAACGCCGATAGGGAGGCGCCGAGGGCGACCCCGGAAAGCGCCGTGACGATGACGCCGAGATAAAGCAGGGCCATCTCGCCGAGGCATCCGGCGTCGAGGCTGGCCGCGATCCTCGCTCTGCCGTCGATCTCGCCGGACAATCGCCACGACGACAAGCGCAGCCAGCCGAACGCCGCGCCGGCCAGCGTGGTCGCCGCCGAGGCGACCGTGGCGTAGCGTCCAAACGCCGGCGGCCCCAACAGCGCGCCCAACACGATGCCGAAGGCGAGATCGTCGGCGGAATTGAGGAAGAAACGCGACTGCAAAGACCATTCGAAGGGCGGCCTCGAAACCTACGCCGCCAACTCTTAGGCCGGCCGCCGTTAAGCTCGGCTTACCGCCGGCGCGCCGTCGGCGCGTTTGCGGCCCAGCGCCTCGGCGTAGATCGACCGCAAGCCAGCGACGTGCGCTTCGAGGGTCGCCGGCGCGCGCCAGTAGGTCTCGTAGGCGGCGCGCGACAGGCGGGCGACCAGCGCATCATCGCGGATCTTCGTCAAAACCGCCGCTAACGCCTCGACGCTGGCGCTCTTGAACCACAGCCCGCTCACTCCATCCTCGACCGCCTCGCGTGCTGCGCAGACGTCGGAAACGATCACCGGCGTGCCCATCGCCTGGGCCTCGAAAGCCGTCAGCCCCTGCGTCTCGTACCACAGCGAAGGAAAGATCAGCGCGCGCGCGGCGCGCATCCGCGCCCGCGCCTCCTCCGGCGGCAGCCAGCCGAGAAAGCGCGCCTCAGGAAATCGGCGCTTGAGCTCATCGCTCTGAGGCCCGTCGCCAATCAGCGTCGGAACGACGCCGACCCGCGCCGCCGCCTCGGCGAACAGCGCCACGCCCTTTTCCGGCGACAGCCGCCCGACGAAAATCAAATCGCCGGATGCAGGCTCGGCTTTGGGGCCGAGGTCTTCGGCGTCGATCGGGTCTGACAGCCGATGAAGTCGCGCGCCAGCTGGCAGCTGTGAGCCGACGATCTGCCTTTGATGATCCGAAATGCAGACATAGTCGGAGAACGCCTCGGCCATCCGCAGCCAGCGCCGAGTAGCGTAAAGCCGTCCGAAGCGCCACAGCTTGTGCGCGTAGATGCGCGAATCGCAATGCGTCGCCAGGCAGCGCAAAGAAAGCGGCCGCAGCGCGCACACCGCGCCGCGCTGGTAATTGTAGAAGCCGCCGTTCGGACAAAAGAGAAAGTATTCGTGAATGGTGTAAATCGCCGGCACGCCCGCGGCGCGCAACGGCGCGACGATCGACGGCGAAAGCGCTTTGGCCCATCCGTGCACGTGCACGAGCGTGCGCTCGCGCGGTAGGCGCGCCAGCAACGCTTTCAGGGCCGACGCCGCCTGGCTGTTCCACAGCCCTCGCCAGGCGGCGGCGGCGCGGGACGGATTGCCCAGGAGATCATGCTGGCCGAGGCAAACGACCTCGACGCCCGCCTCGGCGAGCCGCGGATCGGGTGGTCCCACCGCCGCGAACAGGATCGGCCGCGCGCCGCTTTTCTTCAGCCCGATCGCGCTCTCGATCGCCACCTTCGCCTGCCCTCCCGTCACCGAGGCATGATCGACGCAGATGACGACGGTCAAGGGTTCAAGCCCAGGCATGCCCGGCTCCGATTTCAGCGAGTCCCGAGGAATTCAAGTCTAGTTCCGCGGTCCTTAACCCGCCGTATAACGCGCCGATCGGCGACGCGCTGCTGGCCGCCCATCTGAAAAGCGACGACCCTTGCGTCTGATTGCTGTGTCCATGACGTCGCCTCGTGGAGCGGCGAGCCTCGGCGACGACAGGCCGCTCCATCAGCGGCGCGCGAGCGTGTAGGCGTACGAGGCGAGCGCCCGCCAGTCGCGACGCTCCGCCAAGACATGAAGCGCGCCTTCGACTTCTCGGACCACCGGCACGGAGCGCAGGTAGCGGTGGCCGAAAAACGGCGCGATCAGAACTTCAGAGAATCCGGCGTCGCGCAACGCCGGAGCGACGCGGCTCGCCGCGGCGAAACACATCTCGTAGCGCGCCGGGAACTTCGGATAGTCGCCGTCGTGACGCCAGGGGA